>NZ_CP012070.1:1281916-1602395 GCF_001189535.1 Arsenicicoccus sp. oral taxon 190
CGCCGACCTCGCCGACCTGCCGCTCGGGATCCCCGCCGACCTGCACGCCCGGCTGGCGGCCACGACCTCCTGGGAGGGGAGGTTCGCGCTGCTGGAGGGGCACCTGCTGGGGCTGCTCGACCGCGGCGACCGTCGCCAGGCGGCGCCGCCGGCGGACCTGGTGCGGGGCTGGGCGGTGCTGCGCCGCGGCCACGGGCGGGTCCGGGTGGCGGCGCTGGCCGACCACCTGGGGTGGTCCCGGCGGCACCTGGTGACGCGGTTCGCGGGGGAGTTCGGGCTGGCACCGAGCGAGGTCGCGCGGCTGCACCGCTTCGGCGCGGCGCTGGAGCTGGGCCGGGCCGGGCGGCCGTGGGCGGACGTCGCCGTGCGCGCGGGCTACGCCGACCAGGCGCACCTGTCGCGGGAGTTCCGGGCGCTCGGGGGACAGACCCCGACCCAGTGGCGGACCGAGGTGTTCCCCGTCGTTCAAGACGCGCCGGCGGCGGCTGCGGCAGGCTCGACGGCATGAGCACTCCGACCCTCTTCCACAGCATCCACTTCGACGACGCGGACGCGGGCATCGCGTTCCTCGAGGCGCTCGGCTTCCGGCAGCGGGCGCTGCACCGCGACCAGGACGACCCCTCGCTGGTGGTCCACGCGGAGTACTCCTGGCGCGACAACGGCGGCGTCATGGTCGGCTCGGCGCGGCGGGACGTGCCGGACGGCAGCGGCTACCAGCGTCGCGTCGGGGTGGCCACCTGCTACCTCGTGGTCGCGTCGGACGACGAGGTGGACCAGGTCCACGAGTGGGCGCTGGCCGCCGGCGGCGTCTCGCTGATGGCGCCCGCAGACCAGGACTACGGCGGCCGCTCGGCGAGCGTCGCCGACGCCGAGGGCAACCAGTACTCCATCGGGTCCTACGCCGGCGCCTGAGCGCGGCGGGGTGGCGACGCGTCAGCCCTCGTCGGACGCGATGTCGACGTCGTGCCTGCGCGCCGCCGCCTTGATCCGGTCGACCTCGGCCTAGGTGTACTTGTCCGCGTTGCCCTGCTTGTTGATGTAGCTCCACGCGGCGCGCACGTGCCCGGCCGAGTCGATCGGGTACTTCTTGTTGACGGGGTCCGCGAACTCGACGTCGCCATACGTGCGCTCGCCCTCGGCGGGGTCGACGTCGTCGCGGTGGTGGATGGGCTTCGTCATGGACCCATCGTGCCTCGCGCGGGGGTGCCTGGCGCGGGGCGCGGGTCGATGATCGTGATCCCCGCGGGCGCCGCCGAGTCCATGGCGGGCAGCAGCCGGGCCGCCTCGGTCAGGTCCACGACGCGCTCGACGAGGTCCTGCGGCCGCAGGGATCCGCTCTCGATGAGCTCCAGCATCCCCGGGTAGTCGGTGGCCGCCATGCCGTGGCTGCCGAGCAGGTCCAGCTCCCAGGCGATCACGCGGTCCATGGGGATCCGCGGGTGCCCGTCGACCGGCGGCAGCAGACCCACCTGGACGTGACGGCCGCGGCGCCGCAGCGACCGTATGCCGTCCGCCGCTGTCGCCTCGCTCCCCACCGCGTCGACGGCGACGTGCGCGCCGCCGCACAGCGCGTGGACCTGCGCGGGCACGTCGCCACCGGTCGTGGCCCCCGCGAGCACCGTGTGCTCGGCGCCGAGCTCGGCCGCGCGCTCGAGGGCCGCCTGCCCGCGGTCCACCGCGACGACCCGCGCGCCGATCGCCCGGGCGATCATGACGGCGCTCAACCCGACGCCCCCGGCGCCGATCACCGCGACCCACTCGCCGGGCTGCAGCCGCGCCCGAGCCGTCAGGGCGCGGTATGCCGTCGCGAACCTGCACCCCAGCGCCGCCGCCGCGGCCATCGACACCGAGTCGGGCAGCCGGACCAGGTTGGTGTCGGCGGCGTGGAGCACCACCCGCTCGGCGAAGGAGCCCCAGTGCGTGAACCCGGGCTGCTGCTGGTCAGGGCACACCTGGGCCTCGCCGGCCGTGCACCAGGCGCAGCGACCGCACCCGCACACGAACGGCACCGTCACTCGGTCCCCCTCCTGCCACCGCAGCACGCCCTCGCCGACGGCGCTGACGACACCGGCCAGCTCGTGGCCGGGCACGTGCGGGAGGGCGACGTCGTCGTGCCCGGCCCAGGCGTGCCAGTCGCTGCGGCACAACCCGGTGGCGTGGACGTCGACCACGACCCCGCCCGCAGGGGGCGTCGGGTCCGCCACGTCACGCACCTGCAGCGGTCCGGCCAGCTGGTCCATCACGACAGCACGCACGCACGTCCCCTCTCGTCCCGGGCGGATCCGGGTCCGGTCGCGAGTCTAGGGGTGGGGTGTCGGGCGGTGGCCGGGGCGCAGCCGGCCCGAGGCTCGTGGTGGTCGTGCGGGGGTGGCGGCATACGGACCACAACCACCCCCGAGGGTGCAGTTGTGGTCGTCCGCGGGCGGGATACCGACCACAACCACCCCGGAGGGTGCGGTTGTGGTCCGTATGGCGCGCCGCTCAGGCCCCCGCGGTCGCCGCCAGGATCGCGAACGACACCAGCCAGTGCGTGGCCATGAAGTCGCCGGCGACGATGTGGCGCTCGGTGGCTTCGATGTGGCCCTGGGTCACCGTCTGGATGCGCTCCCGCTCGCGCGGGGTCAGGGCCACCGCCACGGACCGCAGCGCCGCCGCGCGGTGCAGCGCCAGCCCGAGCAGGTGGGCGCCCTTGCCGTCGGTGGGGTCGACCACCTCCGGCAGCTGCAGCAGCGGGTGCTCGGCGCACCCCAGCGACGGCAGGAAGGCGTCCAGCCACCGACCGAACTCCTCCGCCGGCAGCACCCGACGCATCAGGTCGGCCTCCGCCAGCGCGGGCGACAGGAAGTCCGAGCCGCCCGGCTCCCATGCCGCCGGGTAGTCCCGGTCCTCCCCGAACCAGAACCGCGCGCGCTCCGCCACCAGCTCCCGCACCGCCTCGACCTGCGGTGACGGCAGCGCTGTGCCGGCGTCGAGCACGAGCCCGAGGCCGAACGTGACGTTGGCGTGCTCCCCGGACCGCACCGGGTAGTGCAGCCGCGGCAGCCAGTCGGAGACGAGCTCGAGCACCACGTCGTAAAGCGGCCGGGTCGTTGCCTCCCACGCGCGGGCCTCGGGCAGCGGGCACTCCCGCGCGGCCGCCGCGAGCATGGCCGCCCACCCCCAGCCGTAGGGCCGCTCGAACCGCGGGTGACGGCGCAGGTAGTCGACCTCGACCGCGACCTTCTCGGGGGTGAGCCGGTCGTCGAGCACCGCGACCAGGCCGTCGCGCGCCTGGTCGTCGAGCTCGACGGTCGCCAGGGTCAGGAGCCGTATGGCGGACCACTGCATGTGGCACGAGGAGTGCCAGTCCAGGCAGCCGTGGAAGGACGGGTGCAGGCGCGTCGGGGTGACGTCGCAGTCCTGCGGCCCGGTGGCGACGTGCGCGGCCGCGTAGGGGTAGGTGCGCGCCAGCACGTCGGGGATGGTCGTGGCCCAGGCCTGGGCGTACTGGCGCTGCCAGCTCATCGGGGTCACCTCGGGAAGCACAGGAGATACATCAGGACGATGTTGCAGAGGAACACGGCGACGGCTGTCGGCAGCTGCGCCTTGATGGGGCCGTACTGGTCCTTGAGCTCCAGCAGCGCCGCCGGCACCAGGTTGAAGTTGGCGGCCATGGGGGTCACGAGGGTGCCGCAGAAGCCGGCGAGCATGCCGATGGCGAAGATCGGCGCGGGCGACCCGTGGAACTGCTGGACCAGCACCGGCCAGCCGACGGCGGCGGTCATGACGGGGAACGCCGCGAAGGCGTTGCCCATGATGATCGTGAAGAGCGCCATCCCGAGGCAGTAGACGATGACCGCCACGAGCAGGAAACCCTTGGGGCAGCACGGCGCCGGTGACCTGACCGACGGCCTTGCCGACACCGGCGGCGGTGAAGAGGATGCCGAGGGTGGCGAGGTACTGCGGCAGGATCGAGGCCCAGCCGATGTGGTCGAGCAGCCGGTCCCCCTCACGCAGCGGGGTCACCGGGTTGGGCACCCGGAAGAGCAGCATCGCCACGCCGACCGCGACGAGGGACGCGACGCCCAGGCCGATGATCGTGGCGGACTTGGTCTCCAGCAGCGGGTGACCGCCGACCTTGACCTTGACCAGCAGGCTGCCGAAGACCACGGCGATGAGCGGGATCAGGAGCGCCGGGAGGAACAACCGCGAGCCGTGCCGGTGGGCGCGCTCGACCTTCTGCTCCTCCGTCGTGGTCTCCCGACCACCCTTGCCGGGGAAGCCGAACCCGGCGAGGACCGCCCAGAATGCCGCCCCGCCCACGCGCTTGCGGTCGGTCGGGTCGGTGAGGCGGATGACCGCCACCGCCGCGAAGAATGCTCCGACCAGCCAGAACAACCACTCGACCTTGATCATCGGGTCACCTCCGCGCGGGTCGCGCCGCCCTGACCTTCGTGACCGTCGTGGGCCTCCCGGGCGTGCTGGCCGTCCTCGGCGGCCATGCGGGCCAGCTGCCGGTCGAACCGCAGCATCCGGAAGCCGTGGATCAGCAGCGCGCAGATCGCGGTCGGGATCGCCCACAGCGCGATGTGCAGCGCGCCCAGCTTGAGGCCGTATGTCGCGTCGACGAACCCGGTGATCAGCAGGATCGACCCGACGGCGACGAAGATGTCCTCACCGAAGAACAGGCCGACGGTGTCCGCGGACGCGGCGAAGGAGCGAATGCGCTCCCGCATGCGCTCGCTGAGCGGGCCGTGGCGACGCTCGGCGGCGGCCTCGGCCATGGGCGCCACGATCGGGCGGACGGCCTGGGCGGGTCCGCCGATGGAGACGAGCCCGAGCGCCGCGGTGCCCTGGCGGATCAACAGGTAGGTCGCGAGGAGCCGGCCCGTGGTGAGGGTGCGCAGCCGGCTGATGAGGCGGCGCGCCTGCTCCTGCAGACCGAAGCTCTCGATGAGCCCGATGACGGGCAGGACGATCACGAAGACGGTCACCGAGCGCGAGCTCGCGAAACCGGTGCCGAAGGACTCGACGATCTTCGTGGGGGACAGGCCGGCGATCAGGCCGGCGGCGATCCCGGCGACCGTCACGACGAGCATCGCGTTGAGTCGCAGGGCGAAGCCGACGACGACGATCACGACGGCGAGGAGCACCCACATGGCAGCACCACCTGGTCGAGGGAGCCGGGACGCGGCCCGGCAGACTCGGCACGGGCGCCACAGTCCGGACCGGACCGGACCCTAACTTTGTTGAACAATCAGGACAAGAGGTGAGACCGACAATTGTCTGACGAATCAGATGTTCACCCGGCTGCGGCAGCCCTGGGCGCCTCTGCGCCCGCCGCCGGGACCGCTCGCGCGAACTCCCCGACGAGGTGCTCCTCGGCCTGCAGCAGGTAGTCCTCGAGCGCCACCGCGACCCGGACCAGCTCGCCGGCCTCCACGAGGCGGGCCAGCTGCTCGTTGTGCTCCACGTAGTGCTCGTGCACCTCCCGGGCCGGGCCCACCACCACGAAGAGCAGCCGCATCTCGGTCAGCACCTGGCGCATTGCCCGGTCCAGCACCGGGTTGTCCGCGAGCGCCACCATGGCCAGGTGGAAGGCGCTGTTGGCGCTGCCCACGGCGCGCCAGTCCTCGGCCGCCGCAGCCTCCCGACCAGCAGTGACGCCGGCCCGGACCCGCTCCACGGCGGCCTGTGGCGGCATACGCGTCGTGGCGAGGCGCACCGCAGCCTCACGGACCGCACCGCACTCGATGACGCGGCGCGCCTGGTAGACCGCACGCGCCTCGGGCACGGTGAGCGCGCGCACGAAGACCCCGCGGTGCGGGCGGTGCTCGACCAGTCGCTCCTCGGCCAGCACCCGGAAGGCCTCGCGCAGGGTGTTGCGGCTCACCCCCAGGCGCCGCCCCAGCCCGACCTCGTCGAGGTGGTCGCCCGGGCGCAGGTGGCCCTCGAAGATCTCGGCGCGCAGGGCGTGCAGGGCGGCTTCGACGGCGATCCCCGCCATGACCTTCCCCTCCGGCTCGGCTCCAACGCGTGTTGAACAATCGTGCCACGGCAGAGGGCGTCCGCGGGGGCAAGTGTGAGACCCCTGCCACGGCGGGTAGGGGGCAGGGAGAGCGACGGCCGGCGCCGCCCCAGCAGGTCGAGCCGGTCGTCGCCGCAACCCCCGCACCAACCACCCCCGAGGAGCGCCGATGTCCCAGGACGCCGACCAGACCACCACCGACCAGCTGACCCTGCAGGACCCCACGAAGCGCTACCCGTCGATCGAGCCGCCGGCCACCCCGCTTCCCGGCACCGGCCTGGACTCGGAGATGACCCCGAAGGCCGACCTGGGGGAGAAGTCCTACCGCGGCACCGGGCGCCTGACCGGGCGCAAGGCGCTCATCACCGGCGGCGACTCCGGCATCGGCGCCGCCACCGCGATCGCCTACGCCCGTGAGGGCGCCGACGTGGTCATCACCTACCTGCCCGAGGAGGAGTCGGACGCCCAGCGGGTCGCCGAGGTCATCACGGCGGAGGGCCGCACCGTGAAGACCATCGCCGGTGACCTGCGGGACAAGGCCTTCGCCGCCACCCTCGTCGAGCAGACCGTCTCCGCGCTCGGCGGTCTGGACATCCTGGTCAACAACGGCGGCAAGCAGGTCGCCACCGACGGGATCGAGGCGATCAGCGACGAGCAGCTCGAGGCCACCTACGACATCAACATCCTGGCGATGTTCCGCCTGGTCCGGGCCGCGCTGCCGCACCTGCAGCCGGGCTCGGCCATCATCAACACCACCTCGATCCAGGCCTACCAGCCGTCCCCGACGCTGATCGACTACGCCTCGACCAAGGCTGCGATCAACAACTTCACCAAGGGCCTGGCCGAGGAGCTGGCCCCCAAGGGGATCCGCGTCAACGCGGTCGCCCCCGGCCCGATCTGGACGCCGCTGCAGCCCTCCGGCGGTCAGCAGCCGCAGGACCTGCCGGAGTTCGGGAAGTCGACGGGGCTCGGCCGCGCCGGCCAGCCCACCGAGCTGGCCCCGGCCTACGTCTTCCTGGCCTCGCCGGAGTCCAGCTACGTCGTCGGCGAGACGCTCAACGTCAACGGCGGGATGCCCACGCCCTGACCGGCGTCACCGCGGGACGCGGCGCGCGGGGACCTCAGGTGTAGAACGGCCGGTCCCCGTGCGCCGGGTCCTCGGTGCCCTCCACGCCGGGGTCGTGCTGGTGCGGCGTCCAGCTCGGATCGCCGTGCAGCACCTCCCCGGCGTCGGTCACGATCGTGACCTCCCCGGCCTTGGCGATGTTCTCCCCGAGACGCTCGACGACGGCCTTCGGCTGCTCGACGCCGGCCTCGCCGAGACGGCGGTGCAACGCCGCCACGGTCCCCTCGATGTCCAGGCCACGACCCGCGACCTCCACGAGGGCGGCCACGAAGGCGGTCCGCTGGTGCCGGTCGAGCTCCGCGAGCATCGGGGAGCTCAAGGTGATCACGGCATCGCGCCGGTGGTGCTCGTGACCGTGCTGGACGGTGTCGCTCATGGCTGCGCTCCTCGGCTGTCGGGTCTGCGGGCTGGTGCGGGCCGGGCCGGTGGCATCCCGGTGCCGTCGAGGCTAGCCGCCACGACCCCGCCCGGGGCCCTTAGGCTCGGTGGGTGACGACGACTGCCGGACCGCCCCGCCTCGAGCAGACCTATGCCGAGGCCGTGCCCGAGCTGTCGCTGCCGTGGCGGGCGGCGCCCTTCCCGCAGCCTCGGCTGCTGGTCCTCGACGAGGCGCTCGCCGAGGAGCTCGGCCTCGACCCCGACTGGCTGCGCAGCCCCGAGGGGGTCGCCTTCCTCGTGGGCCAGGTCCCTGAGAGCACCCCGACCCATGCCCAGGCGTATGCCGGCCACCAGTTCGGCGGCTACTCCCCGCGGCTGGGCGACGGGCGGGCGCTGCTGCTCGGCGAGCTCGTCGACCCCGCCGGCCGACGGCGCGACCTGCACCTCAAGGGCTCCGGCCGCACCCCCTTCGCCCGCGGCGGCGACGGCAAGGCGGCCGTCGGCCCGATGCTGCGCGAGCACCTCATGGGCGTCGCCATGCACGCCCTCGGCATCCCCACCACCCGCGCCCTGGCCGTCGTCGCCACCGGCGAGGACGTGCTGCGCGAGGAGGTGCTGCCGGGTGCGGTGCTGTGCCGGGTCGCCGCGTCCCACCTGCGCGTCGGCACCTTCCAGTACGCCGCGGCCACCACGGACCGCGACCTCCTCACGAGGCTCACGGCATACGCGCTGGAGCGGCACCACCCGCAGGCGAGCCGGGGCGACCAGCCGGCGCTCGCGCTGCTCGCCGCGGTGACCGAGGCGCAGGCCGAGCTCGTCGCGCGCTGGCTGCAGGTGGGCTTCGTGCACGGGGTCATGAACACCGACAACATGACCATCTCCGGGCAGACCATCGACTACGGGCCGTGCGCCTTCCTCGACGGCTTCGACCCGGCGGCGGTCTTCAGCTCGATCGACACCGGCGGCCGCTACGCCTTCGGCAACCAGCCGGCGGTCGCGCAATGGAACCTCGCCCGCCTCGCCGAGGCGCTGCTCACCCTCGTCGACGACGACACCGACCGGGCCGTCGCCGCGGTCACCGAGGTGCTCGAGACCTTCCCGGACCACTACGAGCGCGCCCTGGTCGGGGGCTTCTCCCGCAAGCTCGGGCTGCCGTCCCCCGACCGCGAGCTGGTCGCCGAGGCGCTCGCGATCCTGCAGGCGGACCGCGTCGACCAGACCCGCTTCTTCCGCGCCCTGGGCTCGGGCGGGGCGCGCGAGCTCGTCACGGACACAGCGCGGTTCGACGCGTGGGCGGCCCGGTGGGAGGCGGCGCTGCCCGGCGGTCGCGCGGCCGTGGCCGCGCAGCTGGAGCAGGTCAACCCGGTCTACGTCCCCCGCAACCACGTCGTCGAGCAGGCCCTCACCGCCGCGACGGCCGGCGACCTCGGGCCCTACCAGCGGCTCGTCGACGCCCTCACCAGCCCGTATGCCGAGCGCCCGGGGCTCGACGACCTGGCGCGCCCCGCGCCCGCCGACGCCCCCCGCCACGTGACCTTCTGCGGCACCTGAGGTGGGGCGGGCGATGGACGACGCACCCGGCCTCGGCCCGATCCGGGTTGGCACCTCGGGCTGGACCTACGACCACTGGAAGGGCACCTTCTACCCCGCGGGCCTGAAGGCGGCGGACCGGCTCGGGTACTACGCCGAGCGGTTCGGCACCGTCGAGCTCAACGGCTCCCACTACCGCTGGCCCGCCGACACCACCGTCGAGAGGTGGCGCGACGCGCTGCCTGACGGGTTCCGCATGGCCGTCAAGGCGTCCCGCTACCTGACCCACTACCGCAAGCTGCGGGACCCGGCCGACTGGTGCGAGCGCATCACCCACACCCTGGACCTGCTGGGCGACAAGGCCGGGCCCCTCGTGGTGCAGCTGCCCGCGGACCTGCACCGCGACGACGCGCGACTGTCCGGCTTCCTCGGGCTGCTGCCCGAGCGGGTGCTCGTCGCGGTCGAGCCGCAGCACGAGTCCTGGCTCGACGACGACGTCTTCGCGCTGCTGGACCGTCACGACGCCGGCTTCGTGGTGTCGGTGGTAGCCGAACGGGAGCCGGTGCTGCGTGCCGTCGGGCGGCTGGCCTACCTGAGGTTCCACAACTCCGACCCGCAGTGGCGCTACGGCGGGTCCTTCGACGATGACGACCTCGCGGCGTGGGTGCCGGCGGTGCAGGACCTCGCGGCCGAGGGCCGGTCGGTGTGGTGCTACTTCAACAACGACAACCACGGGTATGCCGCCTTCAACGCCCAGACGCTCCAGGAGATGCTGCGGGCCGCCGCACCGCCTACCCTCCCCTCATGAAGCCAGTCCGCGCAGCTGCGGCTGCCACCCTCGCCGCCGCGGCCACCCTCACCGCCGCCGTCACCACCGCCCCCGCCGCCTCCGCGCGTCCCGACCCGGCGCCCCGCCCGACCACCGGGGCGTGCGCGTTCACCCCGCTCGAGGACCAGACCTACTCGACCTCGGTGGGCCTGCCGCCGGACCCGCCCAAGCCGCAGACCCACGGCAACGCCGCCGTGGTGCTGCAGACCAACCGGGGCGACATACCGGTCGTGCTCGACAAGGCCGGCGCGCCGTGCGCGTCGGCGAGCTTCCTCTTCCTGGTGCGCCAGAAGTACTTCGACGGCACCACCTGCCACCGGCTCACCGCGTACCACACCCCGCCCTACGCCCTGTCGGTGCTGCAGTGCGGCGACCCGCTCGGCACCGGCTGGGGCGACCCCGGCTATTCCTTCCGCGACGAGCTGGCCACCGCCCGCGCGCTGCCGAGCTGGCCGGGCTTCCCCGACGGCAGCCGCAAGGTCTACCCGCGCGGCACCCTCGCCATGGCCAACGGCGGGCCGGACACCAACGGCTCGCAGTTCTTCCTGGTCTACCGCGACTCCCGGCTGCGGCCCGACTACACCGTCTTCGGGCACGTCAGCGAGGCCGGCATGCGGGTGCTCGACCAGATCGCCGCGGGCGGGGTCGACCCGGGCACCGAGGGCACCCCAGAGGACGGCGCGCCGCGGCTCACCACGACCATCGAGCGGGCCAAGCGCACCGGGGGCGGCCGGGTGTGAGCATGCGGCGGGCGACCCTGATCGTGGTCGGCGTGCTGCTGGCGGGGTGCGCCGGCGGCACGTCGACCGGTCCGGGGACCGCGACCTCCTCGACCTCCGGCGTGACGTCGTCTGCCGCGCCCCCGTCCGGCGCGCCGACCTCTCCCGGGACGTCGGCCTCGCCCGGCACGTCGGCCTCGCCGGCTGCTCCCGCGCCGCTGCGGACCGGCCCGGACGGTCGGCCGTTCACCGTGTCCGCGCACGGGACCTTCGACGAGCCGTGGGCGATGACCTTCCTGCCGGACGGCCGGGCCCTGATCACCGAGCGCGGCGGTCGGCTGCTGCTCGTCGACGTGGCGTCCGGCGCCGCGACCCCGGTCGCGGGGACACCGGCCGTCGTGCACGAGGGGCAGGGCGGGCTCGGCGATGTGATCCTGGGGCCCGGCTTCCCGCAGGACGGGACCGTCTACCTGAGCTGGGCGGAGCGCGGTGACGGTGGGTCCCACGCCGCGGTGGGCCGCGCGCGCCTGGACCTGGGTGGGGCGCCCCGGCTGGACGGGTTGACGGTGATCTGGCGGCAGCAGCCGTCCGTGTCCGGCGGCAGCCACTACGGCCACCGGCTCGCGGTCGGCCCGGACCGGCAGCACCTCTTCGTCACCTCGGGCGAACGCATGCAGTTCGCGCCCGCCCAGGACCCGTCGGTCACGCTCGGCAAGGTGGTGCGGATGGGTCTTGACGGCAGCGCGCCGCAGGTGTGGAGCCTCGGCCACCGCAACCCGCTGGGGCTGGCGTTCGCGCCGGACGGGCGGCTGTGGTCCTCCGAGATGGGGCCGCGCGGCGGCGACGAGATCAACCTGGTCCGGCAGGGCGGCAACTACGGCTGGCCCAACGTCTCCAACGGGTCGCACTACAGCAGTGAGGACATCCCGGACCACCGCCCGGGCGACGGCTACGTCGCCCCCGCGGTGTGGTGGAACCCCTCGATCTCCCCGAGCAGCCTGGTCGTCTACACCGGCTCGGCCTTCGCGCCGTGGCGCGGGGACGCCTTCGTCGGCGCCCTGTCCGGCCGCGCGCTGGTGCGGGTGGACCTCGACGGGGAGTCCGCGCGCAAGGCGGAGCAGTGGGACATGGGCGCGCGGATCCGCGAGGTGGAGCAGGGGCCCGACGGCGCCCTGTGGCTCCTGGAGGACGGCCCGTCCGGGCGGCTGCTGCGCCTCGACCCGGTGCGGTGACGGGGAGGCGCGCCCGGGCGTCAGTCGGTCATGTCCAGCGGCGCGGTCTGCTCCGCGGTCACCAGGCGCAGCAGCCGCATCATCCGCTCGCCGCGCCCGGAGATCGCCTCCCAGGCGGCGTCCTCGTTGCCCACCGGCGGGGTGACCGCCTCGGGGTCCTCGGACAGCACGGTCTCGACGTCGGTCATCCCCTGAGCGGCGTAGTAGCGCTCCAGCCGGTGGACCCGGTCGCGGGACGGCTCCAGCCAGGCGAGGAACTCGTCCAGCCGGGTCAGGTCCGCCTGGACCTCCTCGAGCAGGGCCTGGGCGTCGTCGAGCGACAGCCTGGCGTGGTGGGCGGCAGTGTCGTGGGCGTCAGTCAGGACCCGGAGCGGAGACGCGCCCGCTGAACCCACGGTGTACGGCCTCGCCGTACTGTGGCGAGGTGGCCGTGGACGAGACGCCCCTGATCCGGACCCTGCTCGCCCTGGAGGCGATCCAGGACCGGCCGGGCATCACCGCGGCCCAGCTCGCCGAGCGGCTCGGGGTGACCGAGCGGGCGGTGCGGCGATACGTCCTCACGCTGCGCGACGCCGGGGTCCCCGTCGAGTCCTCCCGCGGGCCGTACGGCGGCTACCGCCTCGGCCGCGGCGCCCGCCTGCCACCGGTGAGCTTCACCGAGGAGGAGGCGATCGCCCTGGTCACGGCGGTCCTCACCACGACGGCGGGGCGGCAGGGTGGGGGCGACATACGGCGTGACGCGCTGGACAAGGTGATCCGGGCGCTGCCCCCGCGCACCCGGCAGCAGGCCGCGGTGGTGCGCGACACCGCCACCTCCGCGGGGCGCCCGGACCCGCTGCCGCACCCGGCGGCCACGGCCGAGCTGGTCGGGGCGATCGGCGACCAGCGCCGGGTCGCGCTGACCTACCGCAGCGAGTCGGGGGGGCAGCACGAATGGCTGGTCGACCCGTGGGCGCTCGTGGTGCGCTACGGCCGGTGGTACCTCCTGTGCCACGCCCACCACGCCGACGCCGTCCGGACCCTGCGCGTCGACCGGGTCGAGCAGGTGCACCGGCAGCCCGAACGCTTCGACCCCCCGGCCGACCTGGACCCGGTGGCCACGCTCGAGGCCGCCCTCGGGACCGGCTGGGAGCACCCCACCCACGTGCGGTTCGACGCGCCCCTGGAGCAGGTGTCCCGCTGGATCGGCTCGGTGTCCGGGACGCTGACCCCCGTCGACGGTGGCTGCGAGCTGCGCGGCAGCACCAGCGACGTGCAGATGTATGTCGTCGAGCGCCTCGCCCAGGTGCCCTTCCCGTGGCGGGTGCTGGGCGGCCCGGAGCTCCTCGCGGCGACGCGTGAGGTCGCGGCCCGGCTTGCGGCAGCGGCACCCGATGGGACAGTGGCTCCATGAGCACCTGGATCGGCTTCCTGCGCGCGATCAACCTCGCCGGGCGGCGCACCTTCTCGCCCAGGGAGATCGTCGCGTGCCTGGAGGAGGCCGGCTTCACCGACGTGGCGACGCACATCAACACCGGCAACGTGCGGCTGACGACCAGGATGCGGTCGCGGGAGCGGGTGGCGGCGGCGATGGAGAAGGCGTTCGCGGCGGACCGTGGCTTCGAGGTGCCGGTGGCGCTGCTGACTCCTGCCGAGGTGCGGGCCCTCGCCGACGAGCTGGACGAGGTGGCGGCCGGTCATGACGGGACGCACTACGTGTGCCTGCTCGCCGCGGAGCCGGACGCGCAGGTGCGGCGTGCGCTGGAGGCCCTCGAGGCGCCGGGGGAGCGGGTGGTGGTGCGGGGCCGGGCCGCGCACCTGCTGCTCGGGCCCGACTTCCACCGGTCCCGGCTGACCAACGCCGCCATCGAGAAGGTCGCCGGCGTCGGCACCAGCCGCAACCGCACGGTGGTCGCGGCGATCGCCGACAAGTGGTGCTGACCCGCCCTTTCTCGCGATCGTGGTCGGTTTGTGTCGCTGACGCGCACAAACCGACCACGATCGCGAGGGGGGTGGAGGGGGAGGAGGGATGGAGGGGGTAGGGAGGGTCAGGCCTCGGGGAGGGCGTCCACCTCGATGGTCAGGGTGCGCGGCACCGTGGCCGCCGGCAGCTCCAGCTGATATCTCCCGTCCGGGCCGGCCAGCGTGCGCGCCAGCGGCCGGCCGACGACGTCGGTCACCGTGACGCGGGCCGTCGGCAGGGGCGCCCCGTCGGCGCGGGCGACCGTGCCGGAGAACGCGTGCCACCCGACCCGGCTGGTCCCGGACTCCTCGCGGTAGCTGCTCTCCTGCGTCGTCAGGCTCGGCGACAGCAGCGCGGTCCGAGCGGTCGATCCGGCAGCCTCGACGGTGGCGTGCTCGGTGGCGGGCTCGGCGGCGGAGTCGCTGCCCTGGCCCGTGGCGGCGGTGCGGCCGACGGGGGGAGCGGCATACGGCTCGGGGCGGTCGGGGTGCGCGGTGACGTGGTCCGCGGAGGTGTTCCAGACCTGCTCGACCGGCTCGCGCGACTCGTCGGCCGGGCCCGGCACGGGGACCGTGTCGTCGACGTTGCGGTCGCGCAGGGTCGTCTCCCGGATGAAGAGCGTGACGAGGAAGGCCAGGAGCGCGAACGGCGCCGCGGCGAGGAACACCTCGGCCAGCCCCTTGCCGTAGGAGTCCTGCACGATGGTGCGCACCGGGTCGTGGAGCTGGTGGATGTTGGGGATCGTGGCCCGCCCGCCCATGGCGCCCGGCTTGATGTGGGCCTCGGTGAACCCGTCGACGAGGTGGTCCTTGACGCGCTGGCCGAGCAGGGCGCCGAGCGCCGAGACGCCGATCGCGCCACCCATGGAGCGGGTGAAGGCCACGAAGGAGCTGGCGACACCGAGCTCGCGCACGGGCACCTCGTTCTGCACGGCGACGACGAGGTTCTGCATCATCATGCCGATGCCGGCGCCGAGCAGGACCATCCAGGCCGCGACGACCCAGTAGCCGGTGTCGAACCGGATGGTGCCGAGCAGCGCCAGGCCGGCGGTCAGGAGCAGGCCGCCGCTGACGAGCCACGCCTTCCACCGCCCAGTGCGGGTGATGATCTGGCCCGAGAGGGTCGACGACAGGAACAGACCCAGGATCATCGGGATGGTCATGACCCCGGCCAGGGTGGGGCTCTCGCCGCGGGCGAGCTGGAAGTACTGCCCCAGGAAGACGGTGCCCGCGAACATGCCGACACCGACGAAGAGGCTGGCCAGCGAGGCGAGCACGATGGTCGGGTTGCGGAAGAGTCGCAGCGGGAGCATCGGCTCCGGCGCGATCTGCTCGGCCATCACGGTCAGGGCGAGCAGCACCAGGCCACCACCGACCATGGCCCCGGTCTGCCAGGACCACCAGTCGAAGCTCTCGCCCGCGAGGGACACCCACACCAGCAGCGAGGAGACGCCGGCCGCGAGCAGTATGGCGCCGAGGTAGTCGATGTGCGCGTCGTCCCGGCGGCGGGTCGTCAGGTGCAGCGTCTTCTGCAGCACCACGATGGCGAGCAGCGCGAAGGGGACCCCGACGTAGAAGCACCAGCGCCACGAGAGGTGCTCGGTGAGGGCGCCGCCGATGAGCGGGCCGGCGACCGTGCCGAGGGCGAAGGTGGCGCCGAGGTAGCCGGAGTACCGGCCGCGCTCGCGGGGGGAGACGATCGTGGCCAGGATGACCTGCGACAGGGCGGTGAGGCCGCCGGCACCGAGGCCCTGGAAGACGCGGGTGGTGATCAGGACACCCATGTTCTGCGACAGCCCGGCCGCCATGGACGCCAGCACGAAGATCACCAGCGCGCACTGGACCAGCACCTTCTTGGAGAAGAGGTCGGCCAGCTTGCCCCAGATCGGGGTGGAGATCGTGGTGGCGAGCAGCGTCGCGGTGACCACCCAGGTGTAGCCGGACTCGGTCCCGCCCAGCTCGGACACGATCGTGGGGAGGGCGTTGGAGACGACCGTGGAGGACAGGATCGCCACGAACATGCCGAGCAGCAGCCCGGAGAGGGTCTCCAGCACCTCGCGGTGGGTCATGCCGGAAGACAGCCGCGCAGCGTCGTCGGCGGGTCGAGCACGTTCCGCCGCGTGGCGGGGGGTTGCGGTCACAGGTCACCTGGGCTTTCGAGAAGGGGGGAGGGCAACCACGATAGGGCAAGTGGAAGAATTTCGTCCACTTGCTAGCCTGGGGCGATGGAGCCCGAGCACCCGCCGCTGCGCCCCGAGCACCCGCCGCTGCGCCCCGAGCACCCGCCGCTGCGCGTCGACGCCGCCCTGCGCCGGCGACGCATCCTCGACGCCGCCGCCCAGGTGCTGGCCGAGGAGGGTGCCGACGTCCCCATGGAGCGGATCGCGCGCGCCGCGGGGGTGGGCGTGGGGACCCTCTACCGCCGGTTCCCGGACCGGACCGCGCTCATCCTCGAGGTGACCCGCGACAACCTGGAGCGCCTCGTGGCCGTCGCCAGGACGGCGCTGCAGGACGAGGCGACGGGGTGGGACGCGCTGGTGCGGATCATGGACAACCCCTCCCAGCTGCGGCTCGTGCTGCGCCCGTCTGCCCCGATGCCGCCGGGCGTCCCCGAGGCGCTGCGTGCGGACCCCGGGCTGCGGGCGCTGCGCGGCCAGATGATGGAGGTGCTCCAGGAGCTGGTCGGGCGGGCTCAGGCCGAGGGCAGCATGCGCCCGGACGTCGGGGTGGGTGACGTCGCACTGCTGCTCGCCACGCTGCGCCGTCGGCCGCACGTCCCCGAGGCGGTCGGTGCGGCCGCCACCACCAGGCTGCGCCGGCTCGTGCTCGACGCGCTCAGCACCGGCCCCCGCGCGCCGCTGGTGGGAGACCCGCTCGGGGTGGCGGACCTGGGGTTCACGGACGCGACGATCCCCGCGTCCGAGGGGACGCGGGGATCGTGAGCGGGTGGCGCGGTCGGGCGACCGCCGGCGTCAGTTGACGACGGAGTCGACGACCAGCGTGCCGGCGATGCCGAGCAGGAAGACGTCCTTGGCGAGGCCCACGCCGTCCTGGGTGGGGCGGATGCCGTCGACGGTCATGCCCGGGGTGTTGCGGTACATGTTGAGCAGGCCGGCGCTGAACGCACCGAGCCCGGCACCGGCGAGCCAGCCGGGGACGGCCGGCACGAGCAGCGCGGCGCCGAGGGCAATCTCGCCATACGCGAGGTAGTTGCCGAAGTCCTTGGCCGGGATCTTGGTCAGCTGGGGGACGCCGGCGGCGCCCATGTCGCGCAGGCCCTGGGCGGCCTCCTCGGGCAGGTTGCGCTTGCCGAGGCCGGAGTTGATCAGGAAGAGGCCGGCGGCGATGCGGGCGGGTGCGGCGGCGATGCTCATGGGTGCTCCTGGGGTCGTGGACTGTGCTTGAGACTTCAACGGTAGTCCCCCCGCGCGTGTTCGGTGCGGGATGCGTCGGCCACGGTGCGTGACCAACCCCGGCCGTCCCGGTAGCGTCGTAGCAGCGATCGCATGATCCAGACGAGGGGTTGAGACATCGTGGGGACCGGGAGCCAGGCTGTCGGCATCCGGCCGAGGACCAGGACGACGGCGGTGGCGCTGCTGGCCGCCGTGGGTCTGCTGGCCGCGTGCACCAGCGGGGGCGACGGGGCGGGTGGCGCAGGGGGCGCCGACCGGACCGGTCGACCCGGGGCGAGCGCGACCGGCACCGACGCGACCGGCGGGGGTGAGGCGCCCGCCGACCCGCACGCGCAGGCGCTGGAGACCGCCCGCCGGCAGGCGGACCAGTACGACTACGACGGCGCCATCGCGACGCTGACCAAGGACGGCAGCGACGCCGCCAAGGGTCAGGTCGCCGGCATCCAGGCCGCCAAGGGCAAGGCCATGAGATGGCCTGACAACGCGACGATCCCGCACCTCTTCTACCACACGCTCGCCGTCGACCCGGCGAAGGCTTTCACCGCGGGCTCGGAGGGCGTCGGGTTCAGCCAGTACATGGCGACGGTGTCGGAGTTCAAGGCCCAGCTCAAGCAGATGCACGAGCGTGGTTTCGTGCTCGTGCACCCGCAGCGCATCGCCACCAAGGGCCCCGACGGGGTCATGCGCTACCAGCCGATCCTGCTCCCGCCCGGCAAGAAGCCGGTGGTGCTGTCCCTGGACGACGTCAGCTACTACGAGTACATGACGGGCAAGGGCTTCGCGACCGCGCTGGTCAAGAAGGACGACGGACGCGTCGTCAACACCTACACCGACGCGTCCGGCACGACCGTGGAGGGCAGCTACGACTGCCCCCCGATCCTGGACGACTTCGTGCGCGAGCACCCCGACTTCTCCTACCGCGGCGACAAGGGGTCCATCGGGCTCACCGGCTACAACGGCGTGCTCGGCTACCGCACCTCGGAGCGCAAGTATGGCGCCACGCCCGCCACCAAGGACGCGCAGGCCAAGGCCAAGGTCGTGGCCGACGCGCTGAAGGCCCAGGGCTGGAACTTCGCGTCCCACTCGTGGGGCCACATCAACATGACCCGCAGCGGGGTCGGCCTGATCCAGGCCGACAGCCAGCGGTGGGACCGCGAGGTGCGGCCCATCGTGGGCGACACGGCCGAGCTGATCTACCCCTTCGGGGCCGACGTGTCCGACGCCAAGCCCTACACCGACGCCAACCCCAAGGTCCGCTACCTCCACGGCACGGAGAAGTTCGATTACTTCTTCGGCGTCGACGGCACCTCGCCGCACTGGGTGCAGCTCGGGAAGTCCACGCTGCGCCAGGCCCGCATCAACATCGACGGCCTGTCGATGCAGCGCGCGCTCGACGGCAAGTCCTCCGCGGTGCGGCAGTTCTTCGACGTCAAGGCCACGATCGACCCCAAGCGTCCGCTGCCCGTCCCGTCGATCGGCGGTCCCACGGCGGGCGGCTGACCGCGGGGTGCGGTGGGTCGGGGGGAGCGGGCGCGGCCTGCCCGGCATACGGCCTAGGATCGCCGGGTGCTGCGCGTCGCCACCTTCAACGTCAACGGGATCCGTGCCACGCAGCGACGTGGCTTCGACGACTGGCTCGCCGCCCGGGGGTGCGACGTCGTGGCGCTGCAGGAGGTGCGGTGCCCGGTGCCGCTGCTGCCGGACGGCGTCTTCCGCGACTACCACCTGACGTATGACGCCGGCCAGCTGGCCGGGCGCAACGGCGTGGCCGTGCTGACGCGCGAGGCGCCGGTCGCCGTGCGGAGCTGGGGGGCGGGTGCCCTGGTGCGGGCTCCCGGCGACAGCCACGTCGAGCTGCGGGAGCACGCCGAGACGGGGCCGCTCGCACGAGAGCTCAAGGCCTTCGCCGCGGAGGGCCGGTACGTCGAGGTCGACCTCGCCGACCAGCCGCTGACCGTGGCGTCGCTCTACCTGCCCAAGGGCGGGCTGCCCGAGCACCTGCAGGTGGCCGGGCGGATGCGGGAGGCGCCGGACGGCGGGGCGAGGTACCAGCGCAAGATGAGGTTCCTGAGGGGTTTCGCCCGCCAGCTCACCGCGTCCCGCCGCGCCGCCGCCTCGCGCGGCCGGGAGTTCCTCGTGATGGGCGACTTCAACATCGCCCACACCCGCGCGGACGTGAAGAACTGGCGGACCAGCCAGCGCTCGGAGGGCTTCCTGCCGGAGGAGCGCGAGTGGATGGCGTCGATCCTGTCGCCGCGGTCGCTGGTCGACGTGGTGCGGCGGCTGCACCCGGACGTGGACGGCCCCTACTCCTGGTGGAGCTGGATGGGAGGCGCCTTCGACCGGGACACGGGGTGGCGGATCGACTACCACCTGGCCTCGCCCCGGCTGGCGCGCGCTGCGGTCAGCGGGGGCGTGGACAGGGAGGCCTCGGCGGCGGAGCGGCTGAGCGACCACGCGCCCGTCGTCGTCGACTACGACCTGCCTCAGGTCGTCACGTCCGCCGGGGTCGGCACCCCAGGCTGATGGGTCGAGCCCGGGTGGATGTTGCTGCACAAGACGGAGGCGCAGGGCACGACGTGCCAGCATGAGGAGTCGCACCGGTGATGAGCACACCACCCACGCCGCCGGCCCGGACGAGGACGAGGAGCACGTCATGAGCCCGAAGGCCCCTGCCGAGGAGATCGAGGTCGCCGGCCGCGTCGTGCGCCTGAGCAGCCCGGACCGGGTCTACTTCCCCGAGATCGGCGCGACCAAGCGGGACCTCGTCGACTACTACGTCGCGGTCGGCGACGGGATCGTGCGCGCGCTGCGGGACCGCCCCTGCATGATGCACCGCTTCCCCGACGGGCTCGCCGGCGACAAGGTGCACCAGAAGCAGCTGCCCAAGGGCGCGCCCGACTGGGTCGAGACGGTCCCGGTGTACTTCCCGAGGTTCCGGCGCACCGTGTCCGAGCTGTGCGTCACCGACCTCGCCCACGTCGTGTGGGCCGTGCAGATGAGCACCGTCGAGCTGCACCCGTGGAACAGCCGCCGCGCCGACGTCGAGAAGCCCGACGAGTGGCGCATCGACCTCGACCCCATGCCGGGGGTCGGGTTCGACCGGGTGCGGCAGGTTGCCGAGGTGGTCCACGCGCTGCTCGACGAGCTGGGCATCACCGGCTACCCCAAGACCTCCGGCGGCGACGGCCTCCACGTCTACGTGCGGGTCCGGCCCGAGCACGACCAC
This sequence comes from Arsenicicoccus sp. oral taxon 190, assembly GCF_001189535.1. Taxonomy (NCBI): domain Bacteria; kingdom Bacillati; phylum Actinomycetota; class Actinomycetes; order Micrococcales; family Intrasporangiaceae; genus Arsenicicoccus; species Arsenicicoccus sp. oral taxon 190. Next base: position 1,302,321 of record NZ_CP012070.1, read on the forward strand.
GCCGACGTGCGCCGGGCCGCCCTGGCCTTCGCCCGCGAGGTGGAGCGGCGCGCCCCCGACCTGGTGACCACGTCGTGGTGGCGCAAGGACCGCGACCCCTCGGCCGTCTTCGTCGACTACAACCAGAACGCCCGCGACCACACCATCGCCGCGGCCTACTCCCTACGGGGCACGCCCCGCGCCACCGTCTCCTGCCCGGTGACGTGGGGGGAGGTCCCCGACGTCGACCCCGCCGAGCTCACCATCGCCACGGTGCCGCAACGCTTCGCGCGGCTCGGGGACCTGCACGCCACGATCGACGACGAGGCCTTCGACCTGGCCCCCCTGCTGGAGTGGGCCGAGCGCGACGAGCGGGACGGCGCGGAGCCCCCTCCCGATGCGGCAGAGGAGCCGGAGGCGTCCGAGGGTCCCGGACGCGACTGACGCGCCCCCCGCCGTGCCGGTCGATACACCGGCGATCTAGGATTTGTCCTGCAATTCCCGTGGAAGATACGGGGAGGGTAGATCGATCGGTCGAGGGAGGTGTCGTGCCAGCGGTGGATGCCACCTCGCCGGAGCGCGACCGCACCGCGGGCCCCGGCGACCTGCGCCAGCTGCGCCTCGTCGGTGTCGGGCTGCCCGCCCTCTTCATCGTGCTCGTCCAGCTGCTGCGGCCGGTCGTCTTCGACCGCTACTGGCCGCGCGACGGCGACACCATCGTCAGCGTCCTCACGGCCCTGGCCGCGATCGCCTTCGGCCTCATGATGTTCCGCCTGATCGAGCAGCTCGTCGAGGACGACCGCTACCGCTCGACGGTGGCCGAGCGGGACCGCATCGCCCGCGAGCTGCACGACTCGCTGCCCCAGGTGCTCGGCGCGACCCAGCTGCGGCTGCAGGCGGCGGCATATCACCCCGCGGTGCGGGAGCACCCCGACCTCGAGCAGGAGCTCGGCGACATCGCCCAGGACTGCCAGGACGCCTACCGCGACGTGCGGGAGGCGATCCTCGGGCTGCGCGAGGGCACCCGCACCGACCACACCTTCCTGCAGGGGCTGCAGACCTACGCCGACAAGTACTCCCGCCAGTCCGGCATCGACACCACCGTGGAGGCCGACCTCCCCGGCGAGCCGACGCTGACGCCGCACCGCGAGGTCCAGGTCATCCGCGTCATCCAGGAGGCGCTGACCAACGCGCGCAAGCACTCCGGCGCCCGCCGCGCGCGGATCCGGGTCAGCGAGACCGCCGACTGGGCGACCTTCGTCGTCGAGGACGACGGCCAGGGCTTCGTGGTCGCGGACCCGGCCGGCGGCCGCGAGGGATTCGGCCTGCACTCGATGCGGGAGCGCACCGAGCTCGTCGGCGGTCGCCTCACCGTCCGGTCCGCGCCCGGGCTGGGCACCACGATCACGATCATGGTGCCGCGCGGTCAGCGCGGCTCCCGTCTCCCCATGGTGATGCCCGTATGACGACCGCCCCCCGCGACCCCGCCCCCGCGACGGCGCCCTGCGCGACCCTGCCCAAGCGGCGGCCCCGGAGCAGCCGGTCCGGGTGCTGCTCGTCGACGACATGCCGCTCTTCCGCCGGGCGATCGCCGCGCTCGTGGACGCCCAGCCGGACCTGCAGGTGGTGGGGCAGGCCGACAACGGGCTGCAGGGCGTCGAGGAGGCCCGCCGGCTGCAGCCCGACCTGGTCGTCATGGACCTGGAGATGCCGGTGATGACGGGGCTGGAGGCGGCCCGGCTCATCCTGGACCAGCTGCCCGGCGTCAAGGTCATCATGCTCACCGTCTGCGACGACGACGAGCGGCTCCTCACCGCGATCCGCATGGGGGTGCACGGCTACCTGCTCAAGGACCTGCACCCGGAGGACCTCTACGCCATGCTGCGCTCCGCGGCCCGCGACGAGACCCCGGTGTCACCGCAGCTGGTGGGCCGGTTGCTGGCCGAGCTCCGCGGCGGGGGCCTGCGGCATACGTCGCCGTCGCCCCAGGTGGCCGAGCCGCAGCTGTCCCAGCGGGAGATGGACACCCTCAAGCTGGTGGCGCGCGGCATGTCCAACCGCGAGATCGGGCGCGCCCTGTCCATCACCGAGGGCACCGTCAAGAACCACGTGCACAACGCGCTGCACAAGCTCGGCCTCGAGACCCGCATCCAGGCGGCCGCCTACATGGTGCGCGCGGGGTATGCCGCCCCGCCCCGCGAGGGCTGAGCCGCCCCGAAGGGACGGGCAGGGGACTGGCCGGGGGGCCGGACAGGGCAGGGCCGCCGTGAGGTAGACCCGCCGCCGTTCCTGCATATACCTCTTTTCTACCCATCGACGGATGGTCGCCACCCTGGCCCGCGCCGCAGGATGAGTGCGATGGACGTGTCGGCACCGACAGGTCCGCACGCGCACGCAAAGGATGGTGACGAGGGTGGCCGACAGATCCGGCTCGCGCCTCGCGTGGCTCAGGTCACCGTGGGGCCTCTTCTCCGTCTTCCTCTCGCTGGGTTTCGGCACCCTGCTCGGCGTCGTGTTCTTCACCATGGGCTACGCCAACGGGGCGTCGTACCTCTCGAGCGACCCGAAGGCCTGCGTCAACTGCCACGTGATGAACACCGAGTACAACGCCTGGATCAAGTCCAGCCACGGCAAGGTGGCGACCTGCAACGACTGCCACACCCCCCATGACCTGGTGGGCAAGTACCTCACGAAGGCCGAGCACGGGTGGAACCACTCGCTCGCCTTCACGACCGGCAACTACCCGCAGAACATCCAGATCAAGGCGCGCAGCCTGGCCACCGTCGAGGAGAACTGCCTGCGCTGCCACCAGACGCTGGTGGACGGCATCGAGCACAGCCGGCCAGCCAATCAGAAGGTCACGTGCGTGCAGTGTCACGCCGACGTCGGGCACAGAAGGTGATGACGATGAGCACAGCGACACAAGGGTCATCGAGCGCAGGGGGCAGCCCCGGCTCGGGCAGGCCGAAGGCGCACCGCGGGCCGCTGGCGGCGATCGTGCTGGCGACGGCGTTGGTGACGGTGGGCGTCGTGGCCCTCCTCGTCAACATCTTCCAGCACAAGCAGGAGGCCCAGGACACCAACTTCTCGGTCGTCCAGCTGGACGACACCGTGGTGGACCCCGCGGTGTGGGGCAAGAACTTCCCGCTGCAGTACGACATGTACAAGCGCACCACGGACCAGCGGCGCACGAAGTTCGGTGGCTCCGAGGCGCTCCCGCAGACCCCGAGCCAGGCCGACCCGCGCAGCGTGGTGGCCGCCAGCAAGCTGGAGAAGGACCCCCGGCTGGTGCAGATGTGGGCCGGCTACGCCTTCTCCAAGGACTACCGCGAGAAGCGCGGCCACGCCTACATGCTGATCGACCAGCGCGACACCAAGCGCGTGCAGGACTTCAAGCAGCCCGGCACCTGCCTCAACTGCCACGCCTCCATGGCCAAGGTCTACAAGGACCTCGGCAACGGTGACGCCAAGGCCGGCTTCGACAAGATCAACCACATGACCTACGCCGAGGCCACCAAGCTCGTCGACCACCCCGTCGCCTGCATCGACTGCCACGACCCCAAGACGATGCAGCTGCGGATCACCCGGCCGGCCTTCCAGGAGGGCATCAAGGCGCTCAAGGCCAGCCAGGGCATCAAGGACTTCGACGTCAACACCCAGGCCACGACCCAGGAGATGCGCTCCTACGTCTGCGCCCAGTGCCACGTGGAGTACTACTTCAAGGGCAAGGAGAAGACCCTCACCTTCCCGTGGGCCAAGGGCGTCAACCTCGACGACGAGTTCGCCTACTACCAGGAGCAGGGCTTCACCGACTGGGAGCACAAGATCACCGGCGCGCCGATGCTGAAGGCCCAGCACCCGGAGTTCGAGATGTGGAACCAGGGCGTGCACTCCAAGGCCGGCGTCACCTGCGCGGACTGCCACATGCCCTACACCGCGGTGGGTGCGCAGAAGGTCTCCGACCACTGGGTCCGCAGCCCGATGCTCAACGTCAACAAGTCCTGCCAGGTGTGCCACCACGCCTCCGAGGACGAGCTGAAGGCCCGCGTGGACACCATCCAGACCCGCGTGCAGAAGACCCGCGACTCGGCCTTCGACGGGCTCACCCAGCTCATCGCGGACATCGAGGCGGCCCGCAAGACCAACGTCGCGCCGGATCGTCTGGAGGCGGCCCAGAGCTGGCACCGCAAGGCGTCCTTCTACATCGACTACGTGGTGTCGGAGAACTCCACCGGCTTCCACGCCCCCGAGGAGTCGATCCGCTACCTGCAGGAGGCCACCGACGCGGTCCGCAAGGGCCAGCTGGCCCTGGTCGGCAAGGAGAAGATGGACCCCTCCGCGGTGAAGGCCTTCCAGCTCTGGAAGGAGAAGAAGGCCGCCGACGCCAAGGCCGCCGCGGCGACGCCCACCGCGACGCCGACGCCGACGCCCACCCCGTCGCACTGACCGACGGCACCGGACCAGACCGCCTCGTGGGGACGAGGCGGTCTGCCCGTGCCTGGGGGTGGACCGCCGCGACCTATGCCCCACCTGTATCCCTCTCTATCCTCCAAAAGCCCAGGTTCTACCCAAGACGTGCCCCTCGGCGGATGGTCGGGCCGCAGGCGCGGCGGGAGGGTTGTCCTATCGGACTCCCCGCGGCCCACCGGCCGCCCGAGCACAGGACAGACGTATGACGCAGCGCACGGCCACCACCACACCACCGACGGAGTCGGGCGACCTGCGCCAGGCGTTGCTCGCCTCGCTGGGGCTGCCCGCCGACGCGACGCCCGAGGCCGTCGAGGCCGCCCACCAGCGCGTCGCGTCCTACCTCACGGCCGCGCCCGCCGAGCTGTCCGGCTGGGCAGGGCAGCAGGCGGCCGCCGCCGACGCCGCTCACGCCGTCCTCACCGGACGCGCGGGGGACGTGCTCGGCCGCCGCGCCGCGCCGGCCCCGCGCCCCCGCCGCGAGCTGCCCCGGATCGTCACCGTGCTCGGCTCGGTCGCCCTCATCGCCGCGATCGTGGTGGGGGTCTACCTGTGGGGCCCGGGCCGGACCGCCCAGCAGACCAAGCCGGCGGTGGCCATGGGTGACCAGTCGGCGAGCGGCCAGGGCGAGCAGAAGCCGCAGGCCACGCCCACCCCCGTCGACCCGGCCAAGGTCAAGGCTCTGGAGGGCAAGATCGCCGCCAACCCCAAGGACGAGAGCTCCCTCGCCCAGCTCGGGGACCTGTACTTCGCCGCCGACAACTTCGCCAAGGCCACGGAGTACCGCACCAAGCTGCTGACCCTCAAGCCGGACAACACCGACGTGCTGCTCTCGGTCGGCGTGGCGATGTTCAACAACAAGGACCTCGCCGGCGCCGAGCGGATGTGGAACAAGGCCGTCTCGCTCGACCCGAAGAAGGTCGAGGCCTACTACGACCTCGGCTTCCTCGCGATCAGCAAGACCCCGCCGGACGCCGCGAAGGCCAAGGCGATGTGGGACAAGGTCGTCGAGCTGGACCCCACCAGCGCGCTCGCGCAGAAGGTCCAGAACCACATGAGCGCCCTCGTGACGCCCGCCCCCACCGCAGCCCCCACGACCAGCAGCAAGTAGTCATGGACGGGATCACCCTCCCGCTCGCGCTGCTGGCTGGGATCGTCGCCTTCGCCTCCCCCTGCTTCCTCCCGGTGGTGCCGGTGTTCGTCAGCTACGTCGCCGGGACCGCCCCGGTCGACGGGCACCGGGCCCGGCGCACCGCCGCCACCCAGGCGCTGGCGTTCGTGTTCGGCTTCGGTGTCGTCTTCATCGTCCTGTGGTGCTCCATCGGGCTCGTCGGCTACGCCATCGGTGACCACCGCGGCACGCTGCGGGTCCTCGGCGGGATCCTGCTGATCGTCATGGGGCTGCACGTCGCCCGGCTCGTCGAGATCCCGCTGCTCTACCGCGAGGTCCACGCCCCCATCGGCGCCCAGCAGGGCCTGCCGGGGCAGCAGGCCCCGACATACCGGCGGTCGCTCCTCATGGGGCTGGCCTTCGGGGCCGGCTGGACCCCGTGCATCGGCCCGGTCCTCGGCGGCGTCCTCGGCCTCGCCACGGCCAGCGACTCGGTCGGCCGCGGCGCCCTGCTCCTCGTCGCGTTCTCCCTCGGCCTCGGCATCCCCTTCGTGCTCGTCGCGATGGGCGCCACCGAGATCACCACCCGTCTCGGCTGGCTGCGCCGGCACGAGATGGCCCTGTCCCTGGTCTCCGGCGCGATGCTCGTGCTCATCGGGTTCGCCATGGTCACCGACATCTTCGGCAAGCTGTCCGGCCTCGTCCCGGCCGTCGGCGTGTGAGCGAGGCACTGACATGAGCAACGACCTGCAGACCCGCGAGAGCCCGGCCAGCGCCGGGGTCCTCCCGGACGACACCATCGAGTCCGCCGACACCATCCGGCTGCCCGGGCCGCTCCACCGCGTCTACCGGTTTTTCATCTCCAAGCGCACCGGCATCGGCCTGATCCTCGCCATGGGGGCGTTCACCTTCCTCGGCACCATGATCAGCCAGTCCACCGACACCGCCCGCGCCGACGCCACCGCCTACGCGGACTGGCTGGACGGCGTCCGGGGGCGCTACGGCGGCTGGACCGGGGTGCTCGACGCGCTCGGGATGTTCGACGTCTTCGGGTCCTGGTGGTTCAAGGCCGTCAACGTCCTGCTGTGCATCTCGATCCTGTGCTGCGTGGCCCACCGCATCCCGCTGCTGTGGAAGCGCGCCACCCGGCCACAGCTGCACGTCACCGAGGGCTTCTTCGCCCACGCCGGCATCCACCACGACATCACCACCCCGCTGCCGGCCGACACCGTCCTGGAGCGGGTGCGCTCCGGGCTGCGGGCCAAGGGCTACCGGGTCCTGGACGACCCGCGCGGACCGGGCCGCAACACCTACGCGGACCGGTTCCGGTGGCCGCCCTTCGGCACGATCTTCGCCCACGTCGCCTTCGTGATCATCCTGCTCGGCTGCCTGGTCACCGCCAACACCGGCTTCTCCGAGGACAGCGTCAACGTCTCCGTCGGCGACAAGGTCGCCATCGGCCACGGCACGGGGATGCAGATCGAGGCCACCTCCTTCTCCGACACCTACTACGCCGACGGCCGGCCCAAGGACTACGTCAGCCACCTCGTGCTCTACCAGGACGGCGTCAAGGTCAAGGAGCAGGACACCCGGGTCAACGAGCCGCTGCGCCACGACGGCGTGAAGTTCTTCCAGGCGAGCTTCGGCTTCGCCGCCCGGATGCGGGTGACCGACGCCGCCGGCGCCGTCGTCTACGAGGGCGGGGTCCCGCTCATGCCGTCGGTCGACGAGAAGAACACCGTCGGCAAGGTGCCGCTCGCCGACAAGGGCGTGGACGCGTATGTCGTGACCGCGGCCTCCGGACGCACCGACTCGCCGTTCAAGCCCGGCGAGGCCGCCGTCAAGGTGCAGCCGACCGGGCAGGACACCACGATCGGGCAGGAGGTCGTGGCCCAGGGGAGGTCCGCCACGATCGGCGGCCTCACCTACACCTTCCTGCGGGAGCAGCAGTACACCGGCCTCATGGTCTCCGACGACCCCGGCGCCCTGTGGGTCTGGATCGGCTCGACCATGATCGTCACCGGCATGTGCCTGACGATGTTCTTCCGTCACCGCCGCATCTGGGTGCGCGTCCAGCCCGGTGAGGCCGGGACCCGGGTCCGGCTGGCCTCCTCCGAGCGGCACGACACCGCCTACGACGACTGGGTGACCGGATTCGTCGAGGACCTGTCCACCGACCTCGGCGCCACCCCCACCACGCGCGCCGGCGCGCGCACCTCCAGCACCCGCACCACCAGCACGGTAGGAGCCTGACGATGCTTGCCCTGTCCCAGTACGCCCTGATCGCCGGCACGATCCTCGTGTGGGTCGGTCTCGCCGCCTCGGTCGTCAACCTGACCCGCCGCCCCGCGCAGCGCGAGGCCGTCGTCCCCGCCAAGGTCGCCGTCGGCGGGGGCGCCGCGGTCCTCACCGACCCCGGGCCCGCCCTGGCCGGCCCCGAGCTGGGCCGCACCGGCGGCCGCGGCCCGGCGTGGTACGCCACCCTCGTGACCCGGGTCGCGCTGGTCTGCCTGACCGTCGCCCTCGCGGCCAGCGCGACCGTGACCGGTCACGGCCCCTTCTCCAACCAGCACGAGTTCGCGGTGTCCTTCGCCTGGGGCATCCTCGCGGCCTACGTGTTCTTCGAGTGGAAGTACGACGTCAAGGCGCTCGCCGTCGGCGTGCTGCCGATCGCGGCGGCCATGGTGACCTACGCCGTCCTCATCGACGCCAAGCCCGGCCCGCTGGTCCCGGCCCTGCAGAACTCGCTGCTGCTGACCGCCCACGTCTTCACCGCGGTCCTCGGCTACGGCGCAGCGGCCGTCGCCTGCGCCGCCGGAATCTTCTACCTGCTGTCCCCCCACCTGCGCTGGAAGGGGATGCCCAAGCGGTCCTTCCTGGACGAGATGGGCTACCGCGCCGTCATGATCGCCTACCCGCTGCTGACGGTCATGATCATCCTCGGCGCGATCTGGGCCGACGTCGCCTGGGGCCACTACTGGAGCTGGGACCCCAAGGAGACCGCGGCCCTCGTGACCTGGCTGATCTACGGCGCCTACCTGCACGCCCGGGTCGCCCGCGGCTGGCGCGGCGACCGCGCGGCCTGGCTGCTGATCCTCGGCTTCGTCGCCATCCTCTTCACCTTCTTCGGCAACTACTTCTTCGGTGGCATGCACTCCTACGGGGGGTCGATGTGAGCACCTCGACGACGTCCGGCCCCGGCACGAGTCCCGGCGTGGGCCCCGGCACGACCCCCGGCACGACCCCTGACGTGAGTGGCCGCACCGGTCCCGGCACCGGTCAAGAGGGGAAGGACTGGCGCGCGGGCGTCCGGTCCAGCAAGGCTCGCCAGCTGCTGGTGCTGCTGCTCACGGCCGCGCTGGTCGCCCTCGGGGCCTGGCTCCTCGACGGACGCACCGCCGGCACCCAGACGGACCAGACCTCCCTCAACGGGGCCCAGGCCGTGCAGGTGACCGGCGACCGGTCGGGGCCGCCTCCGGAGGTCGGCAAGCCCGCCCAGGGCTTCACGGCACGCACCGTCGCCGGCAAGCCCATCTCGCTGGCCGCGCTCAAGGGACGGCCGGTGTGGCTGACCTTCGGGGCGTCCTGGTGCACGGCCTGCCGCGCCGAGGCGCCGGACATCCAGTCCGCCTACACCGCCGCCAAGGGCTCCGGCGTGGAGGTCGTCGCGGTCAACATGCAGGAGATGCCGGCCGACGTGGCGAGCTTCGCGGACAAGCTCGGGCTGACCTACCCGCAGGTCGCCGACCCCGAGACCGCCCTCGCGTCCCGCTACCGGGTGATGGGGCTGCCGTCGCACTTCTTCATCGACAAGGAGGGTGTGCTGCGCGCCCAGCACGTGGGGATCCTCACCCGCGAGGCGATGGACCAGCAGCTCGCCAGGCTCAAGGGCTGACGGCGGCCACCGCGGCCACCGCGGCCCCGGGGCGCCTCGGGGGGATCCCCGAGGCGGGAACGCCCGTCCCACCGGCATCGTTGTCCCCAAGGACGACCCTGCCTGGAGGAGATGGACCATGATCCTTGCCGGACTGCTCGTGGCCGTGGGCCTGGTGCTGGTGACCGGCGGCGTGCTGCGGTATGCCGCCGCCCGGCTGCGGCGCCCCGGGGCCGGTGAGGCGCCGCGCCGGGTCGAGCGCGGCGTGCCGATGACGGCGGCGGGCGGCGGCCTGGTGCTCGCTCCCGACGTGCTGGCCGCCACCGGTCACCTCGCGGTCGACGGGGTCGGTGGGCTGCTGCTGGCGCTCTACACCGTGCTCGCCCTCGCCGGCCTCTCGGTGGTCGCCGTCGGCATGTGGCTCACGAGTCGACGCGTCACCCGCCGGGTGGTGGCGGGCGTCGAGGCGGTGGCGGACGGCATACCGCTCCTGTCCCGGCACCGGGCGCGCCGGCGGGGCACCCCCGCCGACTTCCCGCGTGAGTGGGCCGGGTTGATCGCGCTCGACACCGAGCTGACGCACCGTTTCCTGCGCTACGAGCGTGACCTCGAGGCGGCGGTGAACTTCCCGGTGATGCTCGACTACGCCGAGCCGCTGACCAAGGGTGCGCTCGACGCGATGCTGCGCTGCCGGGCGCTGCGTGCAGCCACGCCGCCCGCCGGGACCCGGGACGTGCGCGACACCGACTACGCCCGCGCGGTGGCGGACTTCGCGGTCGCGCTGGAGGCGGCGGAGGCCAACGCGCAGCGGCTCGTCGCGAGCACCTTCAGCGAGGACGAGCGGCGCGTGCTCGACGAGGCGGCGACCACGCTGGAGTTCATGCGCGCCAACACGACGACCCCCGCCGAGCGGGCCGACGCCTACGAGCGGGTCGCCGCCCAGCTGTCGGAGTTTCCGCGCCGCGCCCAGTCCCAGCCGGCGCAGGCCGCGCAGGCACAGGCCGTGCAGGCGCAGGCGGGGGCGACCGCGGTGGCGCGGCCGCACCCCTTCCTGGACGTCGAGGACCGCGCTCGCCGCTGAGCCGCTGAGCTGCTAGGTCGTCCGGGTTGCGCCGTCGGCGCGGGGGAAGAACCTCGGCAGGATGTCGCTCATCGTCACCACGCCCGCGAAGGCGCCGTCCCGGTGCACCACGGCCAGCTGCGTCTGCGTCTCCCGCATCAGCGTGAAGGCCTCGTGCAGCGGCGTCTGCGCCGGCACCGCGAACGCCTCCCGCGCCAGCTCGCGCACGGGCCGGTCGGCCGGCTCGCCGAGCGTGTCCCGCACGTGCACGAGGCCGGCGACCCAGTCGCCGTCGAGCAGCAGCACCCGCAGGTGGCCGTGCTCCACGGTGGCGGCCTGCACGTCGGCGACGGTGGCGTCGACGGGGACTGCGGTGGGGCGGCGGCGGTGCAGCACCAGCTCGTCCATGGTGATCCGGCCCATGTCGATCGCGTTGGTGATCGAGGAGCCGTATGCCGCCTCGAGGGTGCCCACGCCCGCCGAGTGCTCGACCAGCTCGCGCAGGCCGTGGGCGTCCTGGACCTCCTCCACCTCGTCGACCGGCTCGACGCCGGTGCGCCGCACCAGGGCGTTGGCGGCCTCGTTGAGCGCGCGCAGCGCCGGGCGCGTCAGCCACAGGAAGCCGCGCATCGGCAGGGCCAGCAGGATCGCCGAGCGCTCGGGGTGGGCGATGGCCCAGGACTTCGGGGCCATCTCGCCGACGACGAGGTGCAGGAAGGTGACGATGACCAGGGCGAGCACGAAGGCGAGCACGTCCGCCCCGCCCTCGGGGAGCCCGGTCGCCTCCAGCGGCCCCATGAGCGCGTGGTGCACGGCCGGCTTGGTGATGGCGCCCAGCGCCAGGGTGCACACGGTGATGCCGAGCTGGGACCCGGCGAGGAGCAGCGTGAGCTCGGAGGAGCTGCGCAGCGCGGCGCGGGCCGACGGAGAGGTCGCGGCGGCGTCCTCCAGCCGGTGGCGGCGGGCGTTGATGAGCGAGAACTCCACGGCGACGAAGAACGCGCTGAGCGCGATGATCGCGACCGTGACCAGCGTCGTGACCAACCAGCTCATCGGGCGCCCTCCTCGGTGACGTTGGTGGACCCGGACCGTTCGTCGGTCCCTGGGTCTTCGGTCGGTCTGTCTGCGGCCGCTCGCGGGGGGACGACGTGCTCGGTGTCGGTGAGGGTCAGCCGGACCCGGGCGGGGACGTACCGCTCGACGGCGAGGACCTCGACGGTCAGCACCCGCGGGTCGACGTCGTCGAGGTGGGCGTGGTCGCGGGGCAGCAGCACCTCGACCACCGTGCCGTCCTCGGGCAGGCCGCCGACGTGGTCGATGACCAGCCCGCCGATCGTCTCGTAGTCCCCCTGCGGCAGGTCGATGCCGAGGGAGCGCTCGACCTCGTCGATGTGGACGTCACCGTCCATGACCCAGACCCCGTCGTCGGGCACGGGGGCGTCGTCGGGCTCCTCCGGGTCGTGCTCGTCGGTGATCTCGCCGACGATCTCCTCGGCCAGGTCCTCCATGGTGAGGATGCCGGTGAAGCCGCCGTACTCGTCGACGACGCAGGCCAGCTGCTCGCGGCGCTCGTCGAGCTCGCGCAGGGCGTCGGGCAGGCTCATCAGCTCCGGCAGCACGAGCGGTGGCCGCATGATCTGCGAGCACGGCACGTCGTCGTCGCCCTCGTGGGAGAGCACGTCGACCAGGTGCACGACGCCGACCACGTCGTCGAGGTCCCCGATGACGGGGTACCTGGTGTGCCCGGTGCGCATCTGCTCCCGGGCCTCGGCGATCGTGGTCTCCGAGCGCAGCGAGGACACCTGCGCGCGCGGGACCATGGCGTGCGAGACGTCCTCGCCGGGGAAGTCGAGGATCCGGTCCACCATCATCGACAGCTCGTCCGGCAGGTCGCCGCTCTCGCGCGACAGCTCGACGACGTGCTGCAGGTCGCGGGCCGTGGCGGCGTGCTGCACGTCGTGCACCGGCTCGATGCGCAGCGCGCGCAGCAGCAGCTCGGCGGAGGTGTCGAAGACCCAGATGACCGGTCCGAGGACGGTCAGGTAGATGGACGTGGAGCGCGTCAGCCAGCCGGAGACCTGGTCGGGCCGGGCGATCGCGTAGTTCTTGGGGAAGAGCTCGCCGAAGAGCATCTGGACCACCGTCGAGAAGACCAGCGCGGCCACGGCGCCGACCGTGATCGAGACCGCCGTCGGGATGCCGGCGCCCCCGATCAGGGTGGTGATGGCCAGGCCGATGAGCGGCTCGGCGACATACCCGACGAGCAGCCCGGTGACGGTGATGCCCAGCTGCGCGCCGGACAGCATGAAGGAGGTGCGTCGGGTGATCTCCAGGGTCTGGCCGGCGCGCTCGTCGCCGTCCCGGTGGCGGGCGGCCAGCCGCGGCCGGTCCACCGCCATGAAGGCGAACTCCTGGGCCACGAAGTATCCGGTCGCGGCGGTGATCACGAGGACCACGACGACGCCGAGCAGCAGAGAGACGAGGGGGGTCATGGTCCTTCGCTAGGACGGGTGCGGGGATTCGTGACAACGATCCCGCATGCCCGAGGGTTCCCGGAGCCAGACCCCCGCGCGTGCCGTTGCGCAGGTCGGACCGGGACACGCCGAGCCGCCCGAGCATTGTCCCGTCATACGGACATGGCTTTTGCAGGGTGAGACGACACCCGGATGATCGGCCGGTCACCGCCGACCCCGCCGCGAGGAGCACCCGTGCCTGCTGCCACCGCCACCGCCGTCCCGGACACCCGGCTGCGCAACCGCATCGCGATCGCCAGCCTGGTCGGGACGGCCATCGAGGAGGTCGCTGCGTCCGCGGTCCACCTGCTGACGGACGCCTCCAGCAGCAACACGGGCCAGGTGCTGCACGTCAACGGCGGGGCGTACTTCGGCTGACGCCGGCTGCGGGCGACCAGCTCTATGAGGCCGTATGGCGCCTGGGCGAGGTGGTGCCTAGGCGAGGCGGTGACGGTGCTCGACGATGGGCTCCGTGGTCGCCGCCTCCGCCCCGAACCACTGCCTCACCCGGGTGGTGAAGGCCCGCTCGAAGTCGTCGTCGTCGTGGCGCGCCCGGAGCCAGTCGGCGAAGCTGCCGCCCGCGCACGCGTCGAGCGCCCGGCGGCACTCCTGCGGCTGCGTGAGGGCCTGCGCGAGCATCTCCTCGGCCACGGCCGGCGAGTCGTAGAGGTAGGGGTAGCTCGCCGGCACCAGCGCCCTGGCCCAGCCCACGTCGGGCAGGATCCCGATGACTCCCTCGATCATGGCCTCGACATACTCCAGCCCGTAGGACTCCTGGGTGGCCGTGGCGAGGAAGGCCGTGGTGCGAGACAGGGCCTCCCAGTAGCCCTCCCGGGAGGTCAGCGGGCCGACCCACATCCACTTGTCGCGGGTCATGTCCATGGCGACCGTGGACGTCAGGTGCCGCTCCTGCAGCCGCGCCTCCGCACGCAGCGGCACCCGTTTGGCCACCCGCCGCACGACGTCCATGAACACCGCCGGCTGCTTGCGATCCTCCAGCGTGATCGCGGGGTAGAGGACGACCGGGACCTCGGGCTCGGTGCGCGATCGCACCCGCTCCAGGCGCACGCCCAGGTTTGCCCAGTCGATCCGCGCCGACGCCGCGAGGTGCGGGACCGCCCAGTGCTGGAGCACCTCGTGGACCTCGCCCGCGGTGCGCTCGCTGTTGCAGAAGGTCGGGAACGCGGCGAAGGACAGGCCGAGCGCCGCGAAGTTGATGGGGTGGTGGTAGGAGCTCGGGTTGGTCCACGCGAAGTTCATGATCCGCGGCTCGTCCCGGTGCCGGTGCAGCACCTGGAAGCAGGCCACGGAGTCGAGCGGGTCCATGTTGACGAGCAGCGTCTCCGCCGGCGCGAGGTCGGTCAGCCGCACGACCTGGATGCCCGGGCCGGAGCGGGGGGCCGGGCCCACCAGGACGGCGTCGGGATAGAGCCGGAGCAGCCGGGCCGCCAGCGTGGTCCCGGCGGAGTCGGTGACCAGCCGACCCTGCTCGTCGATCTGCGGGCCCCCCTGGGCCAGGTCCAGCTTGACGGCAACCTTCATCGCCCGCACCTCCTCGTGCGCACGGCCGCGCGGCAGCCTGCCGCGGGCGGCCTCGGACCCATCGTGCACCCACGGCGGACGGGGGTCGACGGCGGGGTGGGGCGAGCGCGTCCGGAGGGTCGGTCCGCGCCACCCCGGAGGGTCTGTCGGCGCTCACCGCTAGGTTGCTGAACGGCAGCCGCCACCGCCGCCGGGACGACCCGGCGACGACCTCTCGAGCACGGGGAGCACCTCATGACCGCGACGCTCAACCCCTACCTCGGCTTCTCCGACCAGGCCCGCGAGGCCATCCAGTTCTACGCCTCCGTCCTCGGCGGCGAGCCCCGCATCATGACCTTCGGCGACATGGGCACCGAGGGGCCCGACGCCACCAAGGTCATGCACGCCCAGCTGGAGACCCCCGACGGCTTCACGCTGATGGCGAGCGACGCCCCCGCCGACATGCCGCTGTCCCAGGGCTCCCAGATCTCGGTGTCTCTGTCCGGCGACGACGCCGAGGCGCTCCGCCGCTACTTCACCGGCCTCGCCGAGGGCGGCCAGATCACGATGCCGCTGGAGAAGCAGGTGTGGGGCGACGAGTTCGGCATGCTCGTCGACAAGTTCGGGATCCAGTGGATGGTCAACGTCGGCACCGGCGGGGGTCAGGACTGACGACGCCGGCCCCGGGGTCACGGATCGTTATCTGACCGACGGCGCGGACCGCCGCCGGCAGCCGCACCCGCCCGGGTAGCCTCGGCAGGGTGAATCTCGAGAAGGTGATCTTCGGGTTCTTCGTCCTGCTCGCCGCGACCGTCAACTTCGGTTTCGTCGTCGGCGACCTGGGCGACCCCGCGATGCACAACATCTGGGAGCTGTATGCCGCCATCGTGGTCAACGTCGTCGCGCTGGTGCTGAAGTTCGGCGACCGCACCCAGATCGGGGCCACCCACCTGGCGACGAGCCTCGTGGCGGTCCTGCAGCTGCTGGCGGCGGCGTCGCTCTACATCTACTACACGTCCTCGCACACCGAGACGATCAGCGGCGGCGAGATCTCCAGCGTCGTGTCGCTCGCGTGCGGCGCGGCCCTGGCCAACCTCGTGTCGCTGGTGCTGCTGGTGGCCGAGACGGTCTCGTTCCGGCGCCGGTGACCCCGAGCAGCGGCATACGGCCCTGGCCATGACCGACACAGGTGCGCGCTCCCGGGAGCCGCGGGCATGACCAACCCGCTGCTCCTCTTCTTCGCGCGCCCGTCGACCCGCCAGCAGGGGGTGCGGCGGCCGCGGGAGCGGGTGCGCGTCCCGACCGAGGTGCCGTCGACCGACGCGATCTTCCTGGTGCTGCGGCGGATGCGCACGCCGCTCGTCGTGCTGGTGGGGATCTTCTCGCTGTCGGTGCTCGGGCTGTCGGTGATCCCGGGCAGGGATGGCCAGCGGATGTCGCCCTTCGACGCGTTCTACTTCATCAGCTACACCGCCACCACCATCGGCTTCGGCGAGATCGTGCCCTTCACCTCGGTGCAGCGGCTGTGGGTGACCTTCTCCATCTACAGCACCGTCGTGGGCTGGGCCTACGCCATCGGCACCCTGCTCGCGCTCTTCCAGGACGCGGCGTTCCGGGAGGCGGTGGCGACGCAGCGTTTCCGCCGCCGGGTGCTGCGGATCAAGGAGCCGTTCTTCATCGTGGCGGGCTACGGCCAGTCGGGGCGGGCCGTGTGCGCCGAGCTCGACGAGGCCGGTCGCCGGATGGTCGTCATCGACAGCGCCAAGGACCGCGTCGACAAGCTCTCCTCGGACCAGCTCACCGCCGACGTGCCCGGCATCGACGCCGACGCGTCGCTGCCGGGGGTCCTCGGCCTGGCCGGGCTCGGGCTGCCCAACTGCGAGGGGGCGATCGCCCTCACCGACGACGACACGGTCAACCTGGCCGTCGTCATGGCCGTCGACCTGCTCCGCCCCGAGCTGCCGGTGCTGGCGCGCTGCCACAGCCGGCACATGGAGGAGCGGATGCACGACTTCAGTGCCGCGGCGGTGATCAACCCCAGCGACCGGTTCGGCGGCTACCTGCTGCTGGCGATGCAGCGGCCGACGACCTTCCACCTCGTGTCGTGGCTGATGAGCTCCGCGGGGATGCCGCTGCAGGCTCGCCGTGAGGACAAGCACGACGGCCGCTGGGTCGTCGCGGCCGAGGGCCACTTCCGGGAGGAGATCTGCCACG
Source organism: Arsenicicoccus sp. oral taxon 190 (assembly GCF_001189535.1). Lineage (NCBI taxonomy): Bacteria > Bacillati > Actinomycetota > Actinomycetes > Micrococcales > Intrasporangiaceae > Arsenicicoccus > Arsenicicoccus sp. oral taxon 190. The sequence continues at coordinate 1,319,060 of NZ_CP012070.1, forward strand.
ACCTGTCCCGGGCGGGGCAGGAGGTCGAGTGGGTCGACCCGCACGAGGGCTACCCGGACCTGACCGGGGCGACCGGCTTCATCGCGGGGTCCGACAGCGACACCCTCAACCTGGCGATGGCCGAGCACGCGCGGCTCGTCGACCCGGAGATCTTCGTGGTCGTGCGCCAGCACAGCGTCGAGCGGCGCGCGCTGGTGCGTGCCCTGGACGTCGACTCCGTCTACACGCCCAGCGACCTCGTGGCCTCGGAGGTGCTGGCGCGGGTGGTGACCCCGACCTTCTGGACCTTCGTCGAGCATGCGCTGGGGCAGGACGAGGAGTGGGCCCAGGTGGCGCTGGACCGGCTCACGGGTCGGTGCGGCCGCAAGGCCCCCGAGCGTGACCTGGTCAGCGTGGACCGGCACAACGCGCCGGCGCTGACCCGCTGGGTGCGCCACCACGACTTCACGCTGCGGGACCTCGTGCGCGACCCCGAGGACCGCGAGCGCCTCCTGCCCGTGGTGCCCCTCGTGGTCCTGCGCGACGGCGTCGCGCACCACCTGCCGGACGACGACATGCTGCTGGAGCCCGGTGACCAGGTGCTGGTGGCCGGCCGCGCCGGGGGGCTGGCGGCCATGACCCCGGCACTGCTGCAGGAGACGGTCGTGGAGTATGTCGCGACCGGCCGCGAGGTCCCCGCAACCCTGATCGGCCGCCTCGTGTCCCGGCGCCACCCGGCCTGACCCGGCCTGACCCGGCCTGACCGGCCCTGACCGGCCCTGACCGGCCCTCGCGCGTCTCAGGCGTGCAGGTCGCGGGTCCCGCCTGCGAGGTGCTCGACCAGGGTGATCGTGTTGCCCTCCGGGTCGCGCACCTCCACGAAGGTCGCGAACCCGTCGATGGTCCAGGGCTCGGCCGCGTCGATGCCGCGCGACCGCAGCTCGTGACGCGCCGCCGTCGCGGACGGCACCGCGAGCGCGACGCTCGTCGACGCGTCGTCCTCGCCACGGCCCACGACCTGCAGCCAGCTCCCGGGCCGGATCTCCCAGGCGCGGCACCCCGCCTGGTCGGGCTCGGCGTCCCACGGCCGCCCGAGCAGCCGGGAGTACCACTCCCAGGCGCGGGGCTTGTCGTCCACGAAGACGGTGGCGATGAGCTCGTGGATCTGCATGGCAGCCATGGTGATCCCTAGTCCGTCGTCGGGGTGCCGGAGAAGAGCCCGAACGGCGCGCCGCCCGGCGTCGTCAGGTGCACGAACCGGCCGAACTCGATGTCCATCGGCCCCATCGTCGTGCGCGCGCCCAGGCTCTCGGCCCTGGCCGCCATCGCGTCGAGGTCGTCCACGAGCAGGTAGGACACCCAGTGGGGCTCGTCGTCCTCGCCGCACCCGCCGATGGTGAAGTGGCCGTCGTCGCCCAGCTTGGCGAGCAGCACCCCGTCGCCCATCGGCTCGGTGGTGTAGCCGAACAGGTCGCGCAGGAACCCCGCCGACCGCTCCACGTCGCGGGTGATGCAGTCCTGCCAGCACGGGAAGCCGATCTCGTCGACGGCGGCATACCCCACCACCCCGGTGGCCTGCCACAGGTCGGTCTGGACGCCCGCGGGGTCGACGATCGTGGCGCAGCGGCCGGTGTCGGGGATGTCCATCGCCGGGCGGGTCACGGTGGCGCCGAGCTCCTGCGCCCGGGCGAGGGTGGCGTCGAGGTCGTCGGTGGCGAGGTAGAGCGCGGCCACGTCGTGCCGCTGGTCGGGCATGGCCGGGCCGAGCCCGAAGACGTAGCGCCCGTCCTGCAGGGCGATCGTGTAGCCGCCGAACTCCGGGGAGCCGGGCGGGACCTCGTGGCCGAGCAGGTCGCGCCAGAAGGCGCCGGCCTCGTCGATGTCCGAGCACCAGAAGTCGAGCCAGGTGGGGGTGCCGGGGGCCTGCGGGGTGGTCCGTGCAGTCATCGTGCGCTCCGTCCAGTCGCGATGTGGACGGTGTCCACATGTAGGATGTGAGCAGCGTATACATGGAGGTGCGATGCCCACAACCCCTCGCCGGGCCAGCTATCACCACGGTGACCTCAAGGCGACCCTGCTCCGCGAGGCGATCGACGTGGCTCAGGCCGAGGGCCCGCACGCCGTCACGCTGCGCACCATCACCCGCCGGGTCGGGGTGTCCGTCAACGCGCCCTACCGCCACTTCGCCGACCGGGAGGCGCTGATGCTGGCGGTCGCGGCCCACGGCCAGCAGCAGTCCGCCGCCGCGATGGAGCGCCGCCTCGACGCGCTCGCCTCCCCGAGCGGCCATGACCGGCTGCGCGCCGTCGGGCTGGGCTACGTCGACTTCGCCCGGGCCGAGCCCGGCCTCTTCCAGGCCGCCTTCCTCGAACCGACGGACCTGCGGCTCTCCGCCGACGCGGCGACGGCGGGACCGGGCGGGCGGACGCCGTACCAGCTGCTCGGCGACGCCCTCGACCAGATGGTGACCGACGGCGAGCTCCCCGCCGAGCGGCGACCGCACGCCGAGGTGCCGGCATGGTCGGCGGTGCACGGCTTCGCGATGCTCGTGGTGCAGGGACCGCTGCGGGGGCTGCCGGCCGAGGCGGTCGACCCGCTCGCCGAGCGGGTCGTGGAGAGCGTGATCACCGGACTGGTCCGCGTCTGAGGGGGTGACCGGGTGGTCACGGGGTATGCCGCCAACCATGAAGCCGCAGACCCCGATGGCCGCCGCCGGAGCCGCCCTGGCCGGCCTGGCTGCCCACGACCTCCTGCAGAAGAAGCACGCCGTCCTTCGCAACTACCCCGTCCTGGGGCACCTGAGGTTCCTGCTCGAGGGGATCCGTCCCGAGCTGCAGCAGTACTTCGTCGAGCGCAACTGGGACGGGCGGCCCTTCGACCGCGACGTCCGGTCGATCATCTACGAGCGGGCCAAGGGGATCCACGGCGAGCAGGCCTTCGGGACCGAGCGGGACGTCAACGAGATCGGCTACGAGTGGCTGGTCCACTCGACCGTCCCCGCCCAGCAGCCCGAGCGGGCGCCATACGTGATGGTCGGGGGCTCGGACTGCTCGCGGCCCTACCCGATGACACGCTCAAGGTGTCGTCGATGAGCTTCGGCGCGCTCAGCCCCAACGCGATCCGCGCCCTCAACAAGGGGGCCAAGATGGGCGGCTTCGCCCACGACACGGGGGAGGGGGGCCTGTCGCCCTACCACCTCGAGCACGGCGGCGACCTGATCTGGGAGATCGGGACCGGCTACTTCTCGACCCGCACCAAGGACGGGGACTTCGACCCGGACCAGTTCGCGGACAAGGTGGCACACGACCAGATCAAGTGCGTCTCGCTCAAGCTGAGCCAGGGCGCCAAGCCGGGGGTGGGCGGCGTGCTGCCCGCCGCCAAGGTGACCAAGGAGATCGCCGAGATCCGGGAGGTCCCGCAGGGCCAGAAGTGCGTCAGCCCGTCCTCGCACAAGGTCTTCCGCACCCCGGTCAAGCTCATCGAGTTCGTCGCGCGGCTGCGCGAGCTGAGCGGCGGCAAGCCCACCGGCTTCAAGCTGTGCGTCGGCTCGCGCGCCGACGTGCTCGCCATCTGCAAGGCGATGCTGCAGGTCGGCACCACCCCGGACTTCATCGTGGTGGACGGCTCCGAGGGTGGGACCGGCGCCGCGATGCTGGAGTTCGAGGACCACGTGGGGATGCCCCTGACCGACGGCCTCATGACGGTGCACAACGCCCTCGTCGGCGTCGGGTTGCGCGACCGCATCAAGATCGGCGCGAGCGGCAAGGTGGCCGCGAGCAACGACATCGTCAAGCGCATCATCCAGGGCGCCGACTACACCAACGCCGCCCGCGCCATGATGATGGCCGCCGGCTGCATCCAGGCCCAGCTGTGCCACACCGACAAGTGCCCCGTGGGCGTCGCCACGCAGGACCGCCGTCGCGGACGCGCCCTCGACGTCGGGGACAAGAGCGAGCGGGTCCAGCGCTACCAGGAGGCGACGGTGCAGGGCGCGCTGCAGCTCATGGCCGCGATGGGCGTCACCGACCCCGGCCAGCTGCAGCCGCACATGCTGCGCCGCGTCGTCAGCGAGACCGAGACCCGTTCCTATGCCGAGATCCACGAGTGGCTCGCGCCCGGCCAGCTGCTCGACGAGGTGCCGCAGACCTGGCGCGCCGACTGGGAGCTCGCCTCGGCCGACACCTTCCACCCCGTCCGCCCCACCATCCGGAGGTCCTGAGATGAGCACCATCGCCACCGCCCTCGTGCAGGCGCTCGCCGAGCACGGCGTCACCCAGGTGTGGGGCGTCGTCGGCGACGCCCTCAACCCCGTCACCGACGCCATCCGCACCGACGACCGCCTGCAGTGGGTCGGGGTGCGGCACGAGGAGGTCGCCGCCTTCGCCGCGGGCGCGCAGTCCCAGCTCACGGGGCGCATCGGCGTCTGCATGGGCACCGTCGGCCCCGGCTCCATCCACCTGCTCAACGGCCTCTACGACGCCAAGAAGTCGCACGCGCCCGTCCTCGCCATCTGCGGCCAGGTGCCGCAGGAGGAGATCGGCTCGGACTTCTTCCAGGAGGTCGACAACGACAGCCTCTTCAAGGACGTCGCGGTCTACTCCCGCACGGTCACCTCTCCCGCCCAGATGCCCCAGATCCTCGAGCAGGCCGTCAACGCCGCGTATGCCGAGTCCGGGGTCGCCGTCATCACCCTGCCCGGCGACGTGGGCTCGCTCGAGCTGCCCGACGACACCCCCGCGGCCCGGCTCGCCCCGGGCGGGGTGCTCGCGGCGGCCCCCGAGGCGCAGGTCGAGGCGGCGGCGCAGGCCCTCGCCGAGGGCCGGGTCACGCTCCTCGTGGGGCGCGGCGCGCGACACGCCCGCACCGAGGTGCTGCAGCTCGCCGAGACGCTGCAGGCTCCGATGGTGCTGACCCTCAAGGGCAAGGAGGGGCTCGAGCACGACAACCCCTACCAGGTCGGCCAGTCCGGGCTCATCGGCAACCCCGCCGCGGCCCACGCCATGGACGACTGCGACGTCCTCTTCCTCGTCGGCACCGACTTCCCCTACCGCGACTGGTACCCCACCGGCAAGACCGTCGTGCAGCTCGACGCCACCCAGGCCCACGTGGGCCGGCGCGTCAGCGTGCAGCACGCGCTCGTGGGGGACAGTGCCCTGACGCTGCAGGCGCTGCTGCCACGGCTGGCGGCGCGCCGGGACGGCGACCACCTGGAGCGGGCGCGGGCGGCATACGACTCGTGGCGGGAGAGGCAGGACTCGCTGCTCGACCCCAAGCACGACACCAAGCTGCTGGGGCGGATCCGCAGCGTCTTCGACAACCCGGACCGCCGGATCCGGCCCGAGGCGCTCGCCGCCACGCTCGACCGGCTGGCCGCCGACGACGCGATCTTCACGAGCGACACGGGGATGTCGACGGCGTGGCTGGCGAGGTTCATCACGATGCGGGGTCGGCGCCAGCTGCTCGGCTCCTACAACCTCGGGTCGATGGCCAACGCCATGCCCCAGGCGCTGGGGGCGCAGGCGCTCGACCGGGGCCGCCAGGTCGTGGCCTGCTGCGGCGACGGCGGGCTGATGATGCTGCTCGGCGACCTGCGCACGGCCGTCACCTATGGTCTCCCGGTGACCCTCGTGGTCTTCGACAACGGCCGCCTGGGGATGGTCAAGCTCGAGCAGGAGCAGGGCGGGCTGCCGGAGTTCGGGACCGAGCTGGACAACCCGGACCTCGCCGCCGTGGCCACCGCGATGGGCCTGGAGGCGCGGCGCGTGGAGGACCCCACCGAGCTCGACGAGGCCGTGGCGTGGGCGCTCGCGACCGACCGGCCGGTGCTGCTCGACGTGGTCACCAACCCCGACGAGGTCGCGGTGCCGCCCAAGCCCACGGTCTCCCAGGGGTGGGGTTTCGCGATCGCCAAGACCAAGGAGGCCTTCGAGAGTGCCTGAGCCGGCGGGGGCCGCGCGCTCCTCGCGGCCGACCGAGGCTCACCCGTGCGGGTGAACGCCCAGACACCGACGGCCTCGGGGACGTACCGTGACCCGGTGCCCCCGCACCAGGACCGACCCATCCCGCTCGCCGACGTGGCCCGCCGTGGCCCGCAGCGCGGCCGCCCCGTGCTCGAGGACGCCCGCGTCCACGTCGAGGCGCTGCTGCGCGCCGTGGAGTCCCTGTCGCCCGCGCGGGTCGAGCGCGCGCTGGACGTCGCCCTGGCCGCCGGCTCCGTCGAGCACGTCGTCCAGCTGGTGCTGATGCCGCTGCTGCGCGAGATCGGCGACCGGTGGGAGTCCGGTGCGCTCGGCGTCGCCCACGAGCACCTCGCCAGCGGCGTGATCAACCGCCGCATCGGGTCCCTCGGGGTGGGGCTCGAGGAGGGGTCGGGCCCGAGCGCCGTGCTCGCCTGCCCGCCGGGGGAGCGTCACGACCTGGTGCTCGGGTGCTTCGCGCTGCTGCTGCAGCGGGAGGGGTGGCGGGTCTACAACCTCGGCGCGGACACCCCCACGGCCGCGATCGCGCTGACCTGCCGGCAGACCGACGCCGACCTGCTGGTGCTGGCCGGGACCCGCCCCTCGGTCTTCACGTCGCGCTTCGCCAGCCTGCGGCGGCTGGCCGGCAGCGTCCCGACGGCCATCGCCGGCAGCGGCGCGGACGTCCGCGTCGCCCGCGAGCTGGGGGCGGTGCTGCTGCCCAACGACCCCGTCCCGGCGGTGGACGTCGTCACCGGGATGATCCGGCGCCCGGGACCGGGCGGCACCAGGCTGAGCGACACCGACGGCCTGGCCGGCGCGGGCTGAGCGAGGGCGAGGGTCTGTCGGACCACGGCCCTAAAGTGGACCCGTCCGAGCGGAAGAGGTGGTCGGGGTGGTCCAGCTGGTGCAGGCGGCGCGCCTGACCGACCTCGACGTGCCCATGCTGCGGCGGCTGGTCGGCGCCGGCACCGTCGAGCGTGGCGAGGCCTACGTGCGCCGCGACCGGGTGCTCGACATCGTCCCGTCCGGCGACCGCCGGCGCCTGCACGGCACCGTCGAGGGCTCCCGCGCCAAGCCGTATGCCGCCTGGGCCGAGCTGCGCGACCACCCCTCGCGGCCCGGCCACTCCACGTGGTCCTCGTCGTGCACCTGCCCGGTGGGCGGCGACTGCAAGCACGTCGTGGCCCTCGTGCTCGAGGCGCGCCGGCGCGACGCCGAGGACCTCGCCCGCTCCGGGGCCGTGGAGCAGCACGACGGCCACTGGTGGCGAGGGATGCCCCCGATGGGGCGCCAGGGCTGGCGGGCCGCGCTCGGCGAGGTGGCCGACGACGCCCTGACCCCGGTCGCGCTGCAGCTGACCGTCACGGCCCCGAGCCGCCGGCAGCCGCAGGCCGCCCCCACGATCACGCTGACCCCGATGGTGCAGGGCGTGCGGGGGTGGATCCGCACCGGCATCAGCTGGACCGGCATCGACCCGCGCCACTTCGGGTCCGTCAAGGCTGCCGTCGACCCGCTGCAGGAGCAGGTGCTGCAGGAGATGGTGGCGGCGGTGCGCGCGCGCAGCGCCTACGGCTACGCCGCCGTCGAGCGGGTGGGGCTCGCCGACCTCGGGGGCAAGGCCGTCGCGCTGCTGCACGACGCCCGGTCCGCCGGGATCACACTGGTCGACGAGCGGCACGACCCGGTCGAGCTGCTGGACGAGCCGGCGAGGTTCGAGCTGAGCGTGGAGCCCGCCCCCGAGGGTGGCGACGTCCTGCTGCGCCCCCGGCTCATGCTGCCCGAGGCGCTGCACGAGCGGAGCACCGAGCCGATCGGGCTGCCCGCGGCCGGGCTCTTCAGCGTCCCCGACCCCGAGCACCCCGGGAGCCCGCTGCTCGTCGCCGCCATCGACCCCCCGCTCGGCCGGGTCGAGGAGTCGCTGCTGCGCGAGGGCACCGTGCGGGTTCCCGAGGCGGAGTGGGCCGACTTCGTGCTCGAGCAGCTCCCCGGGCTCCGGCGTCGACTGCGCGTCGTGGTCGACCCCTCCCTGCAGGTCGAGACCCGGGCGGTGCCACGGCTGCTCGTCACCGTCACCCCCCACGCGCACCACCGGACCGAGCTGGACCTGGGCTGGCGCTACGACGTCGCGGGTCAGCACGTGGACGTGCACCCGCTGCAGCGGGTCGCGGGCGTGGGGCGTGACGACCGGTCCACGGGCATCGAGCGTGGCGACCGGGTCTCGGGCGGCCGCGCCGGCGCAGACCGGGTGCGCGACGTCGACGCCGAGCAGCTGATCCTGCAGCGCCTCGCGCCGCTGCTGCGGCCCGTCGTGGCGCCGGCGGCACCCCCGGGCTGGCCCTGGGAGCAGGCGCGCCGCGTGACCCTCGACCCGGCCGGCACGATCGCCCTCGCCGGCGTCCTGCCGACGCTGGACGACGACCCCGACGTGGTGGTCGTGCAGGCCTCGGCCCTGCCGGACTACGTCGAGGCCACCGAGGCACCGGTGGTGCGGCTCGGTCTGGACGACGCAGGCTCCGACCGCCGCGCCGCGGGCCGTGATGCCGCCGACCGTGATGGCGCCGATCGTGATGCCGCAGGTCGCCGAGCCGCGGGCCGGGACGAGGCGGGGGCGCGAGGCGGCATACCGGCTGGCATGTCGGCTGACGTCGCGGGCGGCGCCGGCTCCGTCGAGGGCCGGCGGGGCACCGACTGGTTCGACCTGGACGTGTCCGTGACCGTCGGCGAGGAGGAGGTGCCGCTGCGCGAGCTGATCGTCGCGCTCGCCACCCACCAGGAGGTCCTCGTCCTCCCGTCCGGCACCTGGCTGCGGCTCGACGACGAGCGCCTCGGCGCGCTCGCGGCGCTGCTGCGCGAGGCTGCCGACCTGCGGGAGGGCGACGACGGCACGCTGCGCCTCAGCGCCGTGCACGCCGGGCTGTGGGACGAGCTCGTCGAGCTCGGGGTGGTCGATCGGCAGAGCGCGCGCTGGCAGCGGACCGTCGACGCGCTCCGCGGCCTGTCCGGCGAGGCGCGCCCGGTGCCCATGGGGCTGCGGGCGACGCTGCGGCCCTACCAGCACGACGGCTACCAGTGGCTGTCGCTGCTCTGGGAGGCCCGGCTCGGCGGGATCCTCGCCGACGACATGGGCCTCGGCAAGACCCTGCAGACCCTCGCGATGGCACTGCGCGCCAAGGAGGTCGGGGACCTGAGCGACCCGCTGCTGATCGTGGCGCCCACCAGCGTCGTCGGCACCTGGGCCGCCGAGGCCGCACGCTTCACCCCCGACCTGCGGGTCGTCACCGTCGGCAGCACCTTGCGGCGCAGCGGCGACACGCTCGAGGCGGTGGTGGGGGACGCCGACGTGGTCGTGACGTCATACGCCCTGGCCCGGCTCGACGAGGCGGCCTACCTGGGGCGCCGCTGGGGCGGGGTGGTGCTGGACGAGGCGCAGTTCGTCAAGAACCACCAGGCCAAGACCTACCAGGTGGTGCGGCGGCTCGACGCGGGGACGAAGCTCGCGATCACCGGCACCCCGCTCGAGAACTCCCTGATGGACCTGTGGTCGCTGCTGTCCGTGACGGCGCCCGGTCTCTACCCGCGGCCCAAGGACTTCCGCGACGACTACGTCAAGCCCATCGAGGCGGGCGAGGGCGCCGAGCTGCTCGCGACGCTGCGCCGCCGGATCCGCCCGCTGATGATGCGGCGCACCAAGGAGCAGGTCGCCCGCGAGCTGCCCCCCAAGCAGGAGCAGGTCGTGGCCGTGCCGCTGCACCCGCGCCACCGGGCCATCTACGACCGGCACCTGCAGCGCGAGCGGCAGCGGCTGCTCGGGCTGCTCGACGAGGACTTCACCCGGCACCGCATCGCGATCCTGCGCGCCCTCACGGCGCTGCGCCAGCTGGCGCTGCACCCCGCCCTGGTCGACCCCGAGCACGCCGGCACCGCCGAGAGCGCCAAGGTGGACCTGCTGGTCGAGCACCTGCGCGAGCTCGCCTCGGAGGGACACCGGGCGCTGGTGTTCAGCCAGTTCACGGGGTTCCTGCGGCTGGTCCGGGAGCGGTTGGCGCGCGAGGGGATCGAGCACAGCTACCTCGACGGCCGCACCCGTGACCGGACCCGGCGGATCGAGGAGTTCCGGGCAGGGGAGCAGACCGCCTTCCTGATCTCGCTCAAGGCCGGCGGGTTCGGGCTGACGCTGACCGAGGCCGACTACGTCTACGTCCTCGACCCGTGGTGGAACCCCGCCGCCGAGGCCCAGGCCATCGACCGCACCCACCGCATCGGGCAGGACCAGCCGGTCAACGTCTACCGGCTGGTGTCGCAGGACACGATCGAGGACAAGGTCGTGGCGCTGCAGCAGCGCAAGCGTGAGCTCTTCGCGCAGGTCGTCGACGACGGCGAGGCGTTGTCGGGCGCCGTGACCGCGGACGACATCCGGGGTCTCCTGGGCTGAGCCCACCCTCGGGCGACGCGGCCCGCTCGTCTACCGGGGACGGGGGCGGGGACTGTGCGAGGAGGGGACTGCGAGCCAGCGGCGGCGCTGCTCGGGATCGTGCTTCTCGACGGCCGTGCGCAGGGTGACGCGCGGCAGCCGGTGGGCGTGCTCCTCGAGGAAGGCGTCGAGCCGCGCCCGGTCGCGTCCGCCGACCTCCCGCATCATCCAGCCACAGGCCTTGTGGACCAGCTCGTGCGGGTCGTCGGCCAGCAGGGCGCACAGCTGCAGCGTGTCCGTCACGACCCCGGCGCGGATCAGGCCAAAGCTGCCGACGACCGCCAGCCGCCTCTCCCACACCACCGCCGACGCGGCGAGCCGCTGCAGCACCGGACGGTCCTGCGGGTGGTCCACCAGCCACGCCCCCAGCACGTATGGCGCCACGGAGTCGACGAGGTCCCAGTTGTCCAGCCGCGGGCCGCTACGGACGAGCAGGTCGACGGCCGTCCGGCGTTCGTCGTCGCTGCGGGCCCGCCGGTAGCGCTCGACCAGCAGCAGGGCCGCCACCAGGCGAACCTCGTGCCACGGGTCGTCGAGCAGCGCCTCGACCGTGCCGAGCGTCGCGTCGCGGTGCCGGCGCACCACCTGGCGCGCCTCCGGGACGCTCACCCCGAGGAACCGGTCGCCCTCCGCGTAGCCGCCCGGCACCGCCTGGAAGAACACCGCCTTGCCGGCAGCCCGGTCGGGGTGCGCCAGGGCCCGGACGGCCTCGGCGATGCGCTCCGCCTCCGCCCGGTCGGCGTGGCGTGGACGTGCCTCGGCATGGTCCGCGGGGGCCGGGGTCGCGGCCTACGGCCTGGTATGGGTGCCGGGCTCGAGGTCAGGGTGAGGGTCCACGCCACGCCGTCCTCGCGGGTCTCGTCAAATGGGCACCGCAGGGGCGTCCACCGATCACACTGTGTGCATGTCGACGTCGCCATCGTCCCCCGACCAGCCGCTGCGATCCAGTCCTCAGGGATGGTTCGCCGCGCCCCCGCAGGGGCCGCCGCTGCCCCAGGGCTTCGCCACGCTGGCCAAGGCCCTGTCCGCACTGATCGCCGTGAGCGCGCTGGCCGAGCTCGCGACCGCTGCCGCGGGGATGCGCAGCTTCGCCCTGCTCGGCGAGGTGGGGTCGGGGCGGGCCGGGCTCGAGGACGACCTCGCCACCGCCGACCGCCTGGCCACGCCGCTGCTGCTGCTGTCGATGCTCCTCCTCCTCGCGGCCGGCATCGTGTGGCTGGTGTGGCAGCACCGCCTGGCGAGCAGCTCCCGTGTCGACCGGCGCGAGCTGCGGCGCTCTCCCGGCTGGCACGTGGGCTCGTGGTTCATCCCCGTCGTGAGCCTGTGGTTGCCCTACCAGAACGTCGCCGACCTGCACCGCGGGCTGGGGGCGTTCTCCTCGCGGGAGCAGCGGCCGCCGCTGCTGCCGTGGTGGCTCGCGTGGATCGGTGGCTCCGTCCTGGGCTGGGTCTCCAACGTCCTGAGCAACCGCGCCGACGGCCTCGCCGAGGGCGGTCACGCCGAGGACGCCGTCTCGCTGCTGCGGTCCTCCCTCGCGCTCGACCTGGGGGCCGCCCTGCTCACCGGCCTCGCCGCGGTGCTCGCGATCATGGTCGTGCGCAACCTGACGGCGCGTGCCACCCGCCCCGCCGACACCCCGTGGACCAGCCCCGACACGACGGTGCCGCCCCCGCCGACCTGACGCCCCCGCGATCGTGGTCCCTTTTGGCGCTCAGGCGACCAAAAGGGACCACGATCGCGGGAGAAGCGGGGGAAGGAGGAAGGGGCGTCAGCTGCGCTGGTCGCGCGGCACCCAGTGCTGGTCGGTCGGGCCGACGTAGATCTGCCGCGGCCGGTAGATCCGACCCTTGGGGTCGTCGTGGATCTCCTTCCAGTTGGCGATCCAGCCGGGCATGCGACCGATCGCGAACATCACCGTGAACATGTTGGTCGGCAGGCCCATCGCACGCAGGATGATGCCGCTGTAGAAGTCGACGTTGGGGTAGAGCTTGCGCTCCACGAAGTAGTCGTCGGACAGTGCCGCCTCGGCCAGCTCGCCCGCGATGTCGAGCAGCGGGTCCTCGATCTGCAGCTCCTTGAGCATGTCTTCGGCGGCGGCGCGCAGGATCTTGGAGCGCGGGTCGAAGTTGCGGTAGACGCGGTGCCCGAAGCCCATGAGCTTCACGCCGTCTTCCTTGTTCTTGACCTTCTTGACGTACTCCGAGACCGGGATCTGCTGGTCCTTGATCTGCTGCAGCATGTCGATGACCGCGACGTTGGCGCCGCCGTGCAGCGGGCCCCACAGCGCGCAGACGCCGGCCGAGCAGGAGGCGAACATGTTGGCCTCGGACGACGCGACCATGCGGACCGTCGAGGTGGAGCAGTTCTGCTCGTGGTCGGCGTGCAGCAGCAGGAAGAGGTTGAGCGCCCGCGACACCGCCGGCGTCGGCTCGTAGTCCTTGTAGGGCTTGGAGAACATCATGTGGAGGAAGTTCTCGGCGTACCGCAGGTCGTAGCGGGGGTAGACGATGGGCTCGCCGACGCTGGACTTGTAGGCGGCGGCCGCGATGGTGCGGACCTTGGACATGAGGACGGCGGCGGCCTTCTCGATGGACTCGTCGTCGTCGGCCTCCCAAACCTCCGGGTCGTGCGCCGACAGGGTGTTGATCATGGCGGACAGGATCGCCATAGGGTGGGCGTTGGTGGGGTAGCCGTCGAAGTGCTTCTTCATGTTCTCGTCGAGCATCGAGTGCTCGGTGAGCATCCCGGCGAACCGGTCGCGGTCGGCGGTCGTCGGCAGCTTGCCGAAGATCACCAGCCACGCGGCCTCGATGAAGCTGGACTTCTCCGCGAGCTCCTCGATCGGGATGCCGCGGTAGCGCAGGATCCCCTGCTCCCCGTCGATGTAGGTGATGGCGGACCTGCACGAACCGGTGTTGCCGTAGCCGTCGTCCAGCGTGATGAAGCCCGTGTCAGAGCGGAGCTTGCTGATGTCGATGCCGAGCTCGTGCTCGGTGCCCTCCACGACGGGCAGGTCGTAGGACTTGCCGTCGAGCTCCAGGCGGGCGGTGTGGCTCATGCGGGACCCCTTCTTCGCGGTGACTGCGCTATCCACGATCACTCTACGAGCGTTGGCGGATGGCTGCAGTGGTGCGCAGGTGCGCTGCGCGCAGCGGCCGTATGCCGCGCCCGGCGGCTGTGACGATCGCCACGTCGGGGCGCCCCGACCGCCGTGGTCAGTGGGCGGCGAGCCAGGGATCGACCAGGGCGTGGAAGGCCTCGCCCCGCGTCCGCCGCACGCAGTGGTCGGCGTCGTCGACGACGGCGACCTGCAGGTGGCGGTTGCCGAGGCTCGCGATCTCGGCCTGCACGGCGGCGTCGATGATGACGTCGCGGGTGCCGGTCACGACGAGGGTGGGCACCTGGAGCGACGCGGCGATGCGCTGCCACGGCTCGGTGAGGACGGCCCGCGTGGTCGCGAGGTAGTCGACGTCGCAGTCGGCCTTGGCCTGCGCCCACGGCACGAGCTCGCACTCCGGCCACGTCGGGTTGCGGGTGCGCCCCTCGGCGACGAGCCCGGCGAGGTCCTCGCGGGCCCGGCGGGTCTCGACGATCCGCCCCTGGGCGGCCTTGCGGGCTCGCGGGGTGTCCTGGTCGGGGCCTCCGTCGAACCACACCGGGTCCTCCAGCACCACCCCCCGCACCGCGTCCGGCATCCGCGCCGCGAGAGCGGCCGCCATGCCACCGCCCATGGAGTGGCCAGCGAGCAGCAGCGGGGTGCCGTCGACGTCGACGAGGTGGGACAGCAGGCCGCGCAGCGCGTCATACGCGCACTCCATGGGATCGGGGGAGGCGAGCTCGGCCGCGGTGAAGCGACGGGACCGGCCGTGCCCCAGCTGGTCGGGCGCGATCACGACGTGGCGCGACCCCCACCGGCGCGCGGCGTCCTCCCAGGAGGGGCCGCTGTCGGTGAGGCCGTGCAGGAGCAGCAGGCGAGACGAGCCCGGCGGGGCGTCGCCCGCCCAGGTGTGCACCGCGAGCCCGGTGCGGTCCGTCGTGGTGATCCAGGGTGTGGCGACCATGGGTTCACGGTATGTGCTGGTCGGGTCGACCGACAGGTGGGTCGACGGGAGAGGGGAAGGCATGGACAGGAAGCGCGACGAGACGGCCGCCGAGCGGATGGATCGCAACTGGAACGAGCTGCTGCAGGAGCTGCGGGTGATCCAGACGGGCATCCAGGTGCTGGCGGGCTTCTTGATCACGCTGCCCTTCCAGCAGCGGTTCGCGACGCTCGAGGACGCCCAGCGGCACCTCTACCTGGTGGTGGTGTCGCTCGCGCTGCTCGCGGTGGTGCTGCTGCTGACCCCGGTCGTGGTGCACCGGGCGCTCTTCCGGCACGGGGTGAAGGACACGGTGGTCCAGCTGGGGTCGCGGCTGACGGCGGCGGGTTTCGTGGCGCTGGGGCTGACGCTGGTGGGCACGGGGGTGCTCATCGCGTGGGTGGTGACGGGGTCGGTGGGCGGCATGGTCGGCGGTGGCCTCGCAATGGTCGTCCTCGCGCTCCTGTGGGGGCTGGTGCCGCTGCTGGCGCACCGCGTCGTCAAGCACGGCTGAGCGCTCCGCCGCGCCCCGGCGGGCGAGGTGCTGGTTGACAACGGGAATGATCGGAGTATCGTTGTAGTTGAACATTCAACCAACACGATCCAGGAGAGTCGCCATGACCACGCTCACCCAGCTCGACGGCACCTACGTCATCGACCCCGTCCACAGCCAGCTCGGCTTCGTCGCCCGCCACGCCATGGTCACCAAGGTTCGCGGCTCCTTCACCGAGTGGCAGGGCCAGGCCTCCACGCGCCCCGGCCTCGACGACGCGCAGATCGAGCTCACGGCCCAGATGGCCAGCATCGACACCCGCAACGCCGACCGCGACGGCCACCTCAAGACCGGCGACTTCTTCGCCGTCGAGGAGCACCCGACCCTGACCTTCCGCTCCACCTCCGTCGAGGCCGCGGACGAGGACTCGCTGCGCGTCACCGGCGACCTGACCATCAAGGGCGTCACCAAGCCGGTCACCATCGACTTCGAGTACCAGGGCGCCGCCAAGGACCCCTTCGGCAACGAGCGCATCGGCTTCGAGGGCGCGACCACGATCAACCGCCAGGACTTCGGCATCACCTTCAACGCCGCCCTGGAGACCGGCGGAGTGCTGGTCTCGGACAAGATCCAGCTCGAGCTCGAGGTCTCCGCGATCAAGCAGGCCTGACCGCCGTCCCAGCACGTATGCCGCGAGGCGCCTCCCCGGTGACGGGTCGGCGCCTCGCGGCGTCGCGTCCCGGCGCCCGGCGTGGCCGCAGAGTGGTCACACATCCCGCGCCAGCGGCATCCAGGCGTCGTGGGCGCGACCACTCTGGCGCGGGACGGGCCGAGGTCAGGTCACATCTCCTCGTGGCTGTCCGGGTCGGCGCCGAAGAGGCGGCCGTCGGGGCGGCCGAGAGCCGTGATCGCCGCCATCTCCTGCTCGCTCAGCTCGAAGCCGAAGATGTCGAGGTTGCTGCGCTGCCGCTCCGGGGCCGCCGACTTGGGCAGCGGCACCGCCCCGAGCTGCACGTGCCAGCGCAGGATCACCTGCGCCGGGGTGACGCCGTGGGCCTCGGCGGCGCCGGTGACCGCGGGCGACCCGATGGGGCCGTCGGCGTCGGCCCGGCCGAGCGGGCTCCAGGACTCGGTGCGGATGCCCAGCCGCTCGTGCACCGCCAGCATCTCGGTCTGGGGGAAGGCCGGGTGCAGCTCGATCTGGTTGACGGCGGGCGTGATGCCCGTCAGCTCGATGACCCGTTGCAGGTGGGCCTCGGTGAAGTTGGAGACCCCGATCGAGCGCGTCAGCCCGCGCTCCTGCACCTCGACGAGCGCCTGCCAGGCGTCGACAAACCTGTCGACCGAGGGGTTGGGCCAATGGATCAGGACCAGGTCGAGGTGGTCCAGGCCGAGGCGGTGCAGGGAGTCCTCGACGGACCGCACGCACAGGTCGTGCTCGTGGAACCTCCCCGGCACCTTGGTCGTGACCACGATCTCGTCCCGGGGCACCCCCGCCCGCCGGACCGCCTCGCCGACCTCGGTCTCGTTGTCGTAGTTGACCGCCGAGTCCACGATCCGGTAGCCCACCTGGAGGGCGCTGGTGACGGCCTCGACCCCCTCCACCCCCCGCAGCGGGTAGGTGCCGAAGCCGATCAGGGGCAGCTCGGTCCCGTCGTTGAGCGTGCAGGTCGGTGCGGTGGGTGTCGTCGGTGTGGTCGGTGTGCTCATGCCTCGCTCCTCGGTCGCTACGTCGTCACCGGCTGCCGTGCCGTCCGTCACACTGGATCCCATGGCAACCGTCGTGTACCTGCATGCCCACCCCGACGACGAGGCATCCCAGACGTCCGGATCGATGGCGCGGGCCTCGCGCGAGGGGCACCGGGTGGTGGTCGTCTACGGCACCAACGGCGACCACGGGGAGGTGCCGGCGGACCTTGCGCCGGGGGACACGGTCGTGACCTACCGGCGGCGTGAGGCGGAGGCGTCCGCGCAGGTCACGGGGACCGCGCGGGTCGCGTGGCTCGGCTATGCCGACTCCGGCATGAGCGGGTGGGAGCAGAACTCCGCGGCCGACGCGTTCGCGCTCGCCGACCTCGACGAGGCGGCCGGGCGGCTCGCGGCGATCCTCGACGAGGAGGACGCCGCCGTGCTCGTCGGCTACGACTGGCACGGTGGCTACGGCCACCCCGACCACGTCAAGGTCCACCACGTGGCGCACCGTGCGGCGGAGCTCGCCGCGCGCCGGCCCCGGCTGCTCGAGTCCACGATGAACCGTGACCACATGCGTCGGCAGTTCGCCGCCGCGCGGGAGGCGGGCATGCCGATGGACTGGGACCCCGACCAGCCGATGGACGACGGCAACCCCTTCGGGACGCCCGAGGCCGAGATCCACTGGCGGGTGGACGTCTCGGACCTGGTCGAGACCAAGCGCGCCGCGCTCGCGTGCCACCGCTCCCAGGCGACCGACATCGAGATGTTCCTGGCGATGCCGGTCGAGGTCTTCGCGGCCGGCTTCGGGCAGGAGTGGTACCTCGAGCCGGGGCGGCCTCCGGGCCTGGTCGACGGGTGGTGGCTCGACCCGGCCTGAGCAGGGCCGACCCCACGATCGGGTGGCTCAGCCTCCGACGTGGATGCGGGGACGCCGGTCCGGGTCGGGCTCGGCGAGCCGCAGGATCTCGTGGGTCAGCGGCGGGATGTCTCCCTCGCCGCCCGACAGGAACCTCATGACGTTGTCCATGGGGTCCCGCTCGCTCCACTCGAAGTAGGCGTGGGGCGGCTCGGGCATCAGGTCGCGCACGTAGAGCAGGAAGGCGGCCAGCACGTTGGAGACCGACGTGCCGGAGCAGCGCAGGATCTGGTGGTCGCCGGCCCGGCCCGCGGTAACCTGCACGGGCGACGCGAAGTCGCTGGCGTCGCTGATCCGCACCTCGAGGAAGACCACCTGCTCGTCGGGGGCGATGTGGTTGCGGTCCCGGACGATGCGCTCCTTCTCGTCATACTCCTCGACGTCGCCGGCCTGCATCTTGTTGGCGATGAAGCGGATCGGCTGGCGGCCGATGGCGGCGCGGGCCAGCACGACGTCGGCCGCGTCGTCGATCTCCACGCCCGCCACCCGCAGCTCCGTGCTGCGCCAGATCCGCGAGACCAGGCTGACGATCATCACCATGGCGACGAAGACCAGCGCGATGATGAGTCCGCCCAGGTGCTTGGTGATGGTGACCGCGAAGGTGTAGACGAAGATCGCGCTGATCACCGCGAAGAACGCCGCGAGCCCCGTGTGCCGGCGGCGCAGCTCGGTCAGGAAGACCGCCACCGCGGCGGAGGTCATCAGCGCGAGGACACCGGTGGCGTAGGCGCCGGCCTGGCCGTCCACGTCGGCCTCGAAGAGCACCGTCACCAGGGCCGCGACGGCCGTGAAGACGCAGACCAGGGGCCGCGTGGACCGGGCCCAGTCCGGCGCCATGCCGTAGCGCGGCAGGTAGCGGGGCACGATGTTGAGCAGCCCGGCCATGGCCGAGGCGCCGGCGAACCACAGGATGCCGACGGTGATGGCGTCGTAGGCCGTGCCGAAACCGTCCCCGAGGCGCTGGTGGGCCAGGTAGGCGAGGGCGCGCCCGTTGGCGGCGCCGCCGGGTTTGAACTCGGTCGCGGGGATGAGCACGGTGGTGACGAAGGAGGAGCCGAGCAGCGCCACGCTCATGATGCTCGCGGCGACGGTCAGGAGCTTCTTGGCGTTGCGGATGCGGCCGCGCGGCTTGGCGCGGGTGTCACCCGGCTCGCCCTGGATCAGCGGCATCACCACCACGCCGGTCTCGAAGCCGGACAGGCCGAGCGCCAGCGCCGGGAAGACCAGCAGCGCAGCCCCGAGGATGCCGAACGGCGCCGCGTGGGTGGACGTCATGGCGGCGCCCCAGTCGCTGACGAGCTGCGGGTTGGCGATGATCGCGCGGAGGCCGTCGACGATGACCACGGCGCTCAGCGCGAGGTAGACGCCGACCAGACCGACCGCGACGCCGATGGCCTCCGAGAACCCCTTGAGGAACACCGCGCCGAGGAAGAGCAGCAGCAGCAGCGTGACGGCGACCTCGTGCCCCTTCAGCGTCTGGTGCAGGAAGGGGTTCTCGATGAGGTGGGCGCTGGCGTCGGCGGCGGACAGCGTGATCGTGATGATGAAGCCGGTCGCCACGAAGCCGAGCAGGGTGAGCACGAGCAGCTTGCTCGGCCAGTAGGCCAGCAGCTTCTGCAGCATGGACAGGGAGCCGTCGCCGTGCGGACTCTCCTCGGCCACCTTGCGATACATCGGCAGGGCGCCGAAGAGCGTGATGAGGACCAGCACCAGGGTGGCGACCGGGGCGATGGCGCCCGCGGCGAGCGCCGCGATGCCCGGCTGGTAGCCGAGCGTCGAGAAGTAGTCCACGCCGGTGAGGCACATGACCTTCCACCAGGGGTGGACGTCGTCCTGGCGGATGGCGTCGTTCTCGCGCTCGTAGAAGCCCCCCGGGTCAGCCTTCTCGGCGTCGAGGAACCATCGCCGGAAGGCTGATCGAGCCCGGGTCGCAGTCACGAGCGAACAGCGTAGGGCCGAAGGTTCCCGGTTGGGGGAGCAACCGGCGACAAGACCCTGGGCGGGTCGCGCCACGGGCGGGCGGTTTGGGTGGATCTGGCTAGGCTGTGAGCATGACCGACCTCGCCCGGGCCGTGCGGGAGTGCCTCGAGATCGAGGGTGCCCTGGGAGCCGCGCTGGTGGACGTGCACAGCGGCATGGCCCTGGAGACGGCGGGGGAGCCGGCCACGGTCAACCTCGACGTGGCGGCGGCGGGCAACTCCGCCGTCGTCCAGGCCAAGCTCCGCACCATGACGGACCTGGGCCTGGACGACGAGATCGAGGACATCCTGATCACCCTGGGCCGGCAGTACCACATGATCCGGCCCATCTCGAGCCGCGAGGGGCGGGGGCTCTTCCTCTACCTCGTGCTCGACAAGACCGAGGCCGACCTGGACGCCGCGCGGTCCCGGCTCGCGGTGATCGAGCGCGAGGTCCAGCTCTGAGCCAGGGCCGAGGCAGCGGCGGCCCGCCATACGCCGCCTGGCGTCAGTGCTGCTGCTGGGCGAAGAGGACGTCGTAGCCGTCGCGCAGCTGCTCCCAGCCGTAGCGACCCGCCTCGCTGCCCACCGGCCGGTGCACGTCGTGGCCGGCGGCGCGGGCCTCGAGCCCGGCCAGGCACAGGTGCCAGCCCGCCGCCAGCGAGCTGGCCTCGGTGGCGTCGGAGAGCACCTGCCGCAGCGTGACCCGGGTGCCGTCGGCGGTGCCGGTGAGGCTCCACGACAGGACGTCCTGGCCCCACCGGTGCATCAGCTCGCGCGGGGGCTCGGCGAGGAGCACCTCGGCGTCGACGGGCTCGGCGTCGGGCGTCTCGCGGGAGGTGGCCGGACCGACCTGGTCCAGGCGGCGGTCGGCCACGATCGGGGACCAGCCGGCGCTGAGCTCGGGGTCGCAGATCAGATCCCAGGCGCGGGCGCGGTCGACGGGCAGGTCGTGCACCATCGTCAGGGTGGCCTCGCCCTGGTGCAGGGACAGCGTCGCGTCGACGGTGCGCGACTCGACATAGCTGGTGAGCAGGTCGTTGACCATGGTTCCTCCGAGGTGGGGCGGGCGGGATCCCATTGTGCCGTGCCGGCCACCTCCCCCGACGCGGCCCGCACATCCGTGGGTGCAGCTGCGGCGTTCGGGCTGCGCGGCGGGTGCGTCATGGCTCACGATGGTGCGGACGGCGCTGGACAGCGCGGGCACCTCGGGCACACTGTGACCCACACGGTTACTTACCAGTAGGGAGAGCTCTCATGGGCAGGTACGACATCTCGACCACCACGATCGGCCAGCTGCTCAAGGATCCGGAGGCGGTGGCCATCCTCGACAAGTACGCCCCGGGCCTGACCTCCCACCCGATGATCGGGATGGCCAAGGGCATGAAGGCCGAGAAGGCGATGAAGATGGCCTCCGGCAAGATCCCCCAGGACCGCCTGGACACGATCGTCAGCGAGATCAGCGCCCTGTGACCGCGGGGGAGCCGGGTCTCCCCCCACGAGCCGGCCGGGCGTGACAACCTGGCCGTATGCCGTCCTCCGCCCCGCCTGACGGACGCCTCGCGTCCCGGCTGTCCCGGTGGACCGCCCGGTGGTCGCGGTGGGCGTGGCCCGGCGCGCCCACCCGGTGGCGCGACGTCCCGCGCCGGCTGCGCCCCACGGTCATGCACACCGGGCGCCTCACGGTCGCGGGGGTGCTCGCCTACCTCCTGACGCTGGTCCTGACCGACGGCCCGGTCGACCTCACGGGGGCCCTCACCGCGCTGCTGGTGTGCCAGGCGTCGGCGCTGTCATCGGTGCGCATGGGCCTGGTCCGGGTGGGGGCGGTGCTCACCGGTGTGATCGTCGCGGTGACGGTGTCCAGCTGGGTCGGCCTCAACTGGTGGTCGCTCGGCATCGCCATCGGCACCTCGCTGCTGCTGGCCAAGGTCTTCCGGCTGGGGGACCAGGCGCTGGAGACGCCGATCTCGGCGATGCTCATCCTGTCCGCGGGTGGCCAGGAGATCGCCGTCGAGACGCGCCTCGTCACGACCCTCATCGGGGCGGCGGTGGGGATCGGGATCAACCTGGCCTTCCCGCCGACGATCCCGACGCGCGCCGCGATCTCGTCGGTGCGGTGGGTGGCGC
The DNA here is from genome assembly GCF_001189535.1 of Arsenicicoccus sp. oral taxon 190. Classification (NCBI taxonomy): domain Bacteria; kingdom Bacillati; phylum Actinomycetota; class Actinomycetes; order Micrococcales; family Intrasporangiaceae; genus Arsenicicoccus; species Arsenicicoccus sp. oral taxon 190. Next base: position 1,340,735 of record NZ_CP012070.1, read on the forward strand.
TCGAGCTGGGAGAGTGCCTGGACCGGGTCGCGGAGAGCCTCGCGCTGGCGCCGCTCGTGAGGGGCGACGTCGAGGAGTGGCTGGACTCGGTCCGGGCGGTGAGCGGCCGCGTGGCTCGGGCGTCCTCGCTGGTCCAGTCGGTCAAGGACGCCCGCAAGCTCAACCCCCGCGCGTTGACGAGCCGCACCATCGAGCCGCCGCTGCGGACCGGTCTGGACCGCCTCGAGCAGTGCCAGCTGGCGCTGCGCAGCCTCCTGCTGCTCATGGCGGAGAGCGCGCCGTCCAGCCCGACGCCGGACGACGGCTACGGCGAGGAGGTGCGGATCGTCTTCAGCGTCGTCATGTCCGACGTGGCGACGAGCGTGCGGGCGTTCGGGGACCTGGTGGCCGCCGAGGCGCGCGGCGAGGTGGCCGAGATGGAGGAGACGCTCGAGCAGGCGCTCGAGGCGCTCGGAGAGACCCGGGCGGTGCTGACCGAGCTGATGATGGTCGACCCCGCCACCCAGACCGGCCGCTGGATGCTGCGGGGCAGCATCCTCGCCGGGGTGGAGCAGATCCTGGCCCTGCTGGCGGTCGGGGTGCGCCGCCGCGAGCGGGAGCGCTGGCACGCCACGGCCCCGTCGCGCCGGTTGCCGCCGCTGCGTCGGGACGCGCTGCCCGACTGGCGCTCCCGGCCCGACCGCTGACGGCAGGCTCGCTCCGGCCCCGCAGGTCGGTGGGCAGCCGTCTCGACAGGCGAGCGGCGGCGCCGGTCGATACCGTCGCACCATGGTCCCCACCGACGACGCCGAGCGCCGCCGACGCGCCCACCGTCGTGCCGTGGAGCGCTCCCGCCGGGGTCACCCGGTCGGGCGGGAGCTGCCGGGCCAGGTGCCGCCGCCGGTGCTGGGGCGGCTGGAGGACGTCGTCGCGACCGGGGGGCCGCTCGACCTGCTGCTCGAGCTGTCGGCGCTGCTCGACGAGGTGGCGCACGGCCCGGGAGAGCTGGACGTGCGATGGCTGGTGCAGGTGCTGGTCGACCAGGAGACCGCGGCGACGACGCAGTGCCTCGCCGTGCTCGCGGCCCTGGTCGAGGACGACGTGCTGCGGGCGCGGGTGCGCCGCGAGCTGCGCGTGCGCCTCGACCCGCTGCCGGACTGGCTCGCCCGGCTGGACACCCTCGCCACGGTCTCCGAGCAGTCGCCGGGTGGGCTGCTGGTCGAGCTGCGGCTGCCGCGAGGGGTCCGGCCGGTCGCCCTGCTCCACGCCCGCACGGACGCCGAGGGACGCGTCGTCGACGGGGTGGTGCTGCCCTCCGGGCCGTTGTCGGCGTGGCCGTCGTGCGGGCCGCTGCTGCGGTGGGCCGCGCGGGTCGCAGCGCCCGGCGCCAGTGCCTAGATTGGTGGCGCTCACCCCCTCTGCCGTCGAAAGGTCTGCCATGTCCACCACCCTGACCGAGTCCCTCGTCGATCCGTCCCGCCGCGACCTGGCCGTCGACACCCTCGTCGGGGTCATCGACGCCGAGGTCGCCGGCAAGAAGGGGATCGGTGGGACTGTGATCAAGACCGCCTACTCGGCCGTCAAGAAGGTCAACGACGGCATTGTCCGGCGGGCGGTCAACGGCATGCTCCCCGACATGGCGCACTCGCTGCAGCCGCTCTGGGACGGGCGGGGCACCACGAGCTTCGGCGCGCACCTCGCTGCCCACGACGACCAGGCCGCCGACGCCCTCCTCGCCGTCGCGGACGCCCGCGCCGCCAACCCCCGCCACGCCGCGGTCGCCCGGATCTACAACGGGGTCCGGCCCAAGGCCAAGCAGCACGTCGTGGCCGCGCTCCCGCGCCTGGGCACCGCCGTGGAGACCCTCGTCTCCTGACGAGCGAGCCGTCGAAGTCGGACGCAGGCCCCTGATCGCTCGCCGAGACGGGGCCTGCCCGCCATGTGGACGACTAGAGGTCTAGCCCTCGGCCCGCCCTAGGGTGCACTCATCCATCACGACCGGCTGAGGGACAGGCCCGACGACGCCGGGGCAACCTCCCGCGGGGCAACCCGTGGGGATGGTGCCACGTCCTGCGGGGGCCTCGCGGCCCACCGGAAGATGGGTCGAGACGCCGGCGCGCTCGCCATACGCTCGATGAATCGTCCACCGCAGGTCTGGTCCGCTCGAGACGACTGCGAAAGGCGACACCATGACCGAGCTCTCCCGGCTGACCCGGGCCATCCGTGCCGGGCTGGAGTCCGACCCGGCGCACGGTGCCGTGGTCCCTCCGATCTACCTGTCGAGCAACTACACCTTCGAGAGCTTCGGCACGCCGCGCCGCTACGACTACACCCGGTCCGGCAACCCGACGCGCGACCAGCTCGGCGACGCGCTGGCCACCCTCGAGGGCGGCGCTGGCGGCGTCATCACCGCGACCGGCATGGGTGCGATCACCGTCGTCGTGTCGGCGCTGCTGTCGCCGGGGCAGCGGATCGTCATCCCCCACGACTGCTACGGCGGGTCGTGGCGGCTCTTCGACACCCTGTCGCGCAAGGGCGCCTTCGAGCTGGTGACGGTCGACTACACCGACGCGGCGCAGGTCGAGGCCGCGCTGGGCGCCGACCAGGCGCCGACGGTGGTGTGGATCGAGACGCCGTCCAACCCGCTGCTGCGCATCACCGACGTCCGCGCCGTCGCCCGGCGGGCGCACGAGGTGGGGGCGGTCGTGGTCGCCGACAACACCTTCCTGTCGCCGCTGCTGTGCCGGCCGCTGGAGCTGGGCTGCGACGTCGTCGTGCACTCCACCACGAAGTACGTCAACGGCCACTCCGACGTCGTCGGCGGAGCCGTGATCGGCGGGACCGAGGAGCTGCACGAGCAGCTCGCCTGGTGGGCCAACGTGCTCGGCCTGACCGGGAGCCCGTTCGACAGCTACCAGACGCTGCGGGGGCTGCGGACCCTGCACACCCGCATGAAGGCCCACGAGGACAACGCCCGCGCCGTGGCCGAGCTGATCGCCGCCCACCCGGCCGCGTCCGCCACCTACTACCCGGGCCTGCCGGACCACCCGGGGCACGAGCTCGCGGCCTCGCAGCAGGACGGGTTCGGGGCGATCGTGTCGCTGGAGCTCGCGGGCGGTGAGCCGGCGGTGCGGGCCTTCCTGGACGGCCTGCAGTGCTTCTCGCTGGCGGAGTCCCTCGGCGGGGTCGAGTCGCTCGTCGTCCACCCGCCGACCATGACGCACGCGTCGATGACCCCCGAGGCGCGGGTCGTGGCCGGCATCAAGGACAACCTGCTGCGCCTGTCGATCGGCATCGAGGCCACCGAGGACCTGGTCGCGGACGTGCAGGCCGCGCTCGACCGGGCCGCCGCAGCCTGAGCTATCGCCCTCCCCACCCCCCTCCCCGCTCCCCGCGATCGTGGACCCTTTTGGTCGCCTGAGAGCACAAACGGACCACGATCGGGGGTAGGGGAGCGGAGGGGGCGGGGGAGGGAGGGGCCGTATGGCGCACCGCGGCGCCGCAGCACCAGGACGGCATCGCGGCGGACCGTCACCCCCTGGGCTGTCCGTGTGACGATCTAGGCTGGTGCACACGGAGATCCACCCCGCGAACCACCCCGCGCCGACCCCCCAGGAGTCCGCCATGTCCCGCCAGACCGCCTCGTTCGTCGTCGCCGTAGCCCTCGCCGCGACCGTCACCGCCTGCGGGGGCGGCGCCACGACCAGCAGCACCACGACCGGCAGCACCACGACCAGCACCACCTCCGCCTCGCACGGCGACCACGGCGCGACGTCGAGCGCGTCGCCCAGCTCGGCGGCCGGCTCGTCGGCCGGGTCCGACACCGGCTCGGCCTCCGCGTCCCCCAGCGGCTCGGCGACCTCCGCGGCGCCGGGGGCGCAGGGGCGTGCGGGCGACGTGATGTTTGCGCAGATGATGATCCCGCACCACGAGCAGGCCCTGGACCTGGCCGAGTTCGCGCTGAAGGGACATGGCGCCTCCGCCCCGGTGCAGGCGTTGGCCCGCCGCATCCAGGACGCCCAGGACCCGGAGATCCAGCAGATGCAGGGGATGCTCAAGACCTGGGGCGCTCCCGAGATGCCGGCGGACCACGGGATGCCGATGGAGGGCATGGTGCCCGAGGGGGAGATGCGCGAGCTGGCCGCGCTGCAGGGGCAGGCCTTCGACCAGCGGTGGCTGGAGCTGATGACCAAGCACCACCAGGGCGCGGTCGCCATGGCGCAGCAGGTCCTGTCGACGACCCAGGACCCTGCGGTCCGTGACCTCGCGCAGCGCATCGTCACGGCGCAGCAGCGCGAGATCACCGAGATGCAGGCCCTCGCGAAGGCCTGACGCGGCGCCCGTTCCGCGCCTACCGTGGAGGCATGTGCCGCAACATCCGAGTGCTCCACAACATCGATCCTCCGAGCTCGTCGGAGGAGGTCCGGGCGGCTGCGTTGCAGTACGTCCGCAAGGTCGCCGGGGCGGCCAAGCCGTCCAAGGCCAACGAGGAGGCCTACGCCCGCGCGGTCGAGCAGGTGGCCGCCGCCACCGCCACGCTGCTGGACGACCTCGTCACCACCGCGCCCGTCCGCAGCCGGGACGAGCTGGCCGCCAGGGCGCGGGCCCGCAACGCCGCGAGGTTCCCTGACCAGGCGGGCCGCCCCGCCTGAGACCGGTCCTCAGCTGTTGGCCGGCAGCGGGGTGCCGGCGCCGCGACGCCGCGGCGTGACCAGCGGCACGTCGAAGGCCGCCACCGCCGAGAAGCCGCCGGTGCCGTCACCAGCGCCGTCACCAGCGGCGCCCCCAGCACCGCCACCTGCGCTGTCGCCGCAGCCCGGGACGGCGGGGGGCTCGGCATACGAGCTGAGGTCGATGGGGCCGAGCCCGCTCGCCCAGTCGGCCGGCGCGCCCTCGGGCACGAACCCGTTGTCCCGCAGCATCTCCAGGTCCGCGCGCCCGGGTGCGCCCTCGCTGGTGAGGTAGTCGCCGAGGAAGATCGAGTTGGCGACGTGCAGGCCGAGCGGCTGCGCGGTGCGCAGGTGGACCTCGCGCCCCGCGGCCATCCGGATCTCCGCCGTGGGGTTGACGAAGCGGATCATCGCCAGGATCTTGAGGCAGCGCTGCGGGCTGATCATCCCGTGCCCCGCCATCGGGGTGCCCTCGAAGGGGAGCAGGAAGTTGACCGGGATCGAGTCCGCGCCCACGTCGCGCAGCGCGAACGCCAGGTCCACGAGGTCCTCGTCGGTCTCGTCCATCCCGGCGATGAAGCCCGAGCACGCGGACAGCTCGGCGAGGTGCGCCTGCCGGACCGTGTCGACGCGGTCGGCGTAGGTGTGCGTGGAGCAGATCTGGTCGTACTTGCTCTCGGCGGTGTTGAGGTTGTGGTTGTAGGCGTCGACCCCCGCCGCCTTGAGCCGGTCGCCCTGGTTGCCCTTGAGGAACCCGAGGCAGGCGCACACCTCGACGGCCGGGTCGGCGTCCTTGATGGCCTCGACGATCCCGGTGACCTTGTCGATGTCCCGGTCGGAGGGGCCGCGACCGCTGGCGACGAGGCAGACGCGCTGGGCGCCGCCGGAGACTCCCGCCGTCGCGGCCTCGACGGCCTTGTCGGTGCTCAGCCAGGAGTACTTCAGGACGTCGGCCGTGGAGCCGAGCGCCTGGCTGCAGTAGGAGCAGTCCTCGGGGCACAGCCCCGACTTGAGGTTGACGAGGTAGTTGAGCTTGACCCGGTTGCCGAAGAAGGTGCGGCGCACCCGGCCCGCGCTCGCGACGAGGTCCAGGACGGCGGAGTCGGGGAGGGCGAGGATCGCCAGGGCATCCTCGCGGGTGCACGGCTCGCCGGCGCAGCCGCGTGTCGCCATCGCCTGCAGGTCCATGGGGTTCTCCTCGTCGAGCGGTCGATCAGCGGTCAGCGGCGTCATGAACACCGTTCAATGAACGCTGTTCATGTTAACTAGGGGGTGGTGGTCGCTCAACGCGAGGGGCCCTGGTGTGGCCGGGCTCTCGTCCCGGCCCCCCGCGAGCGATCGTCAGGAGGAGGACCCGTATGGCGCTCACGCGGCAGGCCGTCCTCGACGAGGCGGTCCGGACGCTCGATGCCTACGGCTTCGCCGACCTGTCGATGCGCAAGCTGGCCGGGGCGCTCGAGGTGCAGCCGTCGGCGCTCTACTGGCACTTCGCCAACAAGCAGTCGCTGCTGGCGGCGGTCGCGACCGGGTGGCTCGGCGCGATGCCGGCGCCGTCCGCGCAGGCGCCGTGGGACGAGCAGGTGCGGGTCTGGGCGCACGGCCTACGCCGCGCCGTGACGGCGCACCGTGACGGCGCCGAGCTGGTCGCCTCCGTCCTGGCGATGCGCGCCGAGGGTGTGGAACCGACCCGGGGGCTGGTGGCGATCCTGCACCAGGCCGGGTTGCGGGCCCCCGATGCGCGGGCCGCTGCGGCGAGCGTCCTCCACTTCGTGATGGGGCATGCCGTGGACGAGCAGGGGCACGCGCAGATGCGGGCCTTCGGCGTGGCCCCTGCCGGAGCCGTGCCCGACGACCCGGACGAGCGGTTCGCCTACGGCCTGGCCCTGCTCGTCGACGGGATCCGCGCCCGTCTCGCCTGAGCCGAGAGCTGCGCGTGCCACCATCGACGTCATGGACCGTGACATGGACCCGCAGCGAGAGGCGACCCTGCGCCGGCGGTACCTGAGCCTCGGGGTGGGGGAGCTGGTCGCTGCTGCTGTCTTCCTGGTGATCGCGCTCCAGGTGGTGCTGCCGGGGTGGGCTTCCCTCGAGCGGCCTGCTCTGTGGGGAGGTCTCGCCCCGCTCCTCGTCATCCTCGTCCAGGCGGGGGCGTACTGGCTGCTCGCGCGCAGCTGGACCCCGCACGCGACGATGCCACCCGCGCTGGCGACCACCTACCGGGTCTTTCGCGGGGCGGACCTGGTGCTGCTCGCCGCAGGGCTCGTCCTCGTCGTCCGGCACTGGCCGGCGAGCCCGGGCGGTGCCGCACTGGCCCTCGGTGCCTGGGCGTTCGGCGTCGTGGAGTACCTCAACTACTTCGTGGTGCGCCTCTCCTACCCGGTGACCAGGTGGCCCGGCACCGTCACGCAGTGGCGCACCCCTCGTCTCATGCAGGACGTCCGGGGATCCCGACCCCGGGGGTGACCGCCTCGGGGCCGCGCAGGTGCGGGCTCCTAGATCAGCCGGGCTCCGTGACATCGACCTGGCGTGCTGACCCGGTCGGAGGTGACCGCCCGCGGTAGGTTGGGCAGATGCAGCAGGTCGTGGCGGTCATGGGCCGCGGAGTCGTCGACGCCGGCACGCCGATCGCCACCGGCGACGACCTGGGGATCACCCGGGGCGACGGCTGCTTCGACGCGACGCTGGTGGCCTGGGACGGCGAGGGCTGGCTGGTCCACGACCTCGACGAGCACCTGGCGCGGCTGCGGCGGTCGGCCGACGCCCTCGCCATCCCGCTCGCCGACGACGACGCGTGGATAGAGCTGATCGGTGACGCCCTCCAGGTCTGGCAGGGCGCCGACGAGGCCGCCCTCAAGCTCGTCCTGACCCGCGGTGACGAGCACGGCGACGGCACGCCCCTCGCCTTCCTGACCCTGACCAGCGTCGCTGCCCGGATGATCGCCCAGCGTGACGGCATCCGCGTCGTCACCCTCCCGCGCGGCTACGCGAGCGACGCCTTCGAGGGCGCGCCGTGGCTGCTCGGCGGGGTCAAGCTCTTGTCGTATGCCGTCCACGTCGCCGCCAAGCGCGAGGCCGCCGCCCGCGGGGCGGACGACCCGGTCTTCACGTCCAGCGACGGGTACGTCCTCGAGGCGCCGACCTCCGCCGTCGTCTGGCTGCGCGACGGCGTGGTCGGGACGACGCCGACCGGGGGGACAGGGATCCTCGACTCCATCAGCGCCCGCAAGATCCTGGGCGGGGCGGGCGAGCACGGCTGGCGCGGGGAGCAGCGTCTCGTCACCCCGACCGAGCTCGCGGGGGCCGACGCAGCCTGGCTCGTGTCGTCGGTCCGAGGGGTCGCCCCGATCCTGGAGCTCGACGGCGTGCCGCTGCGCACCGACCCCGAGGCGACGCGCGTCATCCGCGCCCTCAACGGTTTCTGAGCAGGCGGCGGGCGTGCCGTCATACCGGATCACCCTGGACGTCCTCGACGTCCTGCCCGGCCACGCGCCGCCCGAGGTGATGGCCACGGCCGTCGCGACGGTCGCCGAGACGCACGTGGTCGAGGCCGACCAGCTCGACGTGGTGGGTGGCGTGCCGCGGATCACGGTGCGGTTCACGATCGACCCGAGCAGCCGGGACGAGGAGGACCACGAGGCCCGGGTGGTCCGCGCCCGCATGGTGCACGCCGTCGCCCAGGTCGCCCGCTGCCGCAACGGGCGGGCGCTGCGTCGCGTCGGGGGTCGGTGGGCCCTGATCCGCTAGCGACCACAAGGTGTCCCTGAGGTGTGGTTGTGGTCGGTATGCCGGCCCAGGGCGACCACAAGGTGTCCTGGGGGTGTGGTTGTGGTCGGTATGCCGCCCCCGGGCGACCACAACGTCACCGAGGGTGTGGTTGTGGTCGGTTCAGCCCGCCCGGCGCCGCCGCAGCCGCTGCGCCCACGGCCCGAACTCCCGCGTCAGCGCCTCGCTCCACGTGGGCACCTCGACGCCCTCCTCCTCGCGCCACCGGCGCCGGGCCAGCGTCCGCGACCGATAGAGCCCGACCAGCCCCACCGCGAAGACCGGCAGCTGCACCGCCATCGCCAGCCGGAACCCCGACAGCGTGTAGCGCCCGCCCGCCGACGTCGCGTCCAGCACGACCCCGATCCCGAGGATCGCGAGCAGCGCCCCGGTGAAGGCGCCCATGATCACGACGCCGGTCGCGGCGCCGAGGCGGTGCGAGGGGTTGAAGGTCCGGGCGAAGTCGAACCCGATCGACGACCCCGGGCCACCCGTCGCGAGCCCGACGACGAGCACGACGAGCAGCCACATCGGTGCGCGCCCCGGCCACAGAAGCACGGCGACCCACGGGACCACGTTGCAGGCCGCGACGGTCAGCGCGAGGTTGGACCGGCGCAGCGGATGGCGCTGGGTGAGCAGCCCGAGGACGGGCCCGACGCCCAGCCCGAGCACCACGAAGAGCGTCAGCAGCCCCGACGCGGTCTGCGGCGAGAGTCCTTCTCCCTGCACGAGATAGGGGACGCCCCACATCATCGCGAAGACCATCGGCGCAAACCCCGTCACCCAGTGGGTCCACAGCCCGAGGCGGGTCCCCGGGTGACGCAGCACGGCGCTGATCTGCCGCAGGATCGGCGGGCGTTCGGCGGGCAGGGCCACCGTCGTCCCGGGCGGCGCGTTGCGCAGCAGCAGCCCGGCCAGCACGCAGGAGCCGGCCGAGACCGCGGCGGCCGTCCCGAACGCCACGGTCCAGCCCGGCCCGTGCAGCAGCGCCGACAGCGGCACCGCGGCGAGGACCTGGCCGGCCTGCCCGAGCAGGCCCGTCAGCTGGGTGAAGAGCGGCACCTGCCCCGGCGGGAACCACGCCGGCACGAGCCGTATGACGCTGCCGAAGGTCATCGCATCACCGGCTCCGACGAGGACCCGTGCCGCCATCCCGGTCGGGACGTCGTGGGCGGTGGCCATGAGGATCTGCCCGACGGCCATCAGGGCGGCGCCGATCGTGACCATCCGGCGGGTGCCGAACCGGTCCAGGGCCAGCCCCACGGGGACCTGGAGCCCGGCATACACGAGCAGCTGGAGCACGACGAAGGACGCCACGATGCCCGCCGGCGCGTGGAACCGGTGCGCGGCGTCGATCCCGGCGACGCCGAGGGAGGTGCGCTGCAGCACGGCCGCGGTGTAGGCGACGACCCCGACGACCCAGACGATCCACCCGCGCGCGCTCACGGGTCCAGTGTCTCCCAGGCGTGACGGCCCGCCCGAGCGGCCCTACGCCGACTTGCTCAGCAGGAAGGCCGCCGCGAACCCGAGCATGGTGAACAACCCGACCCAGCGGCCGGCGTGCTCGGTCGCCTCCGGCACCATCGTGTCGGCGAGCATCGTGATGATGGCCCCGGCGGCGAAGGCCTGGATCGTCGCGACGACCGAGTCCGACGCCCCGCCGAGCAGGGCGTAGCCGAGCGCCGCGGCCAGCGCCGAGACCAGGCACACCGCCGACCACAGCCCCACGATGTAGCGCGTCGAGCGGCCGGCGGCCTTGAGGCCGGCCGTCGCGGACAGCGACTCGGGCACGTTGGACAGGAAGACGGCGGCCACCATCGGCAGCCCGACCTTGCCCCCGCCCAGCAGGCTCACGCCGATGGCGGCCGACTCGGGGATCCCGTCGAGCAGCGCCCCGAGGACGAGGGACATGCCGCCTGCCCCCGCCTGCTGCTCGCCGGTGGGGGACTTGCGGCGGTGCCCGCCCCCGGAGTCGACCCACCAGTCGCCGACGAAGTAGACCAGCGCCCCCGCGACCAGGCCGACGACCACGGACGTGCCCCCGGCCGAGTCGTAGGCCTCCAGCGTCAGCTCGAACGCGACGGCGCTGATGAGCACGCCCGCGCCGAAGGCCATGACGAGACCGATGAGGCGGGTGGAGACCTTGGCGGTGAGGGCGATGACCGCGCCGACCAGCAGCGCAGCCCCACCCACGAAACCCCAGAACGCGGCAGCAAGCATGTCGGGAGTATGGCGCGCGGTGGGCCACCATGGGTGAATGCTCGTCCACCTGCGGCTCGTCGTGCCGACCGACCTCACCGACGACGTCATCCACCTGCTCGTCGACGACCCCCGGGTCACCAACGTCACCCTGGAGCGGGGGGCCAGCCTGGACCCCGTCGGGGACCTCGTCGGCGCCGACGTCGCCCGGGAGGCGGCCAGCGACGTCATCGAGCAGCTGGAGGAGACCGGCCTGGCCCACCGCGGCGGGTTGTCGGTCACCCAGGTCGCGGGGTCGCCCTTCGCGGCGGCGCAGCGCATCGACGACGAGGCGGAGGGCTCGGCCGACGACGGCGTGATCTGGGACCTGGTGCGCGAGGACGCCCGGGACCAGTCGCAGGCGTCCACCACCTACTTCGTCTTCCTCTGCCTCGCTACGGCGCTCGCCGCGGTGGCGGTCATCACCGACTCACCCATCCTCGTCGTCGGCGCGATGGTCGTCGGGCCGGACTTCGGGCCGGTCGGGGCCATCTGCGCCGGCATCGGGCTCCGCGACGGCCGGCTGGCGGGGCGGGGTCTGTGGTTGATGCTGCGGGGCTACGCCGTGGCGGTGGCCGTGGTGGCGCTGCTCGCGCTGCTCGCCCGGCTCACCGGCGCCGTCACCCCCGAGACGGTGGCGCAGGAGCGGCCGCTCACCGGGTTCATCTGGCGCCCGGACCTGTGGTCCTTCGTGGTGGCCCTGCTGGCGGGGACCGCCGGCACCCTGGCCCTCACCGGCGAGAAGTCCACGACGCTCGTGGGCGTCTTCATCTCCGTCACCACCGTGCCCGCCGCCGGCAACCTGGCGCTGGCGCTCGCGGTCCTCGACCGGTCCGAGATCGCTGGGTCCAGCCTGCAGCTCCTGATCAACGTCGTCGGCATGGTCATCGCCGGCGTGATCACCGTGGTGGTGCAGCGCGCCGCCCTGCACCACGGGTACGGCCGGGTCGTGACCACGGCGCACCACCGGGGCAGCCCCGGTGGTGGGGGCGACGCGGGCTGAGACAGCGGCGGGGGAAGGTCCGTCATACGGGCTGGATGAGGCACCCTAGGTGACGGACATGGGGGGACCGGACCGCGACCACCCCCAGCCGCACCCACGAGAGGTCAGCGCCCGCATGGACGAACAGCCCCAGGACACGCAGGACGCACCGGGCTCGAGCAAGGTGACCAAGCTCGAGGCCCGCGACGTCGCGCACGAGGCGAGCCTGGCCCACGGCGCCCGGATCGCCGACCGCCGAGAGCGTGAGTGGACCCAGCCCGGCTCGATGCCGCGCATGCTCGTCATCCTGCTCGGCCTGGCCGCGGCCTGGGTGGCGGTCCAGGCGCTGCAGGGCTCCAAGGACCTCGTCGCGCCGGTCTTCTTCGCGCTCAACCTGATGATCGCCGCCTACCCGCTCAAGGGCTGGCTGCACCGCAAGGGCGTCCCCGAGTGGATCTGCTCCATCGTCGCCGGGCTCGTGGTCTTCCTCGTGATCATCGGGTTCTTCTTCACCCTCGGCTGGGCGGTGGCGTCGCTGGTCATCGAGCTGCCGCAGTACAGCGACAAGTTCCAGGAGCTCTACAACCAGTCCCTGGCGCAGCTGGGCAGGCTCGGTCTGAGCGAGGCCAAGCTCGAGGCGCAGCTCAAGGGCATCAACCCGCAGAGCATCATGGGCTACGTCACGACGGTGCTGACCGGGCTGCAGAGCTTCACCGGGCTGCTGGCCGTGATCCTGACGGTGCTGTTCTTCCTGATGATGGACGCCACCGGCTGGAGCCGCCGGATGGACATCGGCCGGCGCCACCACCCGCGGATCGTCGAGGCGCTGGACGCCTTCGGCGGCGGCGTGCGTCGCTACTGGATCGTGTCGTCCGTCTTCGGGGCCATCGTGGCCGTGCTCGACTGGGTCGCGCTGCTCATCCTCGGCGTCCCGCTCGCCGCGGTGTGGGCGGTGCTGAGCTTCCTGACCAACTACATCCCCAACATCGGCTTCGTCATCGGCCTGATCCCGCCCGCCCTGATGGCGCTGCTGGCCAAGGGCCCGATGGCGGCGGTGTGGGTGATCGTGGCCTACTGCGTGCTCAACTTCGTGGTGCAGTCGATCATCCAGCCGAAGTTCGCCGGCGACGCGATCGGGGTGACGCCGACGCTGTCCTTCCTGTCGCTGCTCTTCTGGGCGTCGATCATGGGCCCGATGGGCGCGATCCTGGCGCTGCCGATGACGCTGCTGCTCAAGGCTGTGCTGGTCGACTCGGACCCGCGGGCGCGGTGGGCCAACGCCTTCCTGGCGGCCGACCCCCTCACCGCCGAGGCCCCCAGCGTCAAGGACGCGGTCGACCCGGACGACGAGCACGACAACGCCATCGCCTGACCTCCCCGCCAGGCCGTATGCCGAGGCGCCTGCCCCCAGCCCGGGGCGGCGCCTCGCGCGTGGCTGCGGCCGGCTAGGGCCGGCTGCAACCGACCACGGCCGACCACGGCCGACCACGGCCGGCTACGGCCGGCTACGGCCGGCTGGACCGAGGGCCGGCGGCAGGGCGGACGAGGCGCAGGGCCAGGGTCGTGTAGTGGTCGGCCAGCTCCTGGGGGGTCCACGACCCGTCGTCGGACCACCACCGCGCCACGTCGACCCCCAGCGAGATCAGCGCGGTCACCGTCATCGGGGGCTGCTCCGTCTCGAACTCCCCGGACCGCAGCCCCGACTCCACGACGCCCCGGAAGACCTCCGTGATCTCGCGCCGCAGCAGCCCGACCTCCGCCAGGTGCTCCTCCGACAGCGCGTCCAGCTCGTAGTTGACGATCCGCGAGACCGTGTGCAGCTCGGCGTGGGTCAGCACCCAGGCGTGGACGAGGGCCCGCAGCTGCTCGGTGGGGGAGTCCGCCGACGCCACCGCCTCCCGCGCCAGCCGCAGCACCTCGGCGTGCCCCTCCAGCGAGAGGGCGTGCAGCAGCGACTCCTTGCTGGCGTGGTGGACATAGACGGCGGCCGGGCTCATCCCGGCGGCCGCGGCGATGTCGCGGGTCGTCGTCGCGTGGAAGCCCTTGGCGGCGAAGGACTGCAGCGCCGCGGCCTTGATGCGGTGGCGCGCGTCACGGGTCGGGCCGGGCGGCATACGGATCACCCCTCTCACCTCTTGACCCGGGCCTGGGTCATGGGTGATTCTCTAGCGAGACCAGGAACTAAGCAAGCGCTTAGTCAACCCGTCCCACACGATCCGCCAGCCGAGGAGACGCGATGCAGCGCACCATCTACGACGAGGACCACGAGGCCTTCCGACAGTCCGTCAAGGAGTTCGTGGACCGGACCCTCGCGCCCCGGGCGGAGGAGATGATCCGGGACCACGTCATCGCCCGAGACATCTGGGAGGAGGCCGGGTCCCAGGGCTTCTTCGGCCTCAGCATCCCGGAGGAGTATGGCGGCGCCGGCATCGACGACTACCGCTTCAACGCCGTCTTCGCCGAGGAGATCGGCAGGTTCACCAACGCCGCTGGCTCGTGCTTCGGCATCCACGCCGACATCACCGCCCCCTATCTCGTGCACCTCGGAACCGAGGAGCAGAAGCAGCGGTGGCTGCCCGACGTCGCCGCCGGCAAGAAGATCATGGCCATCGGGATGACCGAGCCCTCCGGCGGCTCCGACCTGGCAGCGCTGAAGTCCACCGCCGTCCGCGACGGCGACGACTGGGTCATCAACGGCTCCAAGACCTTCATCACCAACGGCCACCAGTGCGACCTCGCCGTCGTCGCCGTCCGCACCGACCCCACCAAGGGCGCCAAGGGCATCTCGTTGTTCGTCCTCGAGGCCGGCATGGAGGGCTTCACCAAGGGCAACAAGCTCGACAAGGTCGGCCAGGAGGAGTCCGACACCTCCGAGCTGTTCTTCGAGAACGTACGCGTCAGCAACGACCACCTCCTCGGGCCCGAGGGGATGGGCTTCATCGAGATGATGAAGCACCTGCCGCAGGAGCGCCTCGGTGCCGCCGTCGGCAACCTCGCCAACGCCCGCCAGATCCTCGCCGAGACGATCCAGTACACCAAGGACCGCAAGGCCTTCGGCCAGCCCATCGGCACCTTCCAGCACAACAAGTTCAAGATCGCCGAGATGGTCACCAAGTGCGAGGTCACCCAGGCCTTCATCGACCAGTGCGTGATCGCCCACGCCCGCGGCGAGCTCACCGCCGTCGACGCCGCCAAGGCCAAGTGGTGGGCCAGCGAGGTGCAGTGCGCCGTCCTCGACGAGTGCGTCCAGCTGCACGGCGGCTACGGCTACATGAACGAGTACCGCGTCGCCCGCGCCTGGCGCGACGCCCGCGTCCACAAGATCTGGGCGGGGAGCAACGAGATCATGAAGGAGCTCATCGGCCGGGACCTGGGTCTCTAGGGCTTGTCCGTATGACGCCTGCGCGGCGTCGTCTGGGTGTGCCGGCCGCGGCCTACCATCCGCCGCTCGTCCCTCGCGGCTCCCGCCAGACCCGCCACGACCGCGGCCGGTACACCCGGACTCTTCGTGCGCTCCTCCTCTCCCGGGCGCGCCTTGGCCCAGCGCCCACCCCCTGCTACGCAGCACATGACGAAGGAGTCAGGTAGTGAACAGGTTTGATGGCAAGGTCGGCATCGTCACGGGGGCGTCCCGGGGGATCGGGCTGGCCATCGCGCAGCGGCTCGTCGCCGAGGGCGCCCGCGTCGTGATCACGGCGCGCAAGCCGGAGGCGCTCGCCGAGGCCGCCGCGTCGATGGGCGGGGAGGGGCGGTGCGTGGCGGTCGCGGGCAACGCGGGTGACCCCGCGCACCAGGACGAGGCGATCCGGACCGCGATCGAGCGGTTCGGCTCGCTGGACCTGCTGGTCAACAACACCGGCATCAACCCGGCCTACGGCCCGCTCATGCACATCGACCTCGACGTCGCCCGCAAGATCCTCGACACCAACGTCGTGGCGGTCCTGTCCTGGGTGCAGAAGGCCTACGCCGCGTGGATGGGCGAGCACGGCGGTGCCGTCGTCAACGTGGGGTCCGTCGCGGGGCTCCGTGCCGCGCCGGGGATCGCGTTCTACGGCGCCAGCAAGGCGGCGCTGCTGCACCTCACCGAGGAGCTCGCCGTCGAGCTCGGTCCCGGCATCCGGGTCAACGCGGTCGCGCCCGCCGTGGTCAAGACCGACTTCGCCAAGGCGCTCTACGAGGGGCGCGAGGACAAGGCGTCCCGCGGCTACGCGATGAAGCGGCTCGGCGAGCCCGAGGACATCGCCGGCGCGGTCGCCTACCTCCTGTCCGACGACGCGGCCTGGACCACCGGCCACACGATCGTCCTCGACGGCGGCGCGACGCTGATCGACGGCTCCGCGATCGGGGGCTGAGCGAGGCGATGGAGGCGCTGCGCGACAAGGGAGTCGTGGTGACCGGCGCGGCCGGAGGCATCGGCCGCGCCATTGCCGAGGCCTGCGTGGCCGCGGGTGCGAGGGTCGTGGTCACCGACCTCGACGCCGAGCGGCTGCTCGCCACCGCCACCGACCTCGGCGCGTACGCCGTCCCCTCCGACGTCTCGACCAACGACGGCATCGAGGCGGTCCTCGAGCTGGCGACCGCGCACCTCGGCGGCATCGACGTCTGGGTCGGCAACGCCGGCATCCAGGGCGGGCTCGGCCTCGAGACACCCGACGAGACCTGGCAGCTCGCGCACGACGTCAACGTCATGGCGCACGTGCGCGCCGCCCGGCTGCTCGTGCCGGCCTGGCTCGAGAGCGGGGGCGGCCGGTTCGTGGTCACCGCGTCCGCGGCCGGGCTGCTCACGATGATCGGTGCGGCCCCCTACTCCGTCACCAAGCACGCTGCGGTGGCCTTCGCCGAGTGGCTGGCGGCGACATACGGCCATCGCGGGATCGACGTGCACTGCCTGTGCCCCCAGGGCGTGGACACCGCCATCTATCGCGACGCGGGAGCCGTGCAGGGCCTGCTCGCCGCGGACGGCCTGCTCACCCCGGCCGAGGTCGCCGCGGCGCTCCTCGAGGCGATCGAGCAGGGTCGCCACCAGGTCCTGCCCCACCCCCAGGTCCGGCAGTATGCCGTCGCCCGGGCCACCGACACCGACGCCTGGCTGCGCGGCATGCAGCGCCTCCAGCGTCGCTACGACTCCCCGCCATCCCCGGCCACCCCGCCCGAGCGCGCCATTGGTCACCAATGACCGAATCCGGGGCGTCTGGAACGATCAAAAGCGCCATTGGTGACCAATGGCGGGGAAGGAAGGAGTGCGCATGAAGGCCTGGACCGTCGCCACCCTCGGCGAGCCCCGTGACGTGCTGGAGCTGACCGAGCGTCCGTCGCCCGAGCCCGGCCCCGGGCAGGTGCACGTCCGGGTCCGCGCCACCGCCGCCAACTTCCCCGACGTGCTCATGATCAAGGGCCTCTACCAGGTCAGGCCACCGCTGCCGTTCGTGCCCGGCGTGGAGATCTGCGGCGACGTGATCGCCGTCGGGGCCGGCGTGCAGCACGTGCAGCCGGGGCAGCGCGTCGCCGGCATGGCGGCCGTCCCGCACGGCGGTTTCGCCGAGGAGGCGCTGGTCGACGCCGCCGCCACCATGCCCGTCCCCGACGGCATCGCTGACGAGGCGGCCGCGTCGCTGACCATCGCCTACCAGACCGGGTGGTTCGGCCTGCACCGCCGCGCCCACCTGCAGGAGGGCGAGTGGCTGCTCGTCCACGCCGCCGCCGGTGGGGTCGGCAGCGCCGCCGTGCAGCTCGGCAAGGCCGCGGGCGCCAGGGTCATCGGCGTCGTCGGTGGGACCGACAAGGTCGAGGTGGCGCGTCGGCTCGGCTGCGACGCCGTCATCGACCGCCGCAGCGAGGACGTCGCCGCCCGGGTCAAGGAGATCACCGAGGGGCACGGCGCGGACGTCGTCTACGACCCCGTGGGCGGCGCGGCCTACCAGCAGTCCACCAAGTGCATCGCCTTCGAGGGGCGCATCGTCGTGGTCGGGTTCGCGTCCGGCGACATCCCCGCGCCCGCCCTCAACCACGCCCTGGTCAAGAACTACGCGATCCTCGGGCTGCACTGGGGGCTCTACGCCACCAAGGACCCCCGCTCGCTGCTCGCCTGCCATCAGGAGCTCGCCCGGCTGCTCGCCACCGGCGCCATCGCGCCCCTGGTCAGCGAGCGCGTCCCGCTGGAGGAGCTGCCCGACGCGCTCACCCGGCTGGGCGCCGGCGACACCACTGGACGGGTCGTGCTGACCCCCTGAGACTGGCGGTGATCGCGGTGGCCCCGGCCCCGCGAGCGCCGCACCCGCACGGCCCGACATACGACCCGACCACCCACAGCCTCCCGGAGGAGAAGACATGACCGACCAGACCCAGCGCACCGCCATCGTGACCGGTGCCGCCCGCGGCATCGGCGCCGCGGTCGCCCGCCGCCTCGCCCAGGACGGGATGGCCGTCGCCGTGCTGGACCTCGACGAGGCCTCCTGCCAGAGCGTCGTCGACGAGATCACCGGGGCCGGCGGGCGCGCGCTCGCCGTGGCGGTCGACGTGTCCGACGAGGCGGCCGTCGCCGCCGCCGTGGAGCGCGTCGCCGGCGAGCTCGGCGCCCCCACCGTGCTGGTCAACAACGCGGGGATCATCCGCGACAACATGCTCTTCAAGATGAGCGTCGACGACTGGGACGCCGTGATGGGCGTCCACCTGCGCGGTGCCTTCCTGATGACGCGGGCGGCGCAGCGCTACATGACCGAGGCGAAGTACGGCCGCATCGTCAACCTGTCCTCCACCTCGGCTCTCGGCAATCGCGGCCAGGCCAACTACGCCGCCGCCAAGGCCGGCATGCAGGGCTTCACCAAGACCCTGGCGCTCGAGCTGGGCAAGTTCGGCGTGACCGCCAACGCGATCGCCCCCGGCTTCATCGCCACCGACATGACCAAGGCGACGGCGGCGCGCATGGGCATCACCTTCGAGCAGTTCCTCGAGGGGGCGGCCAAGGAGATCCCCGTGGCCCGCGTCGGGCAGCCCGAGGACATTGCTGCGACGGCGTCGTGGCTGTGCTCCGAGGAGTCGGGCTTCGTGAGTGGTCAGGTCATCTACGTGGCCGGTGGGCCGCGCGACTGAGCGACCCCGCGAGGACACGAGCGAGGGACGAGCGAGGCCCGGAGCGGGTTGAGCTCAGTCGCAGAGGGCACAGCCTGAGCGACCGGACGACGGAAAGGACTGGGAGATGAAGGTCTTCAACGGGATCGACGAGGTCGTCGCCGCGACGGGCGAGCACCTCGGCTACAGCGACTGGCACGAGGT
This sequence comes from Arsenicicoccus sp. oral taxon 190, assembly GCF_001189535.1. Lineage (NCBI taxonomy): Bacteria > Bacillati > Actinomycetota > Actinomycetes > Micrococcales > Intrasporangiaceae > Arsenicicoccus > Arsenicicoccus sp. oral taxon 190. The sequence continues at coordinate 1,359,638 of NZ_CP012070.1, forward strand.
GACCCAGCAGCAGGTCGACCTGTTCGCGGAGGCGACGGGCGACCACCAGTGGATCCACGTGGACCCGGAGCGGGCGGCCCGCGAGACGCCGTTCGGCGGGACGATCGCGCACGGCTACCTGACCCTCTCGCTGATCCCCGGGCTGCTGCCCGAGGTCTACGAGGTGCAGGGCATCACGATGGGGATGAACTACGGCGCCAACAAGATCCGCTTCCTTACGCCGGTGCGCGTGGGGTCGCGGGTGCGCGTCGGCATCCAGCTGCAGGAGACGAGCCCGAGCAAGGCGGGCCTGCAGATGGTCCTCGCGATGACGGTCGAGATCGAGGGCGCGGACAAGCCGGCCTGCGTCGCCGAGGTCGTCTACCTCCTGGTGCCGTGATGGACGCCGCAGCGACGGGCCTCGAGACCGAGGTGCCCGGGCTGGACCTGGTCGCCCTTCGCGGGTATCTCGAGCGCGAGACGCCGGGCCTGCTCGAGGGTGCGCTGTCGGCGCGCGTCGTCGCGGGCGGCAAGTCCAACCTGACGTATGTCGTCGCCGACGCCTCGGGGGCCACCGTCGTCGTGCGGCGGCCCCCGCTCGGGCACGTCCTCGCGACGGCGCACGACATGGCCCGGGAGCACCGGGTCATGACAGCCCTGCGGGACACCGACGTGCCGGTGCCGGTGACCCACGCGTGCTGCGAGGACGAGACGGTGATCGGGGCCGCCTTCTACGTCATGGAGCACGTGGCGGGGACGCCATACCGGCGAGCCACCGAGCTGGCGCAGCTCGGTCCCGAGCGCACCCGGGCGATCAGCGAGCGCATGGTCGACGTGCTCGCGACGCTGCACGCGGTGGACCCGCAGGCCGTCGGGCTGGGCGACTTCGGCCGACCGGAGGGCTTCCTCGCCCGGCAGGTCAAGCGGTGGGGCACCCAGCTCGAGGGCTCGCGCTCGCGGGACCTGGCCGGGGCCGACGAGCTGTATGCCGGGCTGACCCGTCGCGTGCCCGCCGACCAGGCGCCGGCGATCGTGCACGGCGACTACCGGCTCGACAACCTGCTCATCGGCCCCGTCGCCCCCGTCGCCCCCGTCGGCGCCGAGGTCGACGGGAGGGACGAGGTGCGGGCGGTGCTGGACTGGGAGATGGCGACGCTCGGCGACCCGCTCACCGACGTGGGGCTGCTCGCCGTCTATCAGCAGCTGGCGCGGCTCGGGGCGGGTGGCGCCATGATCACCGACGTCTCCGAGGCACCCGGCTACCTGCCGCTGCCCGAGCTGCTGGCCCGCTACGCCGAGCGCAGCGGCCGCGACGTGCGCGACCTCGGGTTCTACGTCGCCCTCGCCTACTACAAGCTCGCCGTGATCCTCGAGGGCATCTACTACCGCCACACCCAGGGACAGACCGTGGGCGCGGGCTTCGCCGAGATCGGCGGCTACGTCGAGCCGCTCGTCGCGGGCGGGCTGCGCGCCCTCAAGGAGGAGAGCTGATGGACTTCACGATTGACGCCGCCACGCAGGACTGGATCGACCGGACGCGGGCCTTCCTCGACGAGGAGATCCACCCGGCCGAGGCCGACTTCGCCCGCGAGTGCGGCGAGCTGGGCTGGCACTGGACCGCCTCCCCGACGCTCCAGCGGCTGCAGGCGGAGGCGCGGTCGCGCGGCCTGTGGAACCTCTTCCTCCCCGGTGAGCACGGCGCGGGCCTGACCAACCTGCAGTACGCCCACCTCGCCGAGCTCAGCGGTCGCGCGATCGAGCTGGCGCCGCCGGCCATGAACTGCGCGGCCCCCGACACCGGCAACATGGAGGTGCTGGCGCAGTTCGGCTCGCCGGAGCAGCAGGACCGGTGGTTGAGGCCGCTGCTCGCGGGCGAGATCCGGTCGGGCTTCGCGATGACCGAGCCCGCCGTCGCCTCCTCGGACGCCACCAACATCGAGATGACGATGCGCCGGGAGGGTGACGAGATCGTCATCGACGGCCGCAAGTGGTGGACCACCGGGGCGATGAATCCCGACTGCCAGATCTTCATCGTCATGGGCAAGACCGACCCGGGCGCCGAGCGGCACCGCCAGCAGTCGATGGTGCTCGTCCCGCGCGACACCCCCGGCCTGACCGTGCAGCGCGGGCTCACGGTGTTCGGCTACGACGACCACGACCACGGCGGGCACGGCGAGCTGGTCTTCGACGGGGTGCGCGTGCCGGCGAGCAACGTGATCGGGAGCGAGGGCACGGGCTTCGCGATCGCCCAGGCCCGCCTCGGACCGGGCCGCATCCACCACTGCATGCGCTCGATCGGCCTCGCGGAGCGGGCGGTGGAGCTCATGTGCGAGCGGGCGTCGGAGCGCGTGGCCTTCGGCCGGCCGCTGGCCGAGCAGGGCGTGATCCGCGACTGGATCGCCGAGTCCCGGGTGCGGATCGAGCAGCTGCGCCTGCTCACCCTCAAGACCGCCTGGCTCATGGACACCGTCGGCAACAAGGGCGCGCACACCGAGATCCAGGCCATCAAGATCGCCACCCCCCGCACCGTGGAGTGGATCCTCGACAAGGCGATGCAGGTGCACGGCGGTGGCGGCGTCAGCTCCGACACCCCGCTCGCCCGGATGTTCGCGGGGATCCGGACCCTGCGCTGGGCCGACGGGCCGGACGAGGTGCACAAGAACGCCCTGGCCAAGGCCGAGCTGCGCCGTCACGCGGGTCAGCGGCGGGGTGACACCGCCGGCTGAGGGCAGCCGTCTGCCGTCCAGACGCGGTCCCCGCCGGCGCGCTTGGCGGCATACATGGTCTGGTCGGCGTGCAGCAGGGCGGGCTCCAGGGACGGCGACGTGATCAGCGCGACGCCGACGCTCACCGTCACGGGCGCGAGCGGCTCCCCCTGGTGGTCGCGCCACTGCGTGCCGGCCGCCACCGCGCGGAAGCCGTCCAGGTCCCGCACCAGGCCGGCCGCGTCCGCCTCGTCGCGGGGGTCGGTCGGCGCAGGGCGCGGTGGTCGTATGACGACGAACTCCTCGCCGCCGTACCGCGCCACGAGGTCGTCGGCCGGCAGGTGCGACCGCAGGAGCTGCCCGAAGGCACGCAGCACCGAGTCGCCCGCGGGGTGCCCGTGGGTGTCGTTGACCTTCTTGAACCCGTCGACGTCGATCATCGCCACCTGCCCCGGCCGCTGCGGCCCGGCGTCGGCGAGCGCCCCGTCGGCGACCTCCAGGAGGTGCTGCCGGTTGTGCAGTCCGGTCAGGGTGTCGCGGATGCTGAGCTCACGGATCCGCTCGTGCGCCGCGCGGAGCTCGGCCAGCGCCTGCTCGAGGCGGTCGGCGCGCGCCGCCTGCCGCTGCCGGTCGCGGCGCAGCTGGGCGGTGCGGTGCCAGACGTCGAGGGCGCGGGCCTTCGCGGAGGCGTTCTCCCCGAGCTGGCGGGCGTGCAGGTCCGCGGAGAGCCGGGCCTCGGTCAGGGCGCCGCGCAGGTCTCCGACGGCCTCGAGGCAGCGGGACAGGGTGCGCCGGACCATCTGCTCGTCGAAGGCGGGCAGCTGCTCGCCGAGGCAGGCCCGCGTCAGCTGGATGCCCCGCTCGGGGTCGCCCTGGCGCAGCGCCAGCTCGGCGAGGGTGCAGGCGGTCGCGCACCGCGCCTCGAGCGTGGCGATGGTGCTGGGGTCGGGGATGTCGCGCAGCATCCGGGCGGCACCCTCGGTGTCCCCCCGCGCGAGCAGGCTGTCGGCCTGGAAGCACCGTGCCTTGACGTAGCCGTCGCGCCAGCTGCCCCGCAGCAGCCGCAGCGCCCGGTCGAGGTAGGCCTGCCGGGCAGGCTCGGGCATGCCGAGGCGCTCCCCGGCCTCGACGATGTTGAGCAGGATGGTGCCGGTCAGACCGTCGTCGCCGGCGGTCTCGGCCAGCTCCAGGGCCTCGAGCAGCATCGGGAGCGCCTCGCGGTCGGTGCGGAAGCCGAGGATCGCGCGGTTCTGCAGCGAGGAGGCGCGACCGATCTGGCAGCCGGCGAGGTCGTAGGCGTCCGACGCCGCGGCGAGGTAGGAGACCGCCGCATCGTCCTGCTGCAGCACCACCAGGATGTGGCCGATGATCTCCAGGGCGCGGGCGTGCCACCGGGTGCCGTCGGGGATGTCGCGCTCGGCCTCCATGGACAGGCGCAGCGCGTCGTCCCAGGCGAGGCGCGCCTGCGCCAGCCGGCCGCGCAGCAGGGTGGCGGCCGGGGAGCGTGGGAGCGCCCCCACCGCCCGCGCGAACTCCGTGGGGTGGTCCTGGCGCAGGTCCCAGGCCCGCTCCAGTGCCGGGTCGCCGTCCTCGCTCCCCGCCACACGGCCGGCGACGCCGCACGCGTCGGTCCTGGCCCTCGTGGCGTCTCCGCTCATGCGGCCCATGGTACGCAGGGATACCCCGCGGTAACGGGGCGTGACGAAAGCGCTGGCCGTGCCTTCCCGGAGGCCGGGGGCCAGGCCCATAGACTGTCGCGGTGCTGACAACCCTCCTCGACGGCCAGGTGATGGCCGAGAAGCACGGCTCAGGTCGCCCCCGCGTCCTCGCGATGCACGGCTGGGCGCGCAACCGCCACGACTGGGCGCCGGTCCTGCGCGGCTACGACGCCGTCGCGCTGGACCTGCCGGGATTCGGCGCCACCCCTCCCCCCGCGCAGGGTTGGTCGACCGAGCAGTATGCCGAGCACCTGCTGCCCCTCCTCGACGCCGACGCCCCGGTGGTTCTGGCGGGCCACAGCTTCGGCGGACGCGTGGCCGTGCACCTCGCGCGGCTGCGGCCCGAGGCCGTCCAGGGTCTGCTGCTCACCGGCGTCCCGCTGCTGCGCCCGGCGCCCGCCGACGCCCCCGCCCGCCGGGGTGGTCCGCTCGACCTGCGCCTCGCCAAGGCGCTGCACCGCCGCGGCATCGTGCCGGAGTCCGTCGTCGACAAGTACCGCAAGAAGTACGGCTCGGCCGACTACAACGCCGCGCAGGGCGTCCTGCGGACGGTCCTGGTCAAGGCCGTCAACGAGGACTACACCCGCGAGCTCGAGGCGGCGCGGGCGGGCGGCATACGGACCGAGATGGTGTGGGGCGAGGGTGACACGGCTGCGTCGGTCGCCATGGCCCGCACCGCTGCCGGACTGATCGGCCCTACCGCCCACCTGGACGTCGTCGCGGGCTCGGCGCACCTGCTGGACGACCAGCTGGTCGCGCACCTGCGCACCGCCCTGGACCGCCTGCTCGACACCCCCAAGGAGACCCAGCCGTGATCCTCGACGTCGTCACCTGGGCCGCCGTCGCGGCCGCACTCGCCGCCGAGGACTCGCGCTGGCTGCGGGTGGCTCAGCGCGAGCACTACGAGCCGGGGCGCGCGACGGCCATGGCCGGGCTGTGGAGCAAGGTCAAGCCCGAGAACCAGCTGCTGCTCGCCGCCGCCGCGCTCTGCATCGCCGGCGGCCTGTGGGTCCACCCGGTCACGCTGCTCGGGCTGGCCGCGATCGCCGCGTGGCCGCTGGGGCTGCCGGTGCGGGGCCGGAGCGCGAAGTTCGGCTGGACCGACCGGATGAAGCGACTCACCGGCGTGACCGTGGGGCTGCAGGTCGTGCTCGCCGCTGCGGCCGGTCTGCTCGCCGGGCCGTATGCCGCCGCCGTGGTCGCCCTGCTCGCCGTGCCCACCGTCGACCTCGCGATGGCGATCATGCGCCCGATCGAGAAGAAGCTGGCCCAGCGGTGGGTCGTCGAGGCCCAGGACAAGCTGCGCCGGCTGCGCCCGACCGTCGTCGCGATCACCGGGTCCTACGGCAAGACGTCGACCAAGCTCTACGTCAACCAGCTGCTGTCGCGCTCGCACGCCGCCGTGGCCTCACCCGCGTCGTTCAACAACCTGATGGGGCTCTCGCGGACCGTCAACGACCGGCTCGTGCCCGGCACCGAGGTGTTCGTCGCCGAGATGGGCACCTACGGGCCCGGCGAGATCCGCGAGCTGTGCCGCGTCTTCCCCCCGACGATCGCCGCGATCACGACGATCGGCGAGGCCCACCTCGAGCGGATGAAGAACCGCGAGACCATCGTCCGCGCCAAGTCCGAGATCACCGAGGACGCGGCGATCTCCGTGCTCAACGTCGACGTGCCGGAGCTCGCCGCGCTGGCCGACCGCCTCGACGGGGTCAAGCGCGTCGTTCGCTGCTCGACCGTGCCGGGGACGCGGGCCGATGTGGTCGTGGCGCCCGTCGACGGGGGCCGCTGGGAGGTCACCGTCGACGGGGCCCCCGTCACGACGGTCGACGCGCCCGGGGCCGGTCACCCGATCAACCTGGCCGTCGCCGTGGGCATCGCCCGCGCGCTCGACGTCGACCCCGCCACGCTGGCGCCGCTGATGGTCGACCTGCCCGGGGCGGCCCACCGCGCCGAGCTGCAGCGCGACGAGCGCGGGGTCGCGGTCATCGACGACACCTACAACTCCAACCCCGACGGCGCCGCGTCAGCGCTGCGCTCCGCACGGGCTGCCGTGGGCGAGGGTGGTCGCATCTTCACCATCACCCCCGGCATGGTCGAGCTGGGCGACCAGCAGGTCGAGCGCAACCGTGCCTTCGGCGCCGACGCGACGGCCGCACCCAACCAGGTGCTCGCGGTCACGCAGCTCACCAACAAGAAGGCCCTCCTCGCCGGTGCCTCCGGCCAGCCGGGCGAGGTCCGCACCTACGCCTCGCGCGAGGCCGCGGCCGCCGCGATCATGCCCGAGACGAGGGCCGGCGACGTCGTCCTCTTCGAGAACGACCTGCCCGACAACTACCCCTGACCGGCGGCTGGCCCGCCGCGCCGGGCGACCACAAGGTGTCCCGGGGTTGTGGTTGTGGGCGGTCTGGCGCCCGCAGGTGACCACAACGTCCCCGAGGGTGTGGTTGTGGTCGGGTGGCAGCCACAGGGTGGCGCGCCGCGCGGGACCGCCACCACGCAGGGCGGCGGGCGGGCGGCATACGATCGCCTGTAGCCACCCTGCCGTCTGCAGAAAGGTCTCACGACCATGTCCCAGACCGTGACCGTCGTCTTCGGCGGGCCGTCTGCCGAGCACGACATCTCCATCCTCACCGGCCTGCAGTGCGAGCGCGTCCTGCAGCGCGCGGGCGCCCAGGTCCAGTGCCTCTACTGGGACCGCGGTGGCCGCTGGCACGCCGTGCCGCCGCAGACCGAGGCGCGGGACTACCTCGACGGCGCGCCGGCCAAGGCGCAGAAGGTCGAGCTCAGGATCGGCGCGGGTGCCGAGGACGGCTTCCAGATGAAGGCCGGCTTCCGCGGCACCAAGACACTGGACCTGGGCTCGGTCCTGCTGGCCCTGCACGGCGGGGCGGGCGAGTCGGGGGGCACACAGGCGCTCTTCGAGCTGCTGGGCGTCCCGGCCACCGGCTCGTCCCCGGCCGCCGCGGCGCTCGGCATGGACAAGCTGGCCTTCGGCGCGCTGATGGCCGACGCGGGGGTGCCCACGCTGCGCCGCGAGATCGTGTCCCCGGACTTCCGGCCCAGCTTCGACGGTCCCTACATCGTCAAGCCCCGCTTCGGCGGCTCGTCGATCGGGATCGAGGTCGTCGACGACTACGACACGGCGCTCGCGCTGCTCAAGTCCAGCCTCCACATGCGCGCCGGAGCGGTCGTCGAGCCCTACCGCGACGACCTGTGGGACCTCAACATCTCCTTCACGACCGCCCCGCAGTTCAAGACCTCGCTGATCGAGAAGCCCCTGCGCAAGGAGGGCGGCGCGATCTACGACTACGCCGGCAAGTACATGGGCGGCGGCGCCGACGGCATGACCTCCGCGCCGCGCGAGCTGCCCGCGCAGATCGACCCCGCGCTCGAGGCGCAGGCCCGCGAGCTGGCCCGCCAGGTCCAGCAGCTCACCGGCCTGACCGGCATCAACCGGCTCGACTTCCTCACCGACGGCACCGACATCTACGTCAACGAGGTCAACTCGATCCCCGGCGCGATGGCGCTCTACCTGTGGCCCGACGAGGACCCGGGCAAGCTGCTCCTCGCCATGGTCGAGGAGGCCAAGACCGCCAACCGTCGTATGCCGACCGCCTCCTTCGAGGAGGGTGCTGCGCTGCGTGCGGCCGGCGGCATCTCGGGCAAGCTGACGGGGCTCGGCCCCCAGCGCTGACCCGGATGACCAAGCCCCCCACCGCTGTTCGTCGCGGTGGGGGGCTTCGTCATGGGCGGGGCGGGCCGGCCGACGGGCTCAGCCAGCGCCCTCAGCCCGCGGCCTTCTCCACCTTCTCCGCCTGCTTGCCGAGGAGCGTGTCCACGAGCTTGTTGGCCTTGTCGGCGTCCGTGCCCTGGGTCTGGACGACCACGAGGTTGTTGCCGCGGTTGGCGGCAGCCATCGAGACGGCCATCTTCTGGCCCATCGCCTCCGCCGACATCTGCAGGCCCTTGGCGTCCTTGGTGTCGAGCTTGGGCGAGCTCATCTTCAGGTCGACGGTGGCGGCGCCGGTGCCCATCTTGAGCGTCTTGCAGGTCTCCGCGACCTTGGTGAGCTGCGGCGGCACGTCCTTGGCCTTGCCGAGGGTCTCCACGACCACCTCGACCTCGGTCTTGTCCTTGCCGCTGCCCTTGGTGTAGCTGCGCTTGGCGTAGGACGACGGGCTGTCCGCCGACATGGACGCCAGGGAGTTCATGGCCTCCTTGCAGCCCGCGGGGACGTCCTTGGCGTTGTTGAGCATCTGGTCCGCCGACTTGTCGTCCTTCGTCGGCTTCGTCTCGTCCACGGACCCGGCCTGCCAGCCCCCGTCGGGCAGGTCGCCGGCCTCGAGCATGGAAGACTTGGCCTTGTCCTGGGACAGGTCCTTGGGTGCGCCCCCGCACGCGCTGAGACCCAGCGCGGTGGCGGCGATGGTGGTGATGACGAGCGTCCGACGCACGAGACTTCCCCCTCGATCGATCTGCTGTGACCCGTCGAGCCTAGGGGGAACCACCGGCGCCCGTGTCCAGGACCCGGCAGATGGAGGTGGCCACGGCAGCCACGATGGAGTATGACGGAGGTGGCGGCTACTCGCCATACGGCTCCTGTCCCCGACGAAGGTGAGGCACCCTCATGGCCGAGCTCAAGAAGACCCTCGGGTTCCTCCCGCTGATCGCGCTGGGGGTGGCGGGGGTCATCGGGTCGAGCTGGATCTACACCAACTCGGCGTTCTTCGAGCAGTACGGCGCGGGCGGCATGATCTTCGGCCTCGCGCTCGGGACGCTGCTGGCGGCGTGCGTGGCGCTGGCCTACGCGGAGCTGACCACGCTGTTCCCGCGCGCGGGTGGGGAGGTCGTCTACTCGTTCACGATCCTCGGGCGGCCCGCGAGCTTCCTGACGGGGTGGATGCTGATCGGTGCCTACGTGTCGAGCCTGGCGTTCTACGTCACGGCCTTCGGGCTGCTGCTCGGCAAGTTCATGCCGGTGATGGAGGAGCACCCGCTCTACTCCATCAACGGGGAGGCGGTCACGGCGCCCGTGCTGATCGCCGGGGTGGCGCTGACGCTGCTGCTCTTCGCCCTCAACTGGTGGGGCGTGGAGGTCGGCGCGCAGGTGCAGGTCGTGCTGTTCGCGGCGATGGTGGTGATCGGGCTGGCCCTGGTGGTGGTCGGGTTCGCCGCTGGCTCACCCGGCAACTTCTGGCCGCCGTATGCCGCCGACCACAACGCCCTCACCGACACGCTGCGCTTCGTCGTGCCGGGGATGACCTACATGGCCGGCTTCGGGCTGGTCGCCGTGCTCGCGGAGGACGCCAACCTGCCGCCGCGCCGGATCGCCCGCGCCGTCATCTGGACGGTCCTGCTCGCCGGCACCTTCTACTGCCTCGTGCTGCTGTCCAGCGCGTGGATCCAGCCGTGGGAGAAGGTCGCCGGGATGAAGCTCGGCACGATCGACGCGTTCAAGGCCGCGGGCTACCCGCTGCTCGGGTGGGGCGCCTTCGCGATCGCGATCCTCGGCCTGCTGACAAGCTTCCTCGGGCTCTTCATCGCGACCTCGCGGATCGTCGTGGCGATGGCACGGGCCGGGCTGCTGCCCCCGGGCCTCGCGCGGCTGGACGAGCAGCGCGGCACCCCGCGCAACGCCCTGATCTTCACCGTGATCGTGACGCTGGCCCTCGGCTGGCTCGGCAAGGCCGCGGTGGTGTGGTTCCTCGACACCGGCGGGATCTACCTCGGCGCCGTCTGGATCATGGTCGTCCTCGCGAAGTACGCGCTCCCGCGCCGCTATCCGCACCTCGCGGCGCGCCGGCGGCTGCAGACCTCGTGGATCCCCGCGGTCGGGGCGACCGGCGCCGCGCTCGTGATCGTCATGGCGCTGTGGCCGGGCACCGGCATCTCGCTGGTTTGGCCCGCCGAGTACCTCATCCTCGGGGTGTGGCTCGTCCTCGGCGCGATCCTGTATGCCGTGAGCCGCCCGCTGCCTCGCGAGGAGGGGCTCGACGCGCTGCTCGGGGACTACGCGCAGACGTTGCAGGCGCGGGACCCGGAGGTGACTCGATGAGCCCCGCCCCCGCCCGCTGGCTCGCCGAGCCCGACCCGGCCCTGCTGGACCTGGTCCCGCCGCTGCCCCCGCTGGTGCCGGCGGCCACCGAGGCCGAGGTCGACGCCGTGACGGCGGGAGAGGGCGGCGAACCCTTGGTCGAGCTGCCGCCGGAGCTGCCGCACCGCCACTGCTACGCCGAGCTGGGGATCGCGTCGCTGCCGCGGCAGATGCTGCTGCGCCGCGACGTCGTGCACCGGCTGCTGGTGGCCCAGCGCGACCTGCCGGAGGGGTTCTCGCTGCTGGTGCTGGACGGGTGGCGGACCCCGGCCTTCCAGGCCGACCTGCTGGCCCACTACCGCGAGCAGACGGGCGAGGCGCTCGACGGCTACGTCTCCGACCCGACCTCGCAGACCCGGATGGCGCCGCACACGACCGGCGGTGCCGTCGACCTGACGCTGGCGCATGACGGGGTGGGGCTGGCCCTGGGGACCGACTTCGACAGCTTTGACGACGGGGCCCACCTGCTGGCCCTGGAGTCGGTGGGCGACGACGACGAGGCCCATCGGCGCGTGGCGCGCGACCTGCGGCGTCTGCTCGGGCAGGTGCTGACCGGCGCCGGGTTCGCGCCCTACCCGCTCGAGTGGTGGCACTGGTCCTACGGCGAGCAGCGCTGGGCGGCCCAGCACGGCCATGACCGCACCATCTACGCGCCGGTGGAGGCCCCCTAACGGCGTCGACCGATCCGTGCGCTGCCGTGCACGGTCCAAGCTGCGGCGGGGCAGCACCTTTGCCACACGTGGCGGTGCCCGGTGCGTCCCAGGCGCGGTGGGGCAGCACTTTGGTCACGTGGGGGTGGGGTGGGCGTGGTGGAGGTGCGGTGGGGCAGCAGTTTGGTCGCGTGGGGGTGGGCGTTGGGGCGCGCTCAGCCCCGGGCCGGCGTGGCGGTGTCGTCCGCCGCCGGGGTGAGCGACACGCGCAGCGCCAGCAACCCGCGCACCGCGATCCCGGCGCCCAGGGCCCAGCCCATGAGGTGGCACCACCACGGGTCGGCGATGAAGGCCAGCACCATCGCGGCCAGCACGGGGACCAGCCATCGCAGGGCGCGGACGACATACCCGCCAAAGCTCGGCATGGTCACCCCGGCGCTCTCGGCCACGGACTTGACCATGAAGTTGGGGCCGTTGCCGATGTAGGTGATCGCGCCGCACAGCACGGACCCCAGCGAGATCGCCGTCAGATACAGCTCGGGCACGTTCGCGACGCGGGGCTCGCCGGGCAGCTGCGAGGCCATCTCGAAGAAGGTCGCGTAGGTGGGGGCGTTGTCGAGCACCGCGGACAGCCCGCCGCTGAAGACGAAGAAGGTGACCTCGCCCAGCGGCAGCGAGGGCGCCACCTGCCGCAGGAAGCGCAGCGCCGGGATCATCGTCAGGAAGATGCCGATGAACAAGGCGGCGACCTCGATGATGGGCGCCCAGGTGAAGCCGTTGTCGTCATAGCGGGTCCGCTTGTCGCCCAGCGCGTACGACGCTCCCGCCGCCCCCAGCATCACCAGCTCGCGCCAGGGGACCAGCTGCAGGGCGGTCGCGTGCCCGGACTCGATGGCGTGGGCGTCCACCGACGGCAGGAAGGCGACCGCCGCGACGATCACGACCAGCCAGCCGACGTTGGCCTTGCCGTGCAGCCCGAGCGGCGTCGCGTGGGCGAGATCCGCTTCGAGGTCCGCCGCACGCTCCTGGTGGTAGGCGCGCCGCTCGACGCCGTAGTAGGTGAGCAGCAGCAGCGCGTTGACGAAGACCCACTCGGGCAGGAGCGAGAAGGTCCAGGTGAACGGCACGCCGCGCAGCATCCCGAGGAACAGCGGCGGGTCCCCGAGCGGGGTGAGCAGGCCACCGCAGTTGGCGACCACGAAGATCGCGAACACGACCGTGTGGACCTTGTGCCGCCGGTCGGCGTTGGTGTTGAGCAGCGGGCGGATCATGAGCATGGCGGCGCCGGTGGTCCCGATGAAGCTCGCCAGGACCCCGCCGACCGCGAGGAAGGCGGTGTTGTTGCGCGGGGTCGCCCGGATGTCGCCCGCGAGGAAGAGCCCGCCCGCGACGACGAACAGCGACAGCAGCAGGGTGATGAACTGGGCGTACTCGAGCAGGGCGTGCCAGACGAGCGCGTGCTCGCCGGCGAGGATCACCCGCAGGGCCGTCGGCAGCCCCAGCGCGAGCGCCACCGCCGCCTGCACCTTGGGTCGCTCCCAGTGGTGCGCCGTCACGGGGTGCAGGGGCAGCACCGCGATGGACAGCAGCATCGTCACGAAGGGGATGAGCCCCCACCACGCCACCTGCATGTGACCGCACCTCCTGGTCGGCGAGCCGCCAGTCTAGGGAGGCGATGCCGGTGCGCGCGCAGTGACTCCATCCAGCCTGACGCATGACCATCCGCAGGCGTAAAGCGCCTGAAACATCAACAACACCCAGCCGTGATCTCACGCGCCTAGCGTCCCGGACGTGACCGACCTCCCCACGCCCGCGACCTGCCGCCCCACCGTGATCGGCGTCGCCCGCATCGCCCCGATGGAGCGCGCCCCGCTGCTCGTGCTGATCTCCCGCGCCGGCGAGCAGCTCCGCGGCGTCGACCTGCGCCTCTCCACCCCGCACGCGCTGGCCGGCCACCTCGACGCGGCCTCCGGCGCCCCCACCGTGGTCGTGCCCCTCTCGCTCACCCCCCAGCGCCGGCTCCTGCAGGAGATCCAGGTCGAGCTCGCCCGGTCCCGCAGCGGCGCGATCGTCGCGAACGCCCTGGGGACGGACGGGACGATCGCCAAGGCCCTCGGACGGCGCCTGCTCGACCAAGGCTTCGACTCGCCGGAGGACGTGTGCCTGGTGGTCGCGCCGTTCGGCTGGGAGTCGGAGGTGGAGGTCTCGCTCTCGTGGGCCGGTATGGCGATCCAGGAGCAGACCCCCGCCCGCATCATCCCCTGCCGAGCGGACCGCCTGGAGGAGCAGGTCCGTCATCACCGGTCCCGCACGCGGGGTCACGTCGTGGTGGTGCCGTGGGAGCTGGTGGCCGGGGCGTTCACCGTGCGGCTGCGCGAGACCGTGCAGCACCTGCCCGTGCCCGTCCTCGACCCGGTCGGGCCGACGCGCGAGGTGGCGGCCCGACTGGCGGCGGCGTACCGGCATACGCTCGGACGCGGTCGCCACCAACCCTGGACCACCATGGCCGCCACGGCCTGAGCGCAGGCGTGGGCCCGCGGAGGGCCCGGTCTCGCTCGCCCGGGCCGCCCGCACCAGCGGTCAGGAGGTGGGGAGCTCCCGCTTGAGGATCTTGCCCGTCGCGCCCTTGGGCAGCGCGTCCACGAACGCGATGTGGCGCGGGTACTTGTAGGCGGCGAGGCGCGCCTTGCAGAACTCGCGCAGATCGTCCGCGGTGGCGTCGTCGCCGGCCAGGCCGGACTCGGGCCGCAGGGCGACGAACGCGGTGACCTCCTCGCCGTAGTGCTCGTGCGGCTGGCCGACGACGGCGGCCTCGAGGACGGCCGGGTGCTCGTAGAGCACCTCCTCGACCTCGCGCGGATAGACGTTGTAGCCGCCGCGGATGATCATGTCCTTGGCGCGGTCGACGATGTAGTAGTAGCCGTCGCTGTCCCGCCGCCCAAGGTCCCCGGAGCGGAACCAGCCGTCCTGGATGGCCTCGGCCGTGGCGTCGGGCCGACCCCAGTAGCCGCGCATGATGTTGGCGCCCTTGATGACGATCTCGCCGATCTCGCCCTCGGGCACCGGCTCGCCCTCGGTGGTGCGCAGGTCCATCTCGACGCCCTCGATCGGGGTGCCGATCGAGCCCGGCTTGCGCACCCGCTCCGGGTGGTTGAAGGACGCGACGGGTGACGTCTCGGACAGTCCGTAGCCCTCGAGGATCATCGCGTCGAAGGTCTCCTCGAACGCCCGCAGCACCTCGACGGGCAGGGACGCGCCCCCGGAGATGCAGGTGCGCAGCGAGGACAGGTCGGGGATCTCGCCACCGGCGGCCGTGACGGCCCGCGCGGCCTGCAGCATGGCGGCATACATCGTCGGCACCCCCTCAAAGATCGTGGCACGGTCGCGCTGGATGACCTCGAGCGCCTTGTCGGGCGCGAACCGCGGGATCAGGCTGAGGGTCGCGCCGGCCAGGACCGCGGTGTTCATGGCGCAGGTCATGCCAAAGACGTGGAACAGCGGCAGGCACCCCACGACCGTGTCCTCGGGGGTGAGGCGCAGGAGGGTGCGGCCGCAGACCTCGGCGTTGCTGCGCAGGTTGCGGTGCCGCAGCTCGGCACCCTTGGGGCGTCCGGTGGTGCCGGAGGTGTAGAGGATGACCGCGGTGTCCTCGTCGTCCCGCTCGACCGCCTCGGTGACGGGCTCGGCCGCCGCGAGCAGGCCGGGCAGGTCGGTGACGGGCACGAAGGTCGCTCCCGCCTCCCCGGCTCCCTCGGCGGCGTCGGGCGTCGCGGCGATGATCAGGCGGGCACCGGAGTCCTGCAGGTAGTAGGCCACCTCGCGGGGCTTGAAGAGCGGGTTCATCGGCACGACGACCCCGCCGGCGCGCAGGATGCCGCAGTAGGCGACCACGAACGCCGTGATGTTGGGCAGGCTCAGCACGACAGGGTCGCCGGGACCGACGCCCTGGCTGCGCAACCACCCCGCCGCGAGCGCCACGCGCTGGTCGAGCTCGGCATAGGTGAGCTGCTCCTCGTCCTGCCGGACGGCGATCCGGTCCCCGTGCCGGGACGCGGTGTCGGTGAGGATCTGGGCGAGGTTGGCCATCGGATGCTCCTGGCGTCGTTGCACGGGGCGTGGTCCCCCCCGTGGTCGAGGGTTACCAGAGCGTAGGCGGCGGGGCGTGCGGCGTCCATAGACCGTCCGAGGTCCGGGCGGGATGGTTGTCCCGGTCCGGCGGGCGTGGTGGGATCGGTCGACATCCTGCCGTCGTCGTCGTGCGAGAGGTTTGCCATGACCAGCCCGAGGCACCCCACCACCCCCAGCGCGGATCGCGAGCTGGACATCGTCGTCTACGGAGCGACGGGGTATGTCGGGGGCCTGATCGCGGGCCACCTCGCCCGTCACGCGCCGGACGGCGTGCGGATCGCCCTGGCAGGACGCTCGGTCGGGCGTCTCGAGTCGGTGCGGGCGGGGCTGCCGGCCCGGGCCGCGGACTGGCCGCTCGTGGTGGCCGACTCGGACGACGCGGGGTCCCTGGCCACCATGGCGGTGCGGACCCGTGTGGTGCTGTCCACCGTCGGGCCCTATGCCCGTCACGGCCTGCCGCTGGTCGGTGTGTGCGCCGAGCTGGGCACGGATTACGTCGACCTCACGGGCGAGACCCTCTTCGTCCGCGAGTCGATCGACCGCTTCGAGGAGGCGGCGCGGGAGTCGGGGGCGCGGATCGTGCACTCGTGCGGCTTCGACTCCGTGCCGTCCGACCTCGGGGTGCTGCTCACCGCGGACCAGGCCCACGAGGACGGCGAGGGGACGCTGCTCGAGACGACCCTGCACGTGCGTCGGATGAAGGGCGGCTTCAGCGGCGGGACCCTGGACTCGATGCGCGTGCAGGTCGACACGGTGCGGGGCGACCGGTCACGGGTCCGCACCGCGATCGACCCCTATGCCCTCAGCCCCGACCGCGAGGCCGAGCCCGAGCCGGTCGGCCGGATCGGTCAGGTGTGGCTGGAGCGCAGCGCGGACACCGGGTCCTGGGCGGCGCCGTTCTTCATGGGCACGTTCAACGCCCAGGTCGTGCGGCGCAGCAACGCCCTCGCGGGGTGGGCCTACGGCCGGGGGATGCGCTATCGGGAGGTCGTGGACACCGGGCGCAAGGGTGCCGCGCCGCTCAAGGCCATGGCGATGGCCGCCGTCATGCCGGCGCTGGTGACGGGATTCTCGACGCCTGGGCTGCGGCAGGTGGTGGACCGCGTGCTGCCCTCGCCGGGCGAGGGACCGAGTGAGAAGTCCCGCGCGGCGGGAGAGTTCGCCATGGAGGTGCACGCCACCACCACGACGGGCGCGCGCTACGTCACCACGGTGTCGGCAACGTTCGACCCGGGCTACGACGGCACCGCCGTGATGATCGGCGAGGCCGCGCTGGCGCTGGTCCTGGACGGGCCACGCCTGCCCGGCACCGCCGGCATGCTCACGCCGGCCACGGGGCTGGGCGAGGTCTATGCCGCGCGCCTCGTCGACCAGGGCTTCACGATCGGGACGCGCCGCACCTGACGCCGCACCTGCGGCGACTATGCTCAGTGCTGTCCGCATCCGCGGTCAGGATTGAGGTCTGTCATGGAAGGCATCCGCATCAAGGACGCCGCGGCGCTGCTCGGCGTCAGCGACGACAGCGTGCGGCGGTGGGTCGACCAGGGACGGCTCGCCGCGGTCAAGGACGCGTCGGGGCGTCTCGTCGTCGACGGGCCCGACCTGGCTCGTCTGGCGCGCGAGCAGGCGGCCGCGCTGCCCGACGTGCTGGGGGTCGGCTCCTCGGCCCGCAACCGTCTCGTCGGGCTGGTGACGGAGGTCGTGGCGGACGGCGTCATGGCGGAGGTGTCCGTGCAGTGCGGCCCGTTCACGATGGTGTCCCTGATGAGCCGCCGGTCGGCCGAGACGCTCGGTCTCGAGCCCGGTCGCGTGGCGGTGGCCGTCGTCAAGGCGACCACCGTGATCGTCGAGACCCCGGCAGGGCAGTCATGACCGGCCGTATGCCGACCGCCCGGCGCACTCGGGGGATCCGCACCGCGCTGGGCGCCGCCACGCTGCTGCTCGCGTCGGCCTGCGGCGGCACGTCGCCCGGTGGGGCCGACCCGTCCGGCAGTGCCGTGCCGGGCAGTTCCTCTCCCGGTGGCGCCGAGACCGGCTCCGGCGCAGCGCGTACGCTCACCGTCTTCGCCGCCGCCAGCCTGCGGCAGACCTTCACCCGGCTCGGTGCGGACTACGAGAGGGCCCACCCGGGCGTGACCGTCACCTTCAGCTTCGCCGGGTCCAGCGACCTCGTGGCCCAGCTCGAGCAGGGCGCGCCGGCCGACGTGCTCGCCACCGCGGACGAGCGCACCATGACCAAGGCCCGCGGGGCCCGCCTGCTCGGCGCCGAGCCGCGCGCCTTCGCCACCAACACCCTGACCATCGTCACCCCGCCCGACAACCCCCGGCGGATCACCCGCCTCGCCGACCTCGCGCGGGACGGGGTGGCCGTCGTGGTGTGCGCCCCTCCCGTGCCGTGCGGCGCAGCGACCGAGCGCGTCGAGCGGTCCGCGGGCGTCACGCTCAAGCCCGTCAGCGAGGAGCAGTCGGTGACCGATGTCCTCGGCAAGGTGCGGGCTGGCCAGGCGGACGCCGGTCTCGTCTACACCACCGACGCCCGTGCGGCGGGCTCAGCGGTGGACGTCATACCGCTCCCCGAGGCCTCCGCCGCCGTCAACACCTATCCGATCGCCGTCACCGCGACGGCGGGCGGCGCCGATGCCCAGGCCTTCGTGGACCTCGTCACCGGGCCGCAGGGCCGGGCCGTCCTGGCCCAGGCCGGATTCCAGCAGCCGTGAGCCACAAGGGTGCTCACGTCGTCGCCGGACGGCTGCCGGGGTGGGCCTGGCTGCCGGCGCTGGCGGGCGCGGCCTTCGTCCTGCTGCCGCTGGTCGCGATGGTCGCTCAGGTCGAGTGGGGCCGCTTCGGCGAGCTGGTGACCAGCGAGTCCTCGGTCGCCGCGCTGGGGCTGAGCCTGCGCACCGCGCTCGCCAGCACCGCGCTCTGCCTGGTGCTCGGGGTGCCGCTCGCGCTCGCCCTCGCCCGCACGCGGCTGCCCGGGCTCGGGGTCCTGCGTGCCCTCGTCCTGCTGCCGCTCGTGCTGCCGCCGGTGGTGAGCGGGCTTGCCCTGCTGCTGACCCTCGGGCGACGCGGACTGATCGGTCAGCACCTCGAGCTGCTCGGCGTGCGCGTGGGATTCACGACGACGGCGGTGGTCCTCGCGCAGGCCTTCGTGGCTCTGCCCTTCCTCGTCGTCGCCCTGGAGGGGGCGCTGCGGACGGCGGGGGAGCGCTACGAGGCCGTGGCGGCGACGCTGGGGGCCGCGCCGACGACGGTGCTGCGGCGCGTGACCCTCCCGCTCGTCCTGCCGGGGCTGCTGTCCGGGACGGTGCTGTGCTTCGCGCGCTCCCTGGGCGAGTTCGGGGCGACCCTGACCTTCGCCGGGTCCCTGCAGGGCGTGACGCGCACCCTCCCGCTCGAGGTCTACCTGCAGCGCGAGACGGATCCGGCTGCGGCCGTGGCGCTCTCGCTGGTGCTGGTCGTGGTCGCCGGCGTCGTCGTCGCGCTGGTGCACCGCCCCGCGGGAGGCCCCGTCGGAGGCCGCGCGTGACGGCCCTGCAGGTTCGCGTGGAGATCCCCGAGCGGGGCGTTGCCGTCGACGAGACCTTCGACGGCGCAGGGGTCTCCGCGCTCGTCGGGCCCAACGGCGCCGGCAAGTCCACGGTCCTCGCCGCCGTCGCCGGGCTCCTGCGCCCGCGCCGTTGCCGCGTCGTCCTGGGTGACCGCGTCCTCGTCGACACCGACGCCGGCACCTGGCTGCCACCCCACCGACGCCGCGTCGCGCTGCTCGGCCAGGACCCGCTCGCCTTCCCCCACCTGGACGTGCGGGGCAACGTAGCCTTCGGACCCCGCGCCCAGGGGGTCCCGCGCCGCGAGGCGGGGGCGCGCGCGGACGCGTGGCTCGAACGTCTCGACATCGCCCACCTGGCCGGGCGGCGCGGCTCCGAGCTGTCCGGCGGCCAGGCGCAGCGCGTCGCCCTCGCCCGCGCGCTGGCCTGCCGGCCCGACCTGCTCCTGCTCGACGAACCCCTGTCCGCCCTCGACGTCGAGGTCGCCGCCGACGTGCGTCAGGTGCTGCGAGACCTGCTGCACGGCAGCGACACCCGCGTCCTGCTCGTCACGCACGACCTGCTTGACGTCGTGTCCCTCGCCCACGACGTCGCCGTCGTCGAGGGCGGCCGGGTCACCGAGCGCGGCCCCGCCGTCACGCTGCTCGACGCCCCCCGCAGCGCGTTCGCCGCGCGGTTCGTCGGACGCAACCTCCTGCGCGGCACCGTCATCGCTCCTGGCCAGGTGCGACTGCCCGACGGTCTGGTCGTGCACGGCCGCGGCGACCTGCCCGTCGGCAGCGAGGCGGTGGCCCTCTGCGATCCCGCCGACATCGCCGTGCACGTCGGACCCGTGACCGGCAGCCCGCGGACCGTCATACCGGCCGTCGTCACCGACCTGGCCACCCACGCAGGTGCCGTCCGCCTCTGGGCCTGCACCCCCTCCGGGGTCCGCGTCGGGGCGGACGTCACCCCCCTCGCCTGCGCCGAGCTCGGGCTGCGCGCCGGCACCGCCGTCACCCTCGCCGTCAAGGCCCAGGGCGTGCGCATCCTGCCCGCCCCCTGAGGGTCGGACGGGGTCGGATCAGGGACGACCCTCATGGCGGCGCCCACCGAGGTCTACCAGGCTGGTGCCACACCCACTACCGAGGAGGACCCACGTGGAATCGATCTACGCCACCATGCGCCGCAACGGCCTCACCCGCCCCCGCAGCGGACGCGTCGCCATGGGCGTGTGCGCCGGCATCGGGCGCAAGCTGGGCATCGACGCCAACATCGTGCGCCTCGTCTTCATCGCGTCGCTGATCATCCCCGGGTCGCAGGTGCTGATCTACCTCGCCCTGATGATCCTGATGCCCGAGGACTGATCCTCGCCCCACACCACCGCCGAGTGGTCACTTCCGTACGACCGAGGGGGACGCACGGAAGTGACCGGTCGGCGAGGTGAGGGCCGGTCTGCCAGGCTGGATGCATGAGCCTGATCGAGACCCTCGACCTCCCGCTCGTCGGCGCTCCCATGGCGGGTGGCCCCTCGACCCCCGCACTCGTCGCGGCCTGCTGCGCGGCAGGCGGCACGGGCCTCCTCGCCGCCGGCTACAAGACTCCGGCGCAGGTCGCCGAGCAGATCGCCGAGACCCACGACCTCGTGGGCGACCGACAGTTCGGGGTCAACGTCTTCGTGCCCTCGGGGTCAGTGCGGGCCCGCGGGTCGGCGGCCGTCGAGGCCTATCGCGCGACCCTGCAGGCGGATGCCGAGCGGCTGGGCGTCACCCTCCCCGAGCCGGACTGGTCCGACACTGACGCGTATGACGACAAGATCGCCCTGCTCACCCTCGCCGAACCGGTGGCGATCGTGTCGTTCACCTTCGGGCTTCCGTCGCCGGAGGTCGTGGGAGCCCTGCAGGAGGCCGGCAGCGAGGTGTGGGTCACCGTCACCAGCGAGGACGAGGCGGCCCACGCTGCCGCGCTCGGTGTGGACGTGCTCGTGGTGCAGGGCTTCGACGCAGGTGGGCACCGCTCGACGCACCGGGTCGAGGACGAGCCCAACCGTCTCGACGCGCTGGGGCTCCTGCCGGCGGTGAGCGATCTCGGCGTGACCTGCGTCGCCGCCGGCGGGGTGGCCACGGCGGGGGACGTGCGGCGGCTGCTGGGGGCGGGCGCCGTGGGCGTCCAGGTCGGCACGGCGCTGCTCCTCACGCCCGAGGCGGGCACGTCGGCGGCGCACCGGACGGGGCTGCGCCTGCCGGCAGCCTCGGCCGTGGTGACCCGGGCCTTCTCCGGGCGTCCCGCTCGGGGGCTGCGCAACGCCTTCGTCGAGGCGCACGACGGCGAGGCGCCCGCGGTGTTTCCGCAGGTCGACCAGCTGACCAAGCCGCTGCGCGCTGCTGCTGCGGCCGGTGGCGATCCGCAGGGCGTGTCGCTGTGGGCGGGGGCCGGCTGGCAGGCCGCGCAGGAGCTGCCCGCCGCCGAGGTCATGGCGGCCCTCGCCCCCTGACCGCTCCCTCGCCTCGCGCCCCCGGGATCGTGCGGGCGTGGGCGGTGGGTTGGGGGCTGTGGCTGGGGGCTCAGTTCGGGCCGTCTGGAGGGGCGGGGCGGTGTCAGCGGTCCACCCACGTGTCGGGCGCGTCCCCGTCGGCCGGCGCGTGCGCCTCCAACGCGTCCAGCAGGGCGTCCACCGTCGGGCGGGCGATCAGCAGCTCGCGGTGCGCCGGACGCAGGAACTCCTCGTCGCGCGCGTGGTCCAGGAAGGCGAGCAGCGGCTGCCAGTAGCCGTCGACGTCGAGCGCACCCACCGGCTTGCGGTGCAGCCCGAGCTGCGCCCACGTCAGGATCTCGGCGAGCTCGTCGAGCGTGCCCATCCCACCCGGCAGGGCCACGAACCCGTCCGCCAGGTCGGCCATCAGCGCCTTGCGCTCGTGCATCGAGCCCACGACGTGCAGCTCGGTCAGCCCGTCGTGGCCGACCTCGTGGTCCATGAGGTGCTGCGGGATGACGCCGACCACCTCACCGCCCGCCGCCAGGGTGGCCTCCGCGAGCACGCCCATGGTGCCCACCCGCGCCCCGCCGTACACCACGCGGGTGCCGCGCGCGGCCAGGGCGGCCCCGAGGGAGGCCACCGCGGCGACATACGACGGGGACCGGCCGGGGGAGGAGCCGTAGAAGACGCACAGGGATCTCATGCCGACACTGTGCCACCGTCCATATCGGTCAGGTGACGTTCAGACTTCTGAGTCGTATGCGGTCCCGCCTGCCCGCATCCTGTTGCGCGCTGCCCAACGACGTGACAGGAACGCTGACATGGCCTACAGCTCGAACCCCACCATCCCGGAGCCCAAGGAACGCCCTCGGGATCGCTCGCACTGGCTCTACATCGCGGTCATCATCGCGGTGCTGGGGGGCATCGCCTTCGGCGATGCTCGCCCCGGACGCGGCCAAGGGCTGGAAGTGGGTCGGTGACTCGTTCGTCAGCCTGATCAAGATGATGATCAGCCCCGTCATCTTCTGCACCATCGTCATCGTCATCGTCATCGGCATCGGCATCGGCTCGGTCCGGGCCGCCGCGACGGTGGGCAAGGCGGGTTCCATGGCCCTCGCCTACTTCCTGACCATGTCGACCTTCGCCCTCGCGATCGGCCTGGTCGTGGGCAACCTCCTGCAGCCGGGGCACGGGATCAAGGTCGTCGCGGGCGCCGGCAAGAAGTACGCCGAGCAGGTCGAGCACGGCGGCGGGACCGTCGAGTTCGTCCAGGGGATCATCCCCGAGACGCTGTTCAGCTCGCTCATCTCCGGGTCCGTGCTGCAGACCCTGTTCGTCGCGCTGCTCGTGGGCTTCGCGATCCAAAAGATGGGGCGCGCCGGGGAGCCGGCACTCGCCGCGGTCGCGGTGCTGCAGAAGGTCGTCTTCCGCATCCTGACGATGGTGCTGTGGCTCGCCCCGATCGGTGCCTTCGGCGCCATCGCCGCGGTGGTCGGCACCTCTGGCCCCAAGGCCGTCGGCGAGATGCTCAAGCTGATGTTCGGCTTCTACCTCACCTGCCTGCTCTTCGTGGTGGTCGTCCTCGGCTCCGTGCTGTGGCTGGTCGCGCGGATCAACATCCTCACGCTGCTGAAGTACCTCGGGCGGGAGTTCCTGCTCATCGTGGCGACGTCGTCCTCGGAGTCGGCGCTGCCACACCTCATGGCCAAGATGACCCACGCCGGCGTGGACCGCTCCACGGTGGGCGTCGTCGTCCCTACCGGTTACTCCTTCAACCTCGACGGCACCGCGATCTACCTGACCATGGCGTCGATCTTCATCGCCGATGCGATGGGCAAGCCCATGAGCATGGGCGAGCAGATCGGTCTGCTGGTCTTCATGATCATCGCGTCCAAGGGCGCCGCCGGCGTCACCGGTGCCGGCCTGGCCACCCTCGCCGGAGGCCTGCAGGCGCACCGCCCCGAGCTGCTGGACGGCGTCGGCATCATCGTCGGCATCGACCGCTTCATGTCCGAGGCACGCGCCGTCACCAACTTCGCCGGCAACGCGGTGGCCACCCTGGTCATCGGTCGCTGGACCGGCACCCTCAACCACGAGCAGGCGCGTGCGGTGTTGTCCGGCGACCGGCCGTTCGACTACGCCACGCTGGACGACGACCCGCACGCCACCGAGGTCCGCCCCGGTCGCGTCCCGTCGCCGGTCAACCCCGCCGACCGGCTGCAGCCGACCCCGCAGGTCGACCTGTCCGCCTACCAGGACCGGGCCGCCCGGGCGGACGGCGCCACCCGCACCGACGGCTGAGCGCGGCACCAGCCGGTCTGGCACAGTCGAGGCATGAGCACCGACGCCCCGCGGCTGGACCCCTGGACCTCCGAGCAGGTCATCACCTGCGCCGACCCGGCCACCGGCCTGCGCGCGGTCGTCGCGATCGACGACTCGACGCTCGGGCCGGGGTTCGGGGGCGTCCGCTACCGGGCCTACCCCTCGACCGAGGCGGCGATCCAGGAGGCCCAGCGCCTCGCCCGCGCCATGACCTACAAGCACGCCCTCGCCGAGCTGCCCTACGGCGGAGCGAAGTCCGTGATCCTCGCGGACGGCGCCCCGCTGACGGGCGAGCGACGCCGGGCCCTGCTCGAGGCCTTCGGCGACGCCGTGGCGCGCACCCACGGCCGTTACATCCCCGGCGTGGACATGGGCACCACGCTCGCCGACATGGACGTCCTCCGCAGCCGCGGCGCCAAGGTCTACTGCGCGGACGCCGACCCCGCGCCGTGGACCGCACGGGGAGCCTTCGTGGCGATGCGGGCCGGGGTCCGCAGCACGTATGCCGCCCCCACGCTCGACGGCCTCACCGTGGCCGTCCAGGGTGCCGGCAACGTCGGGGGCGAGCTGGCCCGGCTGGCCGCCGCCGACGGGGCGCGGGTGCTCGTCGCTGACGTCGACGAGGACCGGGCGGCGCAGGTCGCCGAGCAGTGCGGCGGCACCGTGGTCGGGGTCGAGGAGGTCGTGACCGCGTCGTGCGACGTGCTCGCCCCCGCGGCCGTGGCCCGGGTCGTCACCCGCGAGGTGGTCCCGCAGCTGCGGTGCCGGGTGATCTCCGGCGCGGCCAACGACGTCCTCGACGATGCCTCGTGCGAGGCCCTGCTCGCCGCCCGCGGCATCACCTTCGTCCCGGACTTCGTCGCCAACGCCGGCGGCGTGATCCACGAGCACGCCCGCGCCCTGGGGTGGTCCGAGGCGCAGCTGATCGAGGCCGTGGACGCGATCGGGCCGCGGGTGCTGGAGCTCGTCGAGGAGGCGGCGGGAGGCAGCGTGGTCGAGGCGGCGCTGGCGCGAGGCCGGGCCCGGCTGGCCGCGGCCCGCTGAGACGGCCCCGCTGGGACGAGCCTGCTTCCCGCTGAGACGACCCGCCGAGACGGGGCCCCGCTGCGACTGGGAGTGGGGCAGCGGCGGGCGGCATACGGCCTCGTGCCTAGACTCGGGAGCATGTCCCCCACGACAAGGTGCGTGCTGTGGATCGTCGGGCTCCTGCTGCTGGTGGCGGTGGTGGTGCCGATGAGCGAGCGGCCGGGGTCGCTGATCTTCGTGGGCCTCGTGGGGCTCGCGATCCTGGGCCGGGTGGTGGGGCTCGTGCGCATCCGGCGTGAGCTGCGAAGGAGAGACGCGTGACCCGAGTGCCCAGCGGCTGGGAGCAGATCGTGGCGGCCGACCCGACCCACTCCGAGCGCTACGTCGAGCGGTTCCGGCGGATGGAGCGGGACGGTGCCGACCTGGGTGGCGAGGCCAGGATGGTCGACGCCATGGTGGCTCGCGGCTCGCGGATCCTCGACGCCGGGTGCGGGCCCGGGCGGGTGGGCGCCTTCCTGCACGCCGTCGGGCACACCGTGGTGGGCGTCGACGTCGACCCGGTGCTGATCGAGGCGGCCGAGGCCGACCACCCGGGCCCGACCTGGCTCGTCGGCGACCTCGCCGAGCTGGACCTGCCCGCCCGGGGTGTGGCCGAGCCCTTCGACGTGATCCTGTGCGCCGGCAACGTGATGACCTTCCTCGCCCTGTCCACCCGCGTCGAGGTGCTGCGGCGGATGGGCGCCCACCTGGCGCCCGAGGGACGGCTGGTGGTGGGATTCGGGGCGGGCCGCGACTACGACTTCGGGGCGTTCCGGATGGACGCGCGGGTCGCGGGCCTGCATGAGAGCCTGCTGCTCGCCACCTGGGACCTGCGCCCCTGGCGCCCGACCAGCGACTTCCTCGTCGCGGTGCTCGAGCGCTAGGAGGCGGGGAGCGGGTCGGTCGCGGCGCCCCAGCGGGTCGCCTCGGCCACCGTCGCCGGCAGCCGGGCCTCGACGAGTCCGCCCGGGGTCGCGAGCAGCAGCGAACGCCGCAGCAGGACCGAGTCGGCCGGCCCGGCGAGCAGCCCCACCTCACCCGACTCCACCGGTCGCGCGGCGGACGCCACCACCGGTCGTATGCCGCCCGCCGTGCTCTCGGCCGGCCGCAGCCGCACGTGACGCCCGGGCTCGTCGGCGCTCAGCTCCCACCGCGACCAGCGCGAGGTCCGCATCGACCGACGCCAGGCGAGCCGGCGGGCCGCCGCTGCGGCGAGCCACGCCAGCGCGACCACCAGGGCCACGACCAGCGCCGCCCGCCACCACTGGGTCACGGCCGACACGTTGGCCGCGTCGGGCAGCTGCACGGTCTCCGGGTCGTCCGGGTCCACCAGGATCGTCAGCTGCGTGCCCACGGGCAGCACGACCGGGTCGACGCCATGGACCGTCGAGGTGATGGTGCGGCCGTCCTCCACGTGGGTCACCCGGGCCCAGGGCGAGTGGCCGAGGCCGGTGAAGGACCAGCCGGTCGCCGTGACCTGGCTCGGGGTCCGCACCCCTCGGGCGGTGAGCTCGCCGGCCGCCATCGCGGTCATCGCCGTGGTCAGCGCCAGCAGCACGGCCGAGCCGGCCGCCAGGGCCGCGACGGGCAGGAGGGGCCGCCACAGGGCGCGCCACGCCTCGCGGGCCCCGGGCTCCGTCCCGGCGGTGGCGCCGGGGGCGGTGGGGTCGGCATACGAGGGGTCGGTCTCGGTGGCGGCCTGCGCCCACCCGGTGTCCGGGAGGCCCGGGAGGCCGGGGAGCTCGGCGGTCGAGAGGACCACCTGGAGCTCGGGCCGGTGCCGGCGGATCCGCTCGCTGACGCGGTCCTGCGCGCGGCCCAGCACGGCCCACCCGGACAGCCCGGCGGCGACCGCCAGGCCCGCGAGGACGACGGCCGGGTTGACGGTGGGGGCGGCGCCGGGTCCCGTGCGGCGCAGCCAGCCGAGCGCCAGGTGCGCGAGCACGCACAGCAGCACGACCCCGGCAGCCACCAGGGCGGCCTGCCGGGCACGGGGGAGGACGGGGCTGGTCATGGGTCACCTCTGTGGTCAACCGGCGCTGCCCTCACTGTGCCACGCACGCGCCGACCAGCAGCGACGCACCGCCGTGACACTCGTCCGCGCCGCTTTGGACGGTCATGACCAGGTGCCTATGATGAGCGCCGATACGTCCTGGCCGTGCCGGGACGTGCGTCGTTCAGACCGTAGCGACGACCCGCCGCCACCCCCAGCAGGCGGTTTCGTCCCCACGGCACCTGGAGCGATGTGACCAACCCTTCCCCCACCCCGACGACGGCCTGGTGGCGTGTCGGGGTGCGCGGCCCCAGCGACCTGCGATGGTCCCTGTCGCCGGAGGTCTACCAGCTGCTCGGCGCCGAGCCCGACGGCCAGCTGCAGGGCCTGGACCTGCTGCTGTCCAGCTTCGACGCGTCCGAGGTGCAGCTGGCCGAGGACGCCGGCGACGCGCTGCACCGAGGCCGGGCCTTCGCGCACCGGCGGCGCGTGCTGCGGCACGGCGAGGGCCTCGAGGTCTTCGTGGTGGGCGTGGGGGACTACTCCGAGGACGGGACCCTGACCGCCGTGAGCGGCGTCTTCCTCGACGTGCGCGCCCTGCTGCACGAGACCGTCTCCGCCGAGGTCACCCACCAGCTCCGCGAGGTGGTGGAGGCTCGCGGCGTCATCGAGCAGGCCAAGGGCATCCTGATGGTCGCCTACGGCATCACCGCGGAGGACGCGTTCGAGCTGCTCGGGTGGTACTCCCAGCGCACCAACACCCGCGTACGGGTCATCGCCGACCGCCTAGCCGCCGCCGCGAGCACCCGTCCCGCCGTGGCCTCGCAGCTCGACACCTACCTGTCCGCCCTGCTCGACCCCCGCAGCGCCGAGACCCTGCTCCCGGTGCGCGACGGGCACGCGGCCTGGGGCCCCGACCTGCGCACCCCGACCGTCGAGTCCCGCCGCGTCGACGGGCACGTCCTCATCTCCCTGGCCGGGGACGTCGACGTCGCCCGGGCCCGCACGGTCGTGCCCCAGCTGCGCGACGCCCTCGCCGCGGTGGCCCGCCCCAGCCGACCCCACGCCCTCGACCTCAGCCAGGCGGGCTACGTCAGCCCCACCGCCCTGACAGCCATCGCCTCCCTCGTCGGCCGGCACGTCCAGGGCGAGGCCGAGATCCGGGTGCTGCCCGGCGCCCTCGGCGACGCGCTGGTGGCGGCGGGCGTGCCCCGGTCCTGCCTCGTCACGATGTAAGCCCCCGCCCCGGGGTGCCGCCGCGCAGCGGCGCGGCATACGGTCTGGGTATGACGACGCTGCCCCCGCCCCGCCAGATCACCGGGACCGCGGCCACCGCCTCGGTCTACGACCAGGGTGCCCACCTCGTGGCGTGGACGCCGGACGGGGCCGGACCCGTCCTGTGGTGCAGCGAGCACACGCTGCTCGAGGAGGGCGTCGCGATCCGGGGCGGCGTGCCGATCTGCCTGCCGTGGTTCGGGCCGGGGCGGTCGGGTGACCGCAAGCCCTCGCACGGCCCGGCGCGGATCACGCCGTGGCGGCTGGTGGAGGAGGGGCCGGGCACGGTGACCTACGCCGTCACGGGGGCGGAGCTCGGGGTCGCGGACCTGGAGGCGACCTACGTCGTCGAGGCGGGCGAGCGCCTCACGCTCAGCCTCACGGTGGCCAACACGGGGGCCGACGAGCTCACCTACGAGGAGGCGCTGCACGCCTACCTCACCGTCGGCGACGTCCGCCAGGTCACCGTCGAGGGGCTGGACCGGGCGAGCTATGTCGACAAGACCGACCAGGGGCGCACCCACCGTCAGGAGGGGCCGCTGCGGCTGACCCGGGAGACCGACCGGGTCTACCGCTCGGCGTGCGCGGTGACGGTGGTCGACCCGGTGCTCGGGCGTCGGCTGCGGGTCGCCAAGACCGGCTCCGCCAGCACCATCGTGTGGAACCCGTGGGCCGACAAGGCGGCCCAGATGTCCGACCTCGGCGACGACGAGTGGACCGGGATGCTCTGCGTCGAGGGCGGCAACGTCATGGCCGACGAGATCACCCTGGCCCCGGGGGACCGGCACACCCTGAGGTACGAGCTCGAGGTGCTCCCGCTCTAGCCGACCTCGGCCCACGCGTCGGCGATGACGGCTGCTGCGCGCCCGAGCGTCTCCTCGGGCTGCGTGAACGGCGTCCGCAGGTAGCCCTCGAGCCCCGTCCCGTCGGGGCTGAACGCCGGCCCCGACGCCAGCCGCACCCCGCGCCTGGCGGCGGCCGCGACCAGCGCCGACGACCGTGGTCGGGGCAGCCGCCACCAGAGGCTGAGCCCGCCGCGGGGCACCTGCGTCTCCCACCCGGGCAGGGCCGCGGTGACCAGGGCGTGCAGGTGGTCGCGGCGGCGGACCAGGGCGGCGCGCCGCTCGGAGTCGGGGCGGGGGTGGCGCAGCAGGTCGGCCAGGGCCAGCTGCTCGAGGACGGGAGCGCCGAGGTCGAGGGAGAGCCGGGCCTGCTGGATCGCCGCCGGCAGCCGCCCGTCGGCCCTGACCCACCCGAGCCGCAGCCCACCCCAGTGCGACTTGCTGCAGGACCCGACGGTGATCGTCGGCCCGTGAGCGGCCGTGGGGAGGGGGAGCCGCGGGGCGTCCAGGGCCATGTCCTGCAACGTCTCGTCGACCAGCAGCGGGACGCCGGCGCGCGCGTGGCCGCGGGTCAGCGCGGCCCGCCCGTCGTCGCCGAGCAGGTGGCCCGTCGGGTTGTGGAAGTCGGGGATGAGCAGGGTGGCCCGCGCCCCCGCGGCCGCGGCCGCCACGATCCCCTCGACGTCGAAGCCGTCCTCGGCCATCGGGACGGCGACCGGCCGGGCCCCCTGCCGGTGCAGCGCGGCGATGGAGTTGGGGTAGGTCGGCGACTCCACCACCACCCGGTCCCCCGGGGCGGCCAGGGCCCGCAGGACCGCCGCCACCCCGGCGAGCGCGCCGCTGGTGACGATGATCTGGTCGGGGCGGGTCGGGACGCCCCGGGACTCGTAGCGCTCGGCCAGCGCCTCGCGCAGCTCGGGCAGCCCCGCCGGGTGGTAGCCGCTGCCGGCCAGGTAGCGCGGGAGCTGCGCCGAGGCTCGCTCGAACGCCGCCACGAGCCCAGGCGCCGCCGGCGGGACGGTGGCCGTGAGGTCGGCCACCCCGGGCGGGTGGTCGGCGCCCAGCACCCTCCCCACCGGCCCGAACGGCTCCTCCCCGGCCGGGGCAGGTGGGCCGGGTAGGCGGGTCCGGGTGCCCGAGCCCTGCCGCGCCTCCGCGTAGCCCCGCTCCACCAGGTCGGCGTAGGCCCGGGCCACGGTGGTGCGGCTCACCCCCAACTGGGCGGTGAGCGCGCGCTCGCTCGGCAACGTGGTGTCCGGCAGCACCCGACCGTCGGCGACGAGCAGCCGGATCCCGTCCGCGAGCCAACGGTAGGCCGGGACGCCGCGACCGGCCGGCCCGAGCAGTTGCGCCAGGCGGTGGGGGGAGAGGCGGCGGGGCGTCATACGGGCCACTATGGTTCAAGTGGCTATGTCAGACCAGTCCAGTTGTGGGTGATGATGGTCGTATGACGCCCCCGCCCCGCCACCTCCAGCCGATGACCCCGGTGCAGCAGCTGCGCGCCGGCCGCCTGCCACGACGGATCACGCAGCTGATGGTGGGGCTCACGCTCTACGGCGTCTCGATGAGCATGATCATCCGCGCCGCCCTCGGCCTCGACCCGTGGGACGTCTTCCACGTCGGGGTGGCCCTGCACCTGCCGATGTCGATCGGCGTCACCGTCATCGTCGTGGGGGTGGCCGTGCTGCTGGCGTGGATCCCGCTGCGGCAGTGGCCCGGCCTCGGCACCGTCGCCAACGCGGTCTGGATCGGCGTCGCCACGGACTGGACGCTCGGCTGGCTCCACGCGCCGTCCTCGCTGTGGGTGCGCGCGGTCCTGCTCGTGGCCGGGATCGCGCTCAACGGCCTCGCCGGGGCGTTGTACATCGGGGCGCAGCTGGGGCCCGGCCCGAGGGACGGGCTGATGACCGGCATCGCGTACCGCACCGGGCTGTCGCTGCGGCTCGTGCGGACCTCGCTGGAGGTCACCGTCCTCGCGGTCGGCTGGCTGCTCGGCGGCGGCGTGGGCCTCGGGACCGTGCTGTATGCCGTCGGCATCGGGCCGATCGTGCAGCACCTGCTGCCGTGGTGCATCGTGCCGCTGGAGCACCCGAGCCCGGCGCCGGCGCTGCTGCCGGAACCGGGCTCGGGTGTCGAGGGGCACTGAGGGGGCACTGAGGGTCAGGGGGTCGGCGCCGCCCCGGCCGTGGGCGTGGCCAGCTCGTCGGTGGTCGGCGCGGGCGCCAGCCCGGCCGTGTGACCGCGACGGCGCAGCCGCCGCTCGATGGTGTGGGCGAGCGACGTGAGCGCGAAGTTCATGGCGATGTAGAGGACCGCCACGAAGATGATGGCGGGCAGCACGTTGCCGAAGGCGGACCCGATCTGGTCGGCCTTGCGCAGCAGCTCGCCGTAGAGGATGACGTAGCCCAGCGCGGTGTCCTTGAGCACCACGACCAGCTGGGAGACCAGCGACGGCAGCATCGCGGTGAGCGCCTGCGGCAGCTGGATGGAGCCCAGCGTCTGCCCGGGGGTCAGCCCGATCGACAGGCCCGCCTCGGCCTGCCCGCGGGGCAGGTTGTTGACGCCGGAGCGGACCAGCTCGGCGATGACCGCGCCGTTGTAGAGCATCAGCCCGGTGACGACGCCCGCCAGCGGCTCGTGCCCGAGGAACCACCCCTGCGCCAGGTAGAGGTTGAACGAGAACAGCATCATGACCAGCACCGGCACGGCCCGGAAGACCTCGACGACCACGGAGCACAGCCAGCGCACCGGGGCGACGGGGGAGAGCCGGCCGATGCCGAGCAGCAGCCCGATCACGCCGGCCGCGAGGATCGCGAGCGCCGCGGCCTGCAGCGTGCCGAGCACGCCGGGGAGCAGGTAGTTGGACCACACGTCGGTCCACAGCAGCGGGCGCCACTTGGCCGCGGTCAGCTGCCCCTTGGCGGCGAACTGCATGAGCACCCACACGCCGAGGCCGATGGCCGCCAGCAGCAGCAGGGCCGCGACGATGCGCTGGTTGCGCCGGGCCCGGGGGCCGGGGGCGTCGAAGAGGACGGAGGCGTCGGAGCTCATCGCTTCACCGCCAGGCGGTCCGCGGCGCGGGTGAAGGCCAGGCCGGTCGGCAGCGTGAGGATCACGAAGCCGAGCGCGACGATGGCGAAGAAGGTGTACATCGCGTCGGGGCGGTCCTCGATGACCTGCGCCTGCAGGTAGGAGATCTCCGCGACCCCGATCACCGACAGGACGGTGGTGTTCTTGGTCAGCGCGATGAGGGTGTTGCCGAGCGGCACGAGCGCGGCGCGGAAGGCCTGCGGCAGCACCACCTGCGACAACGTCTGGCGGAAGCCGAGCCCGAGCGAGCGGGCGGCCTCGGCCTGACCCACCGGGACGGTGTTGACGCCGGAGCGCAGCGCCTCGCAGACGAAGGCCGCGGTGTAGACCGACAGGGCCATGACGCCGATGCGGAAGTTGTTGTCCTTGATGAAGGTCGCGGACCGGGTGTCGGCCAGGTGGAAGCCGAGCTGCGCGACGAGCCCGAGGCTGCAGAAGACCGCGATGAGCGTCAGCGGGGTGTTGCGCACGACGTTGACGTAGAGCGCGCCGAGCAACCGCAGCATCGGGACGGGCGACAGGCGGAAGATCGCGAGGATCGTCCCGATGACGAGCGCGCCGATGCCGGACAGGACCGTCAGCTTGATGGTCATCCAGAACGCGCCGAGGATGTCGAACTCGCTGAAGAGCTCTTGCATCCGCACTCCTTGGGCAGTGGGGGGACGGTGGGGGGCTTGGGCACCGCGGGGGCGGATCAGGCCGTATGCCGGGGCGCCCCGGCATACGGCCTGGTCACCGTGGTCAGGCGCAGGCTGCGGGCTTCGGGGGGTTCTTGGTCGTGTCGACCTTGAAGCCGGCCGGGCCGAGGTTCTTGTCGATGGACTTCTGCCACTCGCCGGACGAGATCCACTTGTTGATCGCCTCGGTGACCTTCTTGCAGGTCTCGGAGTCGCCCTTCTTGACGCCGACGCCGTAGTTCTCCTCCGAGAACGGCTGGCCGACGACCTTGAGCTTGCCCTTGTACTGCGACTGGGCGGCGTAGCCCGCGAGGATCGTGTTGTCCGTGGTCAGCGCGTCGACCGAGCCGGAGGACAGCGCCTCGACGCACTTGGAGTAGGTGTCGTACTCCTGCAGCTGGACCTGGGGGTACTTGCTCTTGATCTTGGTCGCCGAGGTGGAGCCCTTGACGGAGCAGAGCCTCTTGCCCGAGAGGGCGTCGGGGCCGGTGATCGAGGAGTCCTCGCTGCGGACCAGCAGGTCCTGGCCGGCGATGAAGTAGGGGCCGGCGAAGTCGACCGACTGCTTGCGCTTGTCGGTGATCGAGTAGGTGCCGACGATGTAGCTGACCTGGCCGGCCTGCAGCATCTTCTCGCGCTGGGCCGAGACCGCCTCGACGAAGTCGGGCTTCTTGCCCATCTCCTTGGCGATGAAGGTGGCGAGGTCCACGTCGAAGCCGGAGTAGGACGAGCCCTCCTTGAGGCCCATGCCCGGCTGGTCGAACTTGATGCCGACCTTGATGCTGTCGCCGGAGCCGCCGCCGGAGCCCCCGGAGGAGCCGGAGCCGCTGTCGTTGGAGCTGCCGCAGGCGGCGAGGGAGGCCGCGAGCGCCACGGCGGCGCCGGCGGTGAGGGTGCGACGGATCGTCATGATGTCTCCTCGGGTTGTGGGCTGAGCCAGGTGGCTCAGTGGGTGAGGATCTTGCCGAGGAAGTCCTTGGCGCGATCGGACTGGGGGTTGGTGAAGAACTGCTCGGGGGTGGCCTGCTCCACGATCTGGCCGTCGGCCATGAAGACCACGCGGTCGGCGGCCTTGCGGGCGAAGCCCATCTCGTGGGTGACCACGATCATCGTCATGCCGGAGCGGGCGAGCCCGGTCATGACGTCGAGCACCTCGTTGATCATCTCCGGGTCGAGCGCGGAGGTGGGCTCGTCGAAGAGCATGACCTTGGGCTCCATCGCCAGCGACCGGGCGATGGCCACGCGCTGCTGCTGGCCGCCGGACAGCTGGGCGGGGTACTTCTCGGCCTGGTGGGCGACCCCGACCCGCTCGAGGAGCTGGCGGGCGCGTGCCTCGGCGTCCTTCTTGCCGACGCCGCGCACCTTGGTCGGGCCCAGCGTGACGTTGTCGAGGATCGTCTTGTGGGCGAAGAGGTTGAACGACTGGAAGACCATGCCGACGTCCGAGCGCAGCTGGGCGAGGGCCTTGCCCTCCTCGGGCAGCGGTCGCCCGTCGATGGTGATGGTGCCGGACTCGATGGTCTCGAGGCGGTTGATGGTGCGGCACAGGGTCGACTTGCCCGACCCGGAGGGCCCGATGAGGACGACGACCTCGCCCTCGTGGACGGTCAGGTCGATGTCCTGCAGGACGTGCAGCGGACCGAAGTGCTTGTTGACCCCCTCCATGACGACGAGCGGTCGACGCTCGTCCGAGGAGAAGCCGGGGTGCCCGGCGCGGGACGTGCCAGGCTGCTCGGCGCGGGACGTGCCAGGCTGCTCGGCGCGGGATGCTCCAGGCTGCTCGGCGGCGGGGTCGCCGGCAGGCGGGGTGGCGGCAGTGCTCATGCCGGGAGAGTAACGGTGACCTGCGACATACCGCGCAGCCCGAGCCACCGGATGAGCCGAACGGTGCGCAGATCGTGACCAAAGGTGCCTCCCGGCCCTCGCGCTGGCCAAACCCGGCGGGGCGTGCAACCTTGGGGGACGGCGCCCGCGTCCTGGGGGTGTCAGTGCCTCGGGGGAGGAAGGACCTGCATGGATGAGCGGGACGAGGAGTTCACGGCCTTCGTGGCGGCGCGCTCCGGAGCCTTGCTGCGATATGCCTACCTGCTGACCGGTGACCACGCCTCGGCGGAGGACCTGCTGCAGAACACGCTGGTGAAGGTCTACCTGTCGTGGCACAAGATCGCGGACCGCGGCTCGGTCGACGCCTACACGCGCACGGCCCTGACGCGGACCAACATCTCGATGTGGCGCAAGGTCGGCCGCCGGGAGCTGACGACCGAGACGACACCGGACCGGCCCTACGAGGACCGGCACGACATCGACGAACGTGACGGGATGTGGACATTGCTGCACACGCTGGGCGCCCGGCAGCGGACGGCGCTGGTGCTGCGCTTCTACGAGGACCTGCCGGAGGCGGAGATCGCGGCCGTCATGGGTTGCTCGGCGGGCACGGTCAAGAGCCAGATCTCCCGCGGGCTGGCCAACCTGCGCAAGGCGATGCCGGCGCAGCCGCAGCTGGAGAGGGGGCGGGACGTTGCATGACGACGAGATCGGGCGGCTGATCCGGCGCTCGCTGGACGGTCACGCCGGTGACGTGCACCCCTCCCCGGACCTCGGCGAGTGGGTCATGGAGCGCGGGCGGGTCGTGCAGCGGCGCCGCCGGGTGACGGTCGCGTCGGGCGTGGCCGCCGGGCTCGCCTCGGTGGTCGCGGCGGCCGTCATCGTGCCGCGGCT
Organism: Arsenicicoccus sp. oral taxon 190; assembly: GCF_001189535.1. Lineage (NCBI taxonomy): Bacteria > Bacillati > Actinomycetota > Actinomycetes > Micrococcales > Intrasporangiaceae > Arsenicicoccus > Arsenicicoccus sp. oral taxon 190. The sequence goes on from NZ_CP012070.1 coordinate 1,394,900, forward strand.
GGGCGCCGAGCCGCAGCAGCCGCAGCCCGCCGGGCCCACCGTCAGCCGGACGGTTCTGCAGCCGGCGCCGACGACCACGACGCCGTCCCCGGACCCCTCCCGCACCACCCGGGCCCCGCGCCCGACGACCACCACCGAGCGGTCGCCGCAGCGGTCGCAGCCGCCCGCGAGCCCCACGGCCACGGACACCGGCAGCGCCTCGCCCTCCGCCACGCCGACGGACCTCCCGAGCCCGTCGACGGCCGGGACCGCGGCGCCGGGGTCGACCTTCGACACGCCCTTCGGCGCGGTGGCGTTCCCGACCGGCGCCAGCGTCAAGATCGCGGGCACCCGGGCCGGGGACCGCTACCTGGCGCTCGTGGGGTCCCACGACTCCACGACCGACTCCGCCCCGCCCAACCAGGCGCGGCTGCTCAGCGTGGCGAGCGACGGGTCCGCGATCGTGCTCGCGTCGGCCGGCAACGGGTCGGCCCGCAGCTTTGCGACCAGCCCCAACGGCCGCTTCGTGGTCGTGGCGATCCACGACGACGGCGGCGAGCGGCTCGAGGCCTACCGCGTGGGCGAGCTAGGCACGCGCGCGTCCTACATCGTGCCCGCGGAGTGGCGGGGCGAGATCGTCGGCTGGGCCACCGAGGGCGTGACCCTGCGGGGCACCCAGGCACCGCACGAGCTCGTCTGGCAGATGGACTCCGGGCGGGTCACGGTGCGCACCGACCCCACGGCGGCGCCGACCACGCTGGTCACCGGGCGCTAGGTTGGCCGGGACGACCGTGCCGGTCGTCCGTCGCCCGGGGAGGAGCGGATCGTATGCCGAAGGACGTGGTCACCCTCGCCGACGGCGCCCGGCTGGCCGTATGGCGCACGGGTGCCGGCGCGCCGGTGCTGCTGCTGCCGGGGATGAGCCAGGACCACCGCCTGTGGGACCGCCTCGTCGCGGCGCTCGACGGTCGCGTCGAGACCCTGGCGATCGACCAGCGCGGCACCGGTGACAGCGACGACATGTCCCGGCGGGAGCCGCCGACCATGGGCAGCTTCGCCGACGACGCGGCCTACCTGCTCGAGCAGCTCGGCGTGCCGCGGGCGCACGTGGTGGGCCACTCGATGGGTGGCCGCATCGCGCAGTGGCTCGCCATCAACCACCCGGGCCGGGTGAGCAGCCTCACGCTGCTGTGCACCTCGCCGGGGGAGCGCCACGGCGAGCCCCGCTCGGGCGACGTCGACGCCGCCATCGCCCGCTGCGACCCGGTGGAGATGGCGCTGCTCAACCACACCCCCTCCTGGCTCGGGGCGCACGGCGAGGTGGTGGAGGCCGTGGCGCAGGCGACGACGACGCGCTCGGCGCAGCGCGGGCTGCACTTCCGCGCCTCCCACGGGCACGACTCCTGGGGCTCGCTGGGCCGGATCACCGCGCCGACGGTCGTGCTGCACGGCGACGCCGACCTGGTCAACCCGCTGCGCAACGGCCAGCTGCTCGCGCAGCGGATCCCCGGGGCCGAGCTGCTGGTGCTGCCCGGGGCCCGGCACGGCCTGCCCGTCGAGCACGCGGCCGAGGTCGCCGAGGTGGTGCTGCGCCAGGTCGCGGCTCAGAAGTAGTCGCGCACCTGCACCGCCCGTCCCCCCGTCAGGGCGTCCCAGGTGGCGTCGTTGGTGGTGGGGCCGTCGAGCAGGCCCACGGCCCGCTGCGAGGCGGAGGAGCGGGCCCCGGCATACGTGAGAGCCAGGGACCGGGGCGACATGACCCGTATGCCGTCCGCCCGCCCGCTCGCGTCCGGCTCGCAGGTGGCGCGGCCCGCCTCGACCCGCAGGCGGTAGCACCCGGCCACCGGCGCGGGCCCGGTGACGGCGAACCTCAGCTCCGCGTCGACGTGCGGCGCCCACCCCCGAGCCGCGAGGGCGGCGGGGACGTCGAGCACCGCGAGCTTGTAGGGGCGGCAGTCGACGCGGCGCCAGGCGTTGCTGGGCAGCAGCACCCGGATCACGTCGTCGCCGCTGGTCCACAGCGTGGTGCGGGGTGCGACGGCATAGCTGCTGCCGAGGTGGTGGAGCAGCGACAGGTAGGCCTCGGGCGTGGTGGCCAGCAGGTCGTCGACGGCGGTCACGCCGCGGTGGTAGCCGTCGGCGCGCTGCCACAGGGCGTAGCCCGTGACCTCGCCGTCCTGCTCCGCCACCGTGGTCTGGACCCCGTCCAGCGCCTGCAGGAAGGCTTCCGCGTCGGCGGGAAAGCGCGGTCCGCTGCGCGTGAGGGGCCCGTCGTGCCGCCGCGCCCAGGCGGTGTAGACGCGGTGGACCGCGTCGTGGTCGGCCCCGGTGCCCCGGCGCAGCGTGACCGGCGAGGCGTCCGCGCCGCGGGCGGCCCGGTCGGCCCGGTCGGCCCGGTCGGCCCGGGCGGCCAGCAGGTCGCGGGTGTCCAGCTCGACCTGGTCGAAGGACGTCACGGTCTCGAAGCCGCTGGAGCGGTAGATGCCCTGCGCGGTGGGGTAGAGCGTGGCCAGGGCGTCGCCGCGGTGGCGCGCCCGGTCGAGCAGGTCGGCCAGCAGCGGCGCCAGCAGGCCCTCGCCGCGCTGCTCGAGGGCGATGGCCACGCTGGCGATCCCCGCGGTCGCGACCTCACGGCCACCCCACCAGGACCGGTCGGCCAGCGCGACGGCCCGGGCGACGAGCCGGTCACCGACGAAGGAGCCGACGGCGATCTGCTCGTCGCGGGTCGGGTCGGGCAGCGGGTCGGGGACCGGCCCCGGGTAGCCGAAGGACTCGGCCCCGAGGTCCCAGGACGCGCGCGCGTCCGCGGGCGCCAGCAGCCGGGTCACGGGGTCGGTGGCCTCCCGGCGCGAGGTCATGGGCGGGCCCGGCGAGCGCGGTAGGCGTCGAAGGCGAGGGTGAGCCCCACCCACGCCGCACCGAAGAGCAGCGCGCTGACCAGCGTGCTCCAGAACGACTCGGGCCGGAAGAGCCCGATCCAGCCCATCAGCAGGCGGAAGAGCAGGAACGACAGGGCCATGACGAGACCCTCGCCCAGGCGGGAGGTCCAGGAGCGGGGTCGGGCGGCGGGCTGGGCCACGAGGTGCCTCCAGAGCGGTCGGTGACGGGCCGGTCGGTCTCCTCGACCGTACCGGCCCGTCAGGACCCCTGTCGTGCCCCGGTCAGGGCTGCAGCTCGGGCGCCACGTGGCCGTAGCGGTGCAGGGTGCGGCTGATCGCCTGCTCCCGCAGGAAGGTCAGCAGCTCGCGCCGGCCGTTGGCGAGGACGGGACCGGCCAGCGGCGTCGCCGAGCTCTGGGCGAGCTCGCGCAGCAGCGGCTGGGGCTCCCCGACGACCCGGAGCCGCACCGGGCCCAGGTCGGCCAGCCGGCGCACCAGGTCGGCGCGCGACTCGACCCGCAGCATCCCGGCCAGGTCGTCCGCGGCCTGCCGTGCCTGCCCGTCCCCGGCGCGCAGCGCCTCGAACGGCTCGGCGGCCGCCGGGTCCACGCTGACCGTGACCTGCGACCCGGCCAGCCGGGCGCCGGCGAGCAGCCGGACCAGCTCGACGGGGCGTGCCCTGGGCTCGAGCCGCACCAGCACCTCCGGGTGGGGGCGGTAGCGGAAGACGTTGGTCTCCACGGACAGGCCGGTCTCGTCGCGCTCCGTCCCGAGCTCGGTGCGCCACGCCTGGGCGTCCGACCGCAGCGCCGCCGCGAGCCACTCGCGGTCGGCGTCGGGCACCAGCGGCGCCAGTCGCTCCGCCGTCTCCCGGACCCGGGGGCTCGGCTCGCAGCCCTGCCGCGGCGGGTGCTCCTCGGACCAGGTGCCGAGCAGCGCGACGTAGTTGGGGCCGCCCGCCTTGGCGCCGGGGCCGACCACGGAGTCCTTCCAGCCGCCGAAGCTCTGGCGTCGCACGATGGCCCCGGTGATGTGCCGGTTGACGTAGGCGTTGCCCACGTCGACGTGCTCGGTCCACCAGTCGATCTCGTCCTGGTCGAGGCTGTGCAGGCCGCCGGTGAGCCCGAAGGCGGTGGCGTTCTGCAGCGCGACGGCCTCCTCCAGGGTGTCGGCCGTCATCAGGCCGAGGACCGGACCGAAGACCTCGGTCAGGTGGAAGAAGGATCCCGGCCGGACGCCCTCCTTGAGGCCGGGGGACCACAGCCGCCCGGTGTCGTCCAGCTGCTGCGGCTCGACCAGCCAGGACTCGCCCGGCTCCAGCGTGGTGAGGGCACGCCGCAGCTTGCCCTCGGGCTCCTCGATGATCGGCCCCATCGTGGTGCCGAGGTCGTGCGGCCAGCCCACCCGCAGCGAGCGCACCGCGTCGACCAGCTGGCGGCGGAACCTCTCGGACCGCGCCACCGAGCCCACGAGGATCCCCAGCGACGCGGCCGAGCACTTCTGCCCGGCGTGCCCGAAGGCGCTGCGCATCAGGTCGGCGGCGGCGAGGTCCAGGTCGGCGGCCGGCGTCACGACGAGGGCGTTCTTGCCCGACGTCTCGCCGTAGACCCGGGGTCCCGCCTCGTGCTCGGCCCGCCAGCCCGAGAACATGTGGGCGGTCTCCGACGCGCCGGTCAGCACCACGGTGTCGACGTCGCGGTGCGACACCAGGGCCCGCCCCGCCTCGCGCTCGCCGGTGCGGACCACCTGCAGCACGTCGCGGGGGACGCCGGCCTCCCACAGCGCCTCGACGCCGACCTCGACGCAGCCGGGCGTCGGGTGGGCCGGCTTGATGATCACCGCGGACCCTGCGGCGAGTGCGGCGAGCACCCCGCCGATCGGGATGGCCACGGGGAAGTTCCACGGCGGGGTCACCAGCACCACCCGGTCGGGAGTGAAGCGGGAGCCGTCCGACTGGGCGCTCGCGTCGAGCTCCAGCTCGAGCGCCCGGTCGGCGTAGTAGCGCGCGAAGTCGACGGCCTCGCTCACCTCCGGGTCGGCCTCGGCCACGGTCTTGCCGCCCTCGGCGGCCATCACGGTGATGAGCTCGCCCCGGCGCGACTCGAGCTGCCGGGCCGCCTCGCGCAGCACCTGCGCCCGCTCGTATGCCGACCGCCCGCCCCACTGCGGGGCCGCCGCGACCGCGCGGGCCACCACCTCGTCGACCTCCTCGACGGTCCCCAGCCGGGGGGAGGTGCAGGTGTGCGGGTCGGCGGCGAGGGCCTGCCGCGCCCACTCGCGGGTGGCGGGCAGCGACGGGTCGGAGTCGGGGGTGTTGTCGAAGAGCTCGCCGATCGCGGGTCGCGCGGACGAGCGCCGGGCCCCGACCGGCGTGTGCGCCATCGCGGCGACCGACTCGCGGAACCTGCGCTCCTGGTCGGCCATCGCCTCGGCGTGGGAGGAGAACATCGCGTGCAGGAAGTTCTGCCGCTGGGCGTTCTCCTCCAGGCGACGGATGAGGTAGCTGACGGCCACGTCGAAGTCGGCGCTGGCCACGATGGGGGTGTAGAGGAGCACCGACCCGACGTCGGCCTTGACCGCGCGCGCCTGGCTCGGGGCCATCCCCTGCAGCATCTCCACGTCGAGGGCGTCCAGGGTGCCGCGCTGCCGGGCGAGCAGGTAGGCGACGGCGGTGTCGAAGAGGTTGTGGGACGCGACGCCGAGGCGCATCACCGCCGCCGCGTCGGGCCGCAGCGCCCGCTCCACGAAGGACAGGTAGTTGGCGTCGACGTCCTCCTTGGTCGGGTAGGGCGCCTGCGCCCAGCCGTGCACCTCCGCCTCGGCGCGCTCCATCGCGAGGTTGGCCCCCTTGACGACGCGGATCTTGATGCCGGCGTGGCCGGCCTCGTGGCGCTCGCGGGCGAAGGCCAGCAGCCGGTCCAGCGCGGGCAGCGCATCGGGGAGGTAGGCCTGCAAAACGATCCCCGCCTCGAGGTCGTGGAACTCCTCCTCGCGCAGGATCCGCTCGAAGACCGCCATGGTCAGGTCGAGGTCCTTGTACTCCTCCATGTCGAGGTTGACGAAGGCCTTGGGGGACTTCTGCGCCGCCGTGCGGTAGAGCGGTCGCAGGCGCTCCACGACCCGCTCCACGGTGCCGTCGGTGTCCCACGTCGAGATCTGGCTGACCAGCGAGGACACCTTGATCGAGACGTAGTCGACGTCCGGGCGGGCCAGGATGGCGCGGGTGCGCTCGGTGCGGCTCGCCGCCTCCTGCTCGCCGAGGACGGCCTCGCCCAGCAGGTTGACGTTGAGCTGGAACCCCTCGGCGCGGGCCTTGGCGAGGTGCTTGGCCAGCCCCGGGTCCTTCGCGTCGGCCACGAGGTGGCCCACGATCTGCCGCAGCCGCTTGCGGGCGATCGGCACCACGACCGGCGGCGCGATCGGCGCCACCGCCGCGCCCAGCCCCAGCAGCGAGCGGTCGACCGGCCCGAGGAAGGACCCCGCGTCCCCGGCGCGCAGGGACGACAGCACCTTGGCGGCGACATACGGGTCCTCGGGGCGGGCCACCTCGTCGACGAAGGTGACCGCCAGGTCCAGGCCGGTGTCGTCGCGCAGCAGCGCCCCCAGCTGCTCGGACGTGGCGCGCTCCGACCGGGTCGCGCCCTCGGCCGTGTTGCGCTCCCATCGGCGGGCGACCTCGACCGCCTCGTCGACGATGGCGGCCACGGCGGCCGGGCCGACGAGCTGGTCGTCGGCAGGGGCGGGGGCTGCAGAGCTGCGCTGGTCTGTCATACCTCCGATTGTGGACCACCGCGCCGACAGACCCTCACCGGGGATGCGACCACCGTCACACGGCCCCGTCCCGACGCTCCTCAGGACGGGTCCACGGCGGGCCTATACCCTGAGGCCATGCCTTCCGACTACCGCATTCTCAACGTGTTCACCACGCAGGAGGACCTCTTCTCCGGCAACGCCGTGGCGGTGTTCACGGACGCCTCCGGTCTCGACGAGGAGACCATGAGGCAGACCGCCCGTCAGCTCGGGTGCGAGTGCTCGTTCATCACCGGCAAGGACGCCGACGGCAACCCCACGGTCCGCTTCTACCAGCCCGAGGGGGCGTCCGGCTTCGCGGGGAGCGCCTCGATGGCCACGGCCCAGGTCGTCCGGGACATGCACGGCGGCGAGGGCGACATCACCCTGGTCGGCAAGAAGCAGCGCATCCAGGTGATCGACTCCGGCGACCACTGGACGATGCTCGGCCGCACGTCCGTGATCGAGCCCATCCACACCGAGAAGCGATTCCTCGCCGGCCTGGTGGGGCGCAAGATGCCCGCCATCGTCGACCCCACCGTCAAGGTCACCTTCACGCGCTCGACGATCGTGCTGCAGCTCGCCACCGCCGAGGACGTCCACGACGCCTTGATCGACGCGCGGCTGCTGCACCAGTACGCCATGCTCCTGCACGTGGAGCCGCAGATCTACGTGTGGGCCTTCCGTGAGGACGGCGACGTGGAGTCGCGCATGTTCTACGGCCCGCTCGGCGGTGTCCTCGAGGTCGCGGCCACCGCGTCCGGCGCCGGCCGCCTCGGGGAGGTGCTGGTGTCCCGCGACGTCCGCGACCAGACCTACCGCGTCTACCAGGGCCGCGAGATCGAGCGTCCCTCCATGATCCTGCTCGACATCGACGACGCCGGGCAGGTGTCGCTCGGCGGCTACGTCAAGGAGGTCGCCCGCGGGGCGATGGCGATCTGATGTGACCGGCAGGCCGCGAGGAGTTCGTCGCGAGGTCGGTGGGAGGTCATCCGGATGGCGCAGACTGGACCCATGAGCACCTGGACCTCCACGGACATCCCTGACCAGACCGGCCGGGTCTTCGTCGTCACCGGCGCCAACTCGGGGCTGGGTCTGGAGACGACCCGCGCGCTGGTCGCCAAGGGCGCGTATGTCGTCATGGCCTGCCGCGACACCGCCAAGGGCGAGGCGGCGCGGGCGTCGCTGGACCTGAGCGGGACGGGCGGCGCCGAGGTGCGCCGGCTGGACCTGGCCTCGCTCGCGTCGGTGCGGGACTTCGCGGAGGGCGTGGCCGACTGGCGCATCGAGACGCTGATCAACAACGCCGGGGTGATGGCGGTGCCGTTCTCGCGCACCGAGGACGGCTTCGAGATGCAGCTGGGCACCAACGTGCTCGGGCACTTCGCGCTGACCGCGCAGCTGCTGCCGCGGCTGACCGACCGGGTCGTGTGGCTGTCGTCGCTGATGCACCGGATCGGGCGCATCGACCTGGCCGACCCCAGCTTCGAGCGGCGGCGCTACAACCCCTGGATCGCCTATGGCCAGAGCAAGCTGGCCGACCTGATGCTGGCCTACGAGCTGCAGCGGCGGCTGACGGGGGCGCGGTCCCCGCTGCGGTCGATGGCGGCGCACCCGGGCTACTCCGACACCAACCTGCAGGGACGCACCGGCAGCGGCTGGCTGGACCGGGCGATGGTGCGCACCAACAAGGTGCGCTCGGTGGCGCAGTCGGCGGCGGACGGTGCGCTGCCGGAGCTCTACGCCGCGACGGTCGACGACCTGCCGGGCGGGTCCTTCGTGGGGCCGGACGGCTTCATGGAGGCGCAGGGTCACCCGCGGACCGTGGGGTCGACCGCCGCCTCCCACGACCGGCGCAAGGCGGCGCAGCTGTGGCAGCTGTGCGAGGAGATGACGGGCGTCCCCTTCCGCGTCTGACCACCTCAGGTAGGTTCTGGGGCCGTGGTCGCCATCGCCTACGCCCTCGTCTCGGCCGTCCTCTACGGCGTCTCGGACTTCCTGTCGGGGGTCCAGTCGCGGCGGCGCCACTTCCTGCTGGTCGCCGCCGTGGCCCAGACGTTCTCCGCGGTCGGCATCACGGCCGTGGCGCTGGCCCAGCGTCAGCCGCTCACCCAGACCGCGGTGCTGTGGGGTGCCGTCGCCGCGACCGGGCACTGCTCCGGCACGCTGATGCTCATGCGGGGCCTGGCCCGCGGCGCCATGCACGTCGCCGGCCCGCTCTCGGCGGTCTGCGCGGCCGGGCTCCCGGTGCTCCTCGGGGTCGCCCTTGGCGAGCGCCCCACCGCCCTCGGCCTCGTCGGCATCCTCCTCGCCCTGCCCGCCGTGTGGGCCGTCGCCGCGGGCGAGAGCGAGCCGGGCTCGGTCCCCGGCGAGGCCCACCTCGTCGATCCTGACCAGCCACGTATGCCGCCCGCCCACCGCCCCGACCCCCACGCCGGGGTGCGCGACGGCCTGCTCGCGGGGGTCGGCTTCGCGGTGTTCTTCATCGCGCTGGCCCGAGCAGGGTCCGGCTCGGGCTCGTGGCCCGTCGCGGTCTGCCAGCTGGTGTCGCTGGCGGCGATGTGGCTGCTCGTCGCCCGCGCGCGGCCCGCGGGCAGCGTCCGCGCCGCGCTTCCCGCGTGGGTGGTGGGGGTGACGGGCTCGCTGGGGTCGCTGACCTACTTCCTGGCGGGGGCGGCGGGCGGCGGGCTCACCGTGGTGCCGGTCGTGGCGTCGCTCTACCCGGCGTTCACCGTGCTCCTGGCGATGCTCGTCCTCGCCGAGCGCGCCTCCCGCACCCAGGTGGCCGGCCTGGTCGGGTGTGCCCTCGCGGTGGCGCTGATCGCCGCCAACGGGTGACGGGCGGGCGGCATACGCGCCAGTATGGGGGTCATGCCGATCCGAGAATGGTTGATCACCAAGGCCGACCGGGCCAACCCGCGCACCACGATCGACGACCGGCACCCGGGGGACCAGGCGTGGAGCGACGGGGACCGGGCGACCCCGCTGATCCACGGCGCGACCTACTTCGCCGAGCTCTACGAGCGCATCGAGGCGACCGGCCCGGGTGACCTGGTGTGGTTCACCGACTGGCGTGGCGACCCCGACGAGAGGTTCGTCGCGGGGGACCCCAACTCCGAGGTGGCGGCGGTGCTCGCCCGGGCCGCCCGCCGCGGCGTCGACGTCCGGGGCCTGGTGTGGCGCTCCCACTGGGACAAGCTGTCCTTCTCCGGCACCGAGAACCGCCGCTTCGGCGAGCAGCTGCAGAGCGCCGGCGCCGAGGTGCTGCTCGACATGCGGGTGCGCACCGGCGGCTCCCACCACCAGAAGCTCGTCGTGATCCGCCACCGCGACGACCCCACGCGGGACGTCGCCTACGTCGGCGGCATCGACCTGTGCCACTCCCGGCGCGACGACGCGGACCACGGCGGGGACCCGCAGGCCCAGGCGATGGCGGAGGACTTCGGCGACAGCCCGCCCTGGCACGATGCCCAGGTGCGGCTGCAGGGGCCGGTGGTGCACGACGTGGAGACCGTCTTCCGGGAGCGCTGGACCGACCCGACCCCCTTGTCCCGGAGCCCGATCCGGATGACCGCCGACCGGATGCGCGGCGACGACACCAGGCCCGACCCGCTGCCGGCCCAGGCGCCGCCCCCGCCACCGGTGCCCGGCTCCACCCATCACGTCCAGCTGCTGCGGACCTACCCCGACCTGCGGCACGGCCGCGACTACCCCTTCGCCCGGGGTGGCGAGCGCAGCGTGGCGCGCGGCTACTCCAAGGCGCTGGAGCGGGCGGACCACCTCATCTACATCGAGGACCAGTACCTCTGGTCCGCCGACGTCGCCGAGCAGTTCGTGGAGACCCTGTCCACCAGCCCGGACCTGCACGTCATCGCGGTGCTGCCCCAGATGCCCGACCAGAGCAGCCCACTGTCGCGGATCCCGCAGCTCTACGGCCGGCACAAGGCGCTGGACCTCATCACGCGGGCCGGCGGCGACCGGGTGGCGGCATACGGGCTGGAGAACTCTGCCGGCACGCCGGTCTACGTCCACGCCAAGGTCTGCGTGATGGACGACCGCTGGGCCACGATCGGCTCGGACAACTTCAACCGCCGCTCGTGGACCCACGACTCCGAGCTGTCCGCGGTGGTGTGGGACGACGAGGGCGGCGACCACAGCGCCTACGCCCGTCGCCTGCGGCTGCGCCTCGCGGCGGAGCACCTGGGCCGGGAGCTGTCACCGGACCCGAGCGACGCGGAGCTGGCCGACGTGATGGCCGACTGCCTCACCGCCGAGGGGACGTTCGCGGCGTATGCCGCCTGCGCCCGCCGCCTCGACGAGTGGCACGCCGGGGGCGAGGTGGGGGAGCGACCCCCCGGGCGGCTGCGCCGGCTGGCGCCGGTGGAGCAGGGGCCGGTGACGCGGGCCTGGGCGCGGCTGGTCTACCGCTGGGTGCACGACCCGGACGGCCGACCGGCGCCGCTGCGGCGCGCCGGGAGGTTCTGAGCGGACCCGCAGGGAGCATCCGGGAGGACCCGGCACAATGACTCGCGTGACAGCGCCGGGGGACGAGAGGACCGACATGGATCAGGACGACGCGACGCCGCCGGGGGGCCGTGGGGACGCGGCCGCCGACCCTGGTGACCCGGGGCGGCTGCGAGGCGCGCTCGGCTCGGTCACCCGGACCGTGCGGGCCCGGCTCGACGCGCCGCCGCCGTCGCAGTGGGGCACCCAGGCGGTCGCGCCGACCGTGCACGTGACGGTGCCGGAGCGCTCCGACGACGACGCCAACCCGATCCCCACCGCGGTGCGGGTGGCGGCCGCCTGGAGCTGGCGCCTCATCCTGATCGTCGCGGCGGTCTACCTCGTCGCGCGGGGGCTCGCGGCGGCCCCCATCGTGACGATCCCCTTCGTCGTGGCGCTGCTGCTCACCGCGGTGCTCTCGCCGGTGCAGCGCCGGCTGCACCACGGCGCGCGGGTCCCGCACTCGCTGGCGGCCTTCCTCGCGCTGCTGCTCGGCATCGTCGTGATCGGCGCGATCGTGACCTTCGTGGTCATGCAGATCACGGCCAACTGGCCGCGGATGGCGCAGCAGTTCTCGCAGTTCATCGACCAGACGGCGCAGTGGCTGCGGGCCGGTCCGCTGCACATGAGCGACAAGCAGGTCGAGAAGTACCTCCAGGAGGCCTCCGACACCGTCTCCAAGAACCAGGGCACCCTGCTCTCGGGCGCCATCACCACCGTCTCCACGCTGTCGGAGGTCGTCGCCGGGGGGCTGCTGCTGCTCCTCAGCACCTTCTTCCTGCTGCGCGACGGCGAGGTCATCTGGCGCTGGGTGATCGGGCTGCTGCCCTCGGGCTCGCGGCGCCGGGTCGACCAGGTCGGCCGGGTCGGCTGGCACACCCTCGGTGGCTACATGCGCGGCGTCACCATCATCGCGACGCTGCACGCCACGACCATCTACGTCGTGCTGCACGTGCTCGACGTGCCGATGGCGGTCGCCCTGTCCGTGCTGATCTTCGTGGGCTCCTTCATCCCCCTGATCGGTATGACGGTCACCGGTTGCTTCTGCATCGCCGTCAGCCTCATCGAGCACGGCCCCGGGGCGGCCCTCGTGGTCGCCATCACCATCGTCGTGCTGGTGCAGCTGGAGGCCCACCTCCTGCAGCCGCTGATCATGAGCCGCAACGTCGAGGTCCACCCCCTCGGCGTGGCCCTCTCGGTGCTGGCGGGGACCTCGATCGCGGGGGTGGCGGGGGCGCTCTTCGCGGTCCCGATCGTCGCCTTCGCCAACGCCACGCTGCGCGCGGTCAACCTGCCGCTGCCGCCGACCGAGGAGGCACGGGAGACCCAGGCGCGCGGCGCAGCCGGGGAGCTGTCGGCCGAGGGCGCGCCGGACTGAGCGACGGGCCGGACCTGGGCGGCTGGCTGGACCTGAGCGGCTGGGCCAGACCTGAGCGGCTGGCTGGTCAGGCGGTGCGGGCCTCGATCCGGGCGGCGATCGCCGAGAGCGCCTGGTCCAGCCCGAGGTCGATGGTGGCGGGGTCGCCATGCTCTGTGCTGAGCGTGATCTCGAGCTCCGACGGGTCGTCGCCGGTGACGGTGAGGCTGCCGTGGTAGCTGTGTCGCTCGGAGCCCCACTCCATCGCCCGGGCGTCCTCCTCGACGCGCAGCCAGGCGGTGCCCTGCACCTCGAGCTCGCGCGTGCCGTCCGGGGTGACCACGGCGGTCACCTGGACGGTCCCGTCCGGCCGTGGCTCGACGCGCCGCATGCGCGGCATGAAGTCGGGCAGGTTGCGCGGGTCGCTCAGGTAGGCCCAGGTACTTGCGGCGGGGGCGGCGATGGTCACGGTGCGGCGGTGCTGCGACATGGTCTCTCCTCGTCGAGCCGGTGATGTCCCAGTCCTATCAGGTGGCGCGCACGCCGGTTCGGGCGGGGCGGCCCGGGTCGACCGCCCTCAGCGCCGGCCGACACGTCAGGCCGCACGACCACGATCTCCAACGTCGGCGAGTCGGCGTCTACACGGGGAGACCGATCAGCAACCCCGGCGAGTCGGCAATCGCGGCCAGGCGGATGGCCCGCGGCCGCTCCCGGTCTCGGCCGCCGTTTCCGGTCTCGGTGGCCAGTCTCCGTCTGGGGCTGCAGCCGGAGACGGGGACTGCAGGGCAAGACGGGGGATGGAAGGGGAGACGGGGGATGGAGGTCCAGACGGGGGATGGAGGGCGAGACGGGGGATGGAGGTCCAGACGGGGGACGGAGGGCGAGGGGCCGGTTGCGGTCTTGGTGGCCGTTCCCGGTCTCGGTGGCCAGTTTCCGTCTGGGGCTGCAGCCGGAGACGGGGACTGCAGGTCAAGACGGGGGATGGAAGGGGAGACGGGGGAGGCTGGTCAAGACGGGGGACGGAGGGCGAGGGGCCGCTCCCGGTCTCGGTGGCCGTTCCCGGTCTCGGCTGCCGCTCCCGGTCTTGGTGGCCGTTCCCGGTCTGGGTGGCCAGTTTCCGTCTGGGGCTGCAGCCGGAGACGGGGACTGCAGGTCAAGACGGGGGATGGAAGGGGAGACGGGGGAGGCTGGTCAAGACGGGGACGGAGGGCGAGGGGCCGTTCCCGGTCTCGGCTGCCGCCACCGGTCTCGGTGGCCGTTCCCGGTTTCGGCGGCCAGTCTCCGTCTGGGGCTGCAGCCGGAGACGGGGATTGCAGGTCGAGACGGGGGACGCAGGGCGAGACGGGGGAGGCAGGGCGAGACGGGGGGTGGGGCGGCGAGACTCCCTCAGCGCCAGCTCTCCAGCAGCGTGAACCCGGCGACGACCACCAGCAGCGCCCCGAAGGCCCGCTGCAGCCGCGCCGCCGACGTCCGCCGACCGACCCGGCCCCCGAGCAGCCCGCCGACCACCATCGCCACGGTCAGCGCGGTCGTCAGCGGCGCGTCGAGCCGGCCCAGCGTGTCCAGCCGCCACACCAGCGAGGTGACCGAGTTGCCGGCGATGACCAGCAGGGACGTCCCGACGGCGAGGGAGATCGGCACGTCCAGCAGCAGGGTCAGCGCCGGCACGATCGCGAAACCCCCGCCGACCCCGAAGAACCCCGTCAGCAGCCCCACGCCCGTGGCCGCCGCGACGAGCCGCCCCCAGCGCGGGCCCCGCGCCCGCAGACCGGTCACGACCTCCCGCGGGTCGGCGCCGGGCTCCTGCGGCGGGCCGGCGTCGGGCTCCTGCGGCGAGCCGGCGCCGGGCTCCTGCGGCGAGCCGGCGTCGGGCTCCTGCGGCGAGCGGGCGCGCCGGAGCATCAGCCCCGCCACGACGAGCAGCAGCACCCCGAACATCCCCATGAGCACGTCCTGCGGCACAAGATGCGAGGCGCGGGTGCCGACGGCGGAGCCCAGCACCCCGGCGATCACGAAGGCGCCCGCCATACGACCGTCGACGAGGCCGCGGCGACCGGCCGACCAGGCCGAGACCAGGGAGGACACCCCGACGACGACCAGCGAGGTCGTGGTGGCGGCGAGCGGTGGCAGGTGCAGGAGGTAGACGAGCACCGGGACCAGCAGGATCGCGCCGCCGCCGCCGAGGGCGCCCATGACGACGCCGATGAGGAGCCCGAGGAGCACCGCTCCTGCGAGCACGCTCAGACCTGCTTCCAGCCCTTGAGGCGACGCTTGCCGACGCGTCCGAGGGCCTTGCGGTAGGCCTTCCCGGACAGGTCGCCCCGGGTGGACTCCTCGAGCCCCTCGAGCCGGCCGTAGGTGTAGGACGGCTCGCCGTGGCGCTGCGCGCGCAGCCCCAGGTCCCGCAGCGCCTCCTGGGTGATGACGCTGTCCTGGTGCTCGCCGAGGATGTCGGACAGGTCGGCACTGCGCTTGGCGAGCTGCTTGCCGCGGATCCCGAGCACGACGGTCGTGGATTCCGCGGCGTAGCGCAGTCGCTTGGCGCCCTTGCGGACCTCGTGCAGGGCGGTCTCGGCACGCGCCGGGTCGTCGGCGGCCGAGGCGTGCCGGACCGCGCGGCGCATCCGTCGCCAGTCGCGGCCGAGGAGCCGGGGGACGACCAGCGTGGCGCGCTCGTCGGCGAGCGGGGTCAGGGGCGGGCTGGCGACCAGCGCGTCCAGCTCGTCGAGCAGGGCGTAGTAGCGCTCGTGCTCCAGGCCCCGGACCAGCCGCGCGTGGGCGCGGTCGTAGTCCTTGGTCAGCTCGGTGTCGATGCGCCCGGCCACCGGGCCCAGGACCGACTGGGAGGGCTGGGACTCCACGAGCGCGAGCAGCCGGTCGCGCATCACCTCGGCGTCGCGGACGCCGCCGAGGGTGTCGGCCAGCACCTTGAGCTCGGCACGCAGGTGGGTGGTCAGCTCCTCGTCCAGGAGCGGGCCGTATGTCGACAACAGCGTCCGCAGCCGCCGCGTCGCGACCCGCATCTGGTGCACCGCGTCGGGGGCGGACAGGCGCGCCCCGGCGTCCTCGGCCTTGAGGCGCTCGACGGTGGTCTGCAGGGCCGCCATCATCACCTGCCCGGCGGTGGGCTTGGCGGGGACGGCGTGGATCGCGGGCGGCTGGGGGGCGAGCGGGCCGAGGGCGCGCACGAGCTTGGACGGGCCCTGGGCGGGGCGGGCGCCGGCGCACGTCAGCAGGCGCTCGACGGCGTCGAGCAGCGGCACCGGGCCGTCGACGAGCTCGACCTCCCACTCGCTCCAGGACGACGGCTCCACGCCCTCGCGCAGCGGGGTCGCGGTGACCTCGTCGCAGGCCACCTCCGCGAGGAACCTGTGCTCCTCGCCGCCGGACCGCAGCTCGGTGGTGGTGCGGCGGTTCGTGAGCCGCACCACCGGCGTGAGCGCGCGGCCCCGGGTGTGCGCCAGCACGTGGGGCAGCAGCTCGGCCGGGACCTGCAGGTCCGCGAGGTCGACGTCGTGGTCCTCGAGCGGGGCGTGCAGCTCGCGACGCACGTCCTTCTTGGCGGGGAGCTTCAGGTGCCAGCCGGCGTCCTTGCCGCCGGTGCGGCGGCGCAGCGTGATCCGGGCCCGCGCGAGCGCCAGGTCGTCGGTGTCGAGGTAGACGGCGTCCAGCTCGTCCGGGCCCCGCCGCGAGACGTCGTCCACCCCGGGCAGCGTGACGAGGGACGGCAGCACCGCCCCGGCGTCGACGGCATACTTGCGCTCGATCTCCTGATGCTCCGTCGCACTCACGGGTCCATCATCCCTGACGGCAAACACCGATGCACGCGCCCGGGTCCTCGATGCCACCATGGTGCGCATGTCGGCACCCTCGCACTGGCCCGCGGTCCCCCGCTCCTACCGCTCGCTGCCCGGGTGGGCCGAGCTCGACGGCTTCGCGCAGGCCACCTTCGAGGCCAGGCTGCACACCCTGTGGCCGGACCTGGCCCGGCCGGTCACCGAGCTGTATGCCGATCGCGAGGACCTGCCCGTCGTCCTGGACCGGCTCGTGACGGTCGTGGCCCGCGCCTACCTGGACCGCGCCGAGGACCTGCGGGTCCTGGACCAGCGGCGGCTCTCCCAGCCCGACTGGTTCCAGCGCCACGACATGGTCGGTTACGTCTGCTACACCGACCGGTTCAGCGGGTCCTTCGCGACGCTGCCGTCCCGGCTCGACTACCTCGCCGAGCAGGGCGTGACCTACCTGCACCTGATGCCGGTGCTCGCACCCCGGGAGGGACCCAACGACGGTGGCTACGCCGTCGTGGACTACCGCGAGACCGACCCCCGGCTGGGGTCCATGGCGGAGCTGCGGGACCTCGCGACCACGCTGCGCGGCCGGGGGATCTCCCTGGTCGTGGACCTCGTCTGCAACCACACCGCCCGCGAGCACGAGTGGGCGCGGCGGGCGGTCGCCGGCGAGACGGCCGAGGACCTGGCCTACCGGGACTACTACTTCTTCTACCCCGACCGGACGATGCCCGACCAGTGGGAGCAGTCGCTGCCCGAGGTCTTCCCCGACTTCGCGCCCGGCAGCTTCACCTGGGTGCCCGAGGCCGACGCGTGGGTGTGGACGACCTTCAACGACTACCAGTGGGACCTCGACTACACCAACCCGCGCGTGCTCGAGGAGATGCTCGACGTCATCTGCCACCTCGGCAACGCCGGGGTCGAGGTCGTGCGCCTCGACGCCGTCGCGTTCATGTGGAAGCGGCTCGGCACCACCTGCCAGAACCAGCCGGAGGCGCACCTGATCCTGCAGGCCTTCCGGGCGTTCACGCGGCTCGCGATGCCCGGGGTGGTGCTGCTCGCCGAGGCCATCGTCTCCCCGGAGGACCTGGTCCCCTACCTCGGGCAGGGCGCCGCGACCGGCCGGGAGTGCGAGCTCGCCTACCACAACGTCTACATGGTGGGGCTGTGGTCGGCGCTCGCCGAGGGGGACGCCCGGCTCCTCACCCACACGCTGCGGTCGATGCCCCCGATCCCGCCGAGCGTCGCGTGGCTCACCTACAGCCGGCTCCACGACGACATCGGCTGGGCCGTCACCGACGCCAACGCCGCCGCCGTGGGCCTGGACGGCTTCGCCCACCGCTCCTTCCTGTCCGACTTCTACTCCGGGGCGCACCCCGGGTCGTGGGCCGAGGGCGAGGTCTTCCAGGAGAACCCCGTCACCCGCGACCGCCGCATCTCCGGCACCCTCGCCTCGCTGGCCGGGCTCGAGCGGGCGAGGCAGCGCGGTGACGGGGAGGCGGTGGGGCTCGCCATACGGCGGATCCTGCTGCTGCACGGGCTGGTCCTGGTGCACGGAGGCGTCCCGCTGATCTACATGGGCGACGAGCTGGGGATGCTCAACGACCGGTCGTACCTGGCGGACCCGGCGCGCGCCGAGGACAACCGGTGGGTGCACCGGCCCGCGATGGACTGGCTGGCGGCCGAGCGGAGGCACGACCCGACGGCCGTGGAGGCGCGAGTCTTCGAGGGGCTGCAGCAGCTGGTCCGCGCCCGTCAGGGGCTGCCGCAGCTGCATGCCCAGACCCCCGTCGAGGCCCTCGACCTGGGCGGGGACGACGTCTTCGCGCTGCTGCGCACCGGCCCGCGGGGGCACTGCCTGGCGCTCGCCAACCTCACCGACGCGCCCCGGCACGTGTCGCTGCACGGGTTCGACCGGTTCGGGCCGCTGTCGGGGCTGCGTGACGCGATCACCGGGGACGACCTGTGGTGGGACTTCACCCTGGAGCCCTACCAGCAGCGCTGGGTCGTGCCGGCGCCCTGACCAGCCCTGACCAGCCCTGACCAGCTCTGACCAGCTCTGACCCGCCCACGTCTCGCCGAACTCGCATGCACAACGCCCCTCCAGGCGCGACCCACCTGCAGAGACGCGTCGTTGTGCATGCGAGCCGGCCGCCGGCCGGCCTCGCGCTGTGCCGCGAGACCGCCCAGGGGGCGCAGCTCAGGGCGTGCTCGTCGCGGCGGGTTCGTCGGGGGACGCGGCACGCACGTCCTGCAGCGTGACCGGGGCGTCGGCGCGGCAGGCCCGGCCGGGTGACGGTGCCGGGGCCTGGATGGCGGCGCCGTTGATGGCGCGCACGTCGTCGTAGACCGGGCGTCCCTCGAGCAGGTCGCGGTAGCTGTAGCGCGTCAACGTCTGCAGCCGGCAGTCCGCGCCGAAGCTGAGGATGTCGAAGGCGTAGGGCTGGCCCGACAGCTCCCCACCCTGCTTGTCCTGGATGTAGTGCGACACGACCCCACCGCCGGTGAAGGTCCCCACCTGGATGCGGTTGCCCTGCAGCCCGGCGGAGTGCATGTGACCGTTGAGGCGGATGCCGGCGTCGCCGACCCGGTCGGCGGCATACGGCTCGTGGGTGACGAGCAGGTCCAGGCCCCGGCGGGAGTCCGCGGCGAGGGCGGACTGCGACGGCGTCGGCGTGGGGCTCTTGGTGCCGGGGGTGGTCGGCGCCGGGGTGCCGCCGCTGGGGGTGGCGGTGGCGCCGCTGGTCGAGGAGGGCGTGGACACCACGGCCGTCCCGGCGCGCAGCTGGTCCATGGCCTCGGTGAACGCCTCGGCGGCCGGCACCTGCGAGGTCGCCCCGCCGCCCCCGTCGTCGCCGAACCACCGCGGGTCGTTGAAGCCGCCGACTCGCAGCCCGCCGACCGTCGCGATCGTGTAGCGGCGCGGCGCGGGCTGCAGCACCACGACCCCGGGGACCTGCGCCATCCGCTGCAGCAGGGCCTCGTCGGTGGGGGAGGTGGCGTCGTGGTTGCCGCGCACGAAGAGGTAGGGCACCCCGAGCGAGCGGATCCCCGTGAACAGCCCGCCCGCCTCGGCCTCCTCGACCCGCCCGAAGTTGATGAGGTCGCCGGTGTCGACGACGGCGGTGATGCCCTCGGTCTGGATGATCTGCCGCATCAGCGGATAGGCGTTGGCGCCGTGGATGTCCGAGACGAGGAGCACCTTGACGGAGGCCGGCGTCGCCAGCTCGGCCGGGACGAACTTGTCCTGCAGCGCCGCGGACAGCGCCAGCATGTTCTTGACGTAGGGGGACGCCTGCTCCGAGCGGGCCTCCACGTCGGCGAGGATCCGGGTGTTGGAGCGCACGTAGCCGAGCAGCCCGTTGGTCCCCACGGCCTCGAGCCGGCCGGGCTGGAAGGTGGTCCACGCCGCGCCGGCCGTCCCGCCGAGCGCGAGTACGGCTGCCAGAGCCGGTATGACGACCGCCCGCCGCCACGGCCGCAGCGCCGCGTCGCGCGAGCGCCAGTGCCGGATGGCGAAGGCCACCAGGAGGCAGGTGACGAGCACGCCGAGCGCGAACTTGCCGCCGACGTGGGACACGACGGTCGAGGTGACCTGGTCGAGCTCGGCGGGGGTCGGCTTGAGCGCACCGACGGACAGGTCCTTGGTGGCGAGGACCGTGGTGATCCGGTCGGAGACCTGTGCGACGGCGTTGATCCCCGGGGCGGGCACCACCCCGTCGAAACGCAGGTCGAGGTCGCCGAAGAGGGTCGGCGCGTGCAGCGTGGACAGCTGGTCGGGCTCGGCCGACAGGCGCACCGTGGCGGCGTACGAGCTGGTCGAGACCTCGGTGGGCCAGACGCTCGTCACGGCCACGCCGACCAGCGAGGCGGTGAGCGTCAGGGCGGCGACGGCGAGGACGGCGGCCACACTGCGGCATACGAGATAAACCCAGCGTGACCATGGTTGGCGACGGGATGAGGCAAACCGGACACCTCGGGACGACTCTGGGGACTCGGTCCTCGTCGCGGGGCTCACCGGGCCAGACTAGAGGCGTCGAAAGGGGAATTCATGAAGACCGAGGCTGACGTCCTCGTCGTCGGTGGGGGCATCGTCGGGCTCGCGACGGCCCGCGCCCTCCAGCTCCGCAAGCCGGGCGCCCACGTCGTCGTCATCGACAAGGAAGACGACATCGCCCGCCACCAGACCGGCAACAACTCCGGGGTGATCCACGCCGGTGTCTACTACAAGCCGGGGTCCTACAAGGCCCGGCTGTGCTTCGACGGGCGGGTGCGCCTGGTGGAGTACCTCAAGGACAAGGGGATCCCGCACCGGATCGACGGCAAGCTCGTCGTGGCGACCAACGCCGACGAGGTCGAGAAGATGAAGGAGATCCAGCGTCGCTGCGAGGCCAACGACGTCCCGACGCAGTGGATGACCCGCGAGGAGTTCCGCGAGGTCGAGCCGCACGCCGAGGGCGTGGCCGCGCTGCAGGTCAAGGTGACCGGCGTCGTCGACTACAAGGTCGTGTGCCAGAGCTACGCCGACGACATCCGCGCCGCCGGCGGCGAGATCCGCACCGGCACCGCGCTCGTGTCGGGGCGTCCGGGCCTGAACGACGTCACCGTCGAGACCACCCAGGGCACGATCGTCGCCAAGCAGGTCGTGACCTGCGGCGGCCTCAACGCCGACCTGGTGGCGCGCGCGATGGGGGCGCAGCCGCAGACCCGCATCGTCGGTTTCCGTGGCGAGTACTACGAGCTGACGCCCGAGAAGTCCTACCTGTGCAACGCGCTCATCTACCCGGTGCCCGACCCGCGCTTCCCCTTCCTCGGGGTGCACGCGACGCGCGGCATCGACGGTCACGTCCACCTCGGCCCCAACGCCGTGATCGCGCTGGCCCGCGAGGGCTACTCGTGGACCCAGATCAACCCGCGCGACATGGTGCAGCTCGCGGCCTTCCCGGGGATCTGGCGGCTCGCGCAGAAGTACTGGAAGTACTCCATCGGCGAGGTGCAGCGCTCCTTCTCCAAGGAGGCCTTCGTCAAGGCGACGCAGAAGATGATGCCCGAGGTGCAGGTCGAGGACGTCGTCCGCGCCGGCGCCGGGGTCCGCGCCCAGGCGATGCGTCCGGACGGCACGCTCGTCGAGGACTTCGACTTCCTGCACGAGCACCCGCGCGTGCTGCACGTCCTCAACGCGCCCTCGCCCGCGGCCACCGCGTCGCTCGCGATCGCCGAGGTCATCGCCGACAAGCTCGCCGAGGCGGAGCGCGTCACGATCTGAGGCGTATGGCGCTCGTCGCTGCGGGGCGGTCGACCGGGATCGGCTAGGTTGGCGGTGCTGGTCCTCCCGCCTCGGCGGGAGGGGCAAGAGGGAACCCGGTGCGAGTCCGGGACTGCCCCGCAGCGGTGAGTGGGAACGACATCGTCATACGCACTGGGTCCGACCACCTGGGAAGCGACGGTGAAGGAGACCGCGGCGCAAGCCGCGGTGAGCCGCAAGGCTCGTCGCCCACGAGTCCGAAGACCTGCCAGTGCACCGCATCCGCGGTGCGCCCGTGTCCATCGCCTCGAGGGAAGGCGGGGTCACCCCGCCTGGCAGGCCTGGCCCGTCGGCGGCGGCGTCCCCGGTGACCCTCGGGTTTCCTTCACCGGGAGGTCGATCCATGAACACCCAGTCCCTGCCCACCAGCCGACCTGGCCTGAGCCTGACGCTCTACCCCGACCACGAGGCCCTGCACATCACCGACGAGCTCCAGCAGCTGGAGCTGGTGGGGGCGCGGGTGCCGTTCGGGGTCGCCCCGGGGGACCGCTCCGCCGGCTCCTGGCTCGAGACCTGCGCCGCCGAGGAGGGGTTCCGGCTCGTGACGCTCGCCATGGACGGCGTCCTCGTCGGCTTCGTCGCGGGGGTGGTCGGCCCGGCGCGCGTCGAGCTGCGTCACCTGACGATGGCGGCGTCGGTGCGCACCCGCCACCCCGAGCTCGTGGACCTGCTGGGGGAGGCGCTGGTGGAGTCGAGCCAGCTGCCCTGGGCCGAGGTCCGCGTCGCGCCGACGTGTCCCGCGCTCGCGCACCTCGCCAGCGACCCGGTCAACGTCTGACTGTCACCGCCCGACCACGATCGTGAGGGTCTGGTGCACGTGTGGTGGACCAGACCCTTACGATCTCGGCAGAGGGAAGGAGGTCAGCGGCGCGGTCCCACGACCCGGGCCTTGCTCGCCGCCGGCAGCAGCGCCCGCTGGATCGTCGTGGTCGTGCCGGTGCGGGTGATCGCCCACGTGACCGTCGACCGGGCCGCGAGGTCCACCACCGCGTCGCCGGGGTCGCCCGCCACGGGCACCGGCGTCGACTGGCCGGTGACGACCGCGAACCCGCCCTGCACCACGGGTCCGGTGCTGCCGTCCTCGTGGCGCCACGGCACCGTGTCCTCGCCCCCGATGACCTGGCGCCCGTCCGGCAGGGCCGTGGCTGCGCTCACGACCCACTCCGGCGCGGGGCAGGTGCCCGTGGTGCCGTTGACGAGCCGCTTGCACAGGCCCCGCAGCGACTGCCGCGTGAAGGTCGCGTCCGTCCACATGCGCTGCGAGCCCCAGGTGGTGATGTCGGCGGCCGAGCGCACCACCCAGTCGTTGGTCCGCCACTCCTCGCCGGTCGGGTAGGCGACGTGCGTGGCACCGAGCAGCCGCGGGGGAGCGGCGGTCAGGTCGTATGCCGTGGACCACACGTGGCCGCCCGGGAACCCCACGGTCGCGACGAACCGGCCCTGAGCCAGGCCCACCAGCGGCGGGACGCCGGGCCGGCTCTGGCCGCGGGGGTCGGTCGAGAAGGGCGTCACGCTCCACCGGCCGCCCGCCAGACGAGCCGAGGTCGCCTGCGACCCACGGGTCGGGCCGAACGACGACCCCCACAGGACCACCGTGCCGCCGTCGGCCGCGAGCGCCCAGGGGTCCCACTGCAAGGTGCCCGCGGGCATCGCGGGCTGGGGGACCTGGACGTAGTGGTTGCCCTGGCTGCGCCACAGGGTCGGCGTCGCGCCGGTCGTGAGGATCCACTGAGGCTTTCTCACCAGCGGCCTCGAGTCATGGTGGCAATGACGAGGGCGGCGGCGACGATCGCGCCGATGCGGGCTGGGTCGAGGGTGATGTGCCGTAGGGCTCGGTAGTGCTTGAGGATGGCGTTGGCGCGTTCGGCCGGGGCCCGCAGGGCGCGCAGCAGTCGGTTCGTGGTGCGGGTGCCGCGGTCGAGGTTGTGGCCCTTGATCGGGGTGTGGATCCCGATCCCAGCGCCGGCGTAGCCCTTGTCCGCCAACGTGGGAAGGCCTTTCGCGGCGGCGGGGTACAGCAGGGGGAAGGCGTGGGTGCGGGCAGTGGTGATGTCGTGGGTGGACCCTGGCTCGACCGGGCTGGTCCAGATCGGGAATCCGGTGTGGTCGGTGAGGACCTGGACGTTCCCGCCGTGCGCGTGGTGCTTGCCCGAGTACCAGATGTCGTACCCCTTCACAGCGCCGTTCCCGCTGGTCGAGCGGGCAGAGCACCGGTTGGTGCGGATGAGGGTGCCGTCCAGGCAGACGAACGGCGCGGCGGTGTCGAGCTGGCCGGCAAGGACGTCTTCCAAGGTGGGGGCGCGGTCGGCGACGACGTCGATGGCCTCGTGCAGGTACCGGTACGCCGTCGCTTGGGACAGGCCGTGGTCGGCGGCGAGGCGGTGAACAGGGGTGGCGTTGATCAGCCAGCGCAGGAACAACACGGCTTGCGTCCAGCACGTCGCGGCCCGCTGCCAGGGGCGCGCGTCGTGGACCGTGCGGTGATGCTGGAGCCACGCCGACACGCGGCGCACGACGACGAGGGGAACGGGCAGGGTGGCACGATAGGACAGCACGCGGGGCTCGGTTCGGGCGAGGGGACAGAGGTGAAACCGAGCCTGGTCACCGGGCCCTGCCTGCGCCTATCCGACACGCCGTCCCCGCAGGTCACAGCCCTGCGGCACCGTCGAACCGCCAAGCCTGGTGAGAAATCCTCAGTCAAGGGCCGGCGCAAGCGCCGGCCAGCGGCGCGTGTCCTCGCTTCGCTGCGGGCCGCGCCGCTCACCCTCACATACCGAGACTGGCCTGAATCGCCTTTGCAGCAACTTTCGTGCCGAGTTCCACGGCAATCTCAAGCGCCTTTCCGCCTGCCCTCTTGAGACTCGCGACCACAGATGACTCGTCCTTTCCAGCTTCGATAGCTTCGATCGCGCCTTGTACGCCTAATACAGATTCAAAGTCCGCCGAACTACTGGCCATCTGCACGAGCGCAAGCTTCACACGTCCGAGTTCGGCAGCCAACGCCGGATCGGTCGCATCGATGCTCACCCTGTGCTGGTTCACCGTATTGCCCGTTGCTTGTGCTCCCGGACCTTGAGCCAGAACCTGACTATCGTTGTTCTCGAAGTAGCCGCCTTGGTAATTCGTCACTTGTTGTCCTCCTTGAATTATGGTCATCCCAGGATTGCCTGCTTGCTGTCCAAGCCCCTGGACCAAACTCGACAGCAAAGTAACCAACTCGCCATTTTCTGCATTATCAGTAGCCGCCAAAGCCCGCCGCGCGAGATCCAGTTGGTCACGCCGTTCGTCGAGAAGTTCGTCCCGCTGCCGCACCAACTCCTCGTTATGCGCGAAGATAGCACGCTCGATCGCGCCCTGAAACTCAGGAGCGGATTCCTCGTAGCGTCCTATTCGCTCCATCAGAATCGAATCCGTCAAGATACGCAGCGCGGTCTCTTCTTGCAGGTCGGAGAAGCTCGCAAGGTAGCTCGAAACCCGCTGTACCGTATCTGCATAGTTCTTACCGTTCGTCCCTCGTAGTTCAGCCGTCGCGAATAGTCTGGCAAACGCAGCATCGTCAAACCGGTGCGCAACCCCGACAAATGGCCGGAGCGCCTGAAGGAAGGCGTCTGGAAGCACAACGACGGGACGCGTCCCATATTCCCTGCGAAGCACGGTCTTGTCGAATCGCCAGAACAGATAGTCGCTTGAGAGTACAAAGGATCCAGAATAGAGAGTTCCCTTCTTTCGCGTCGGAAGCTGATTCTCCTTTGCGATCATCCACAAGATTGCGTCATGTTCGTACGTCTCATATCGCGAACTCCGCCGACGGGGGCTCTTCTTCAAGTACTCCTTGTAGTCCTCAGTAATCGTCGCCCTCAATGTCATCCGCTCGGAGTTGTCTAGCGCCTCAGGTTCTCTGAAGACCTCGATGCCAAACTCAGCGAGAAGCGCCAGCGGCGATTGGAACCGCGCACAGAACGCGGACGGCGAGATCGGCTGATTGGAGTTCAGCTGATGGAATCGCATCTCAATACCGGATATGCGAGTCGCCTGCCAAGGCAACTTGACTAGGGCGCTGGACACTGCTCGGGACCAGGTTCGGCCAGTCAATCGACTGGTGGCGGCCTCGATGGAATTGTCCAGTTCGCGCACAGTCTTAGCGTGACAGTACAGGCTGAACGGCAACTTGTTCTGGTCAATCACACGAAACAGATCGACGCTGGCGGCGGCCAGCGGAGTGTCATGCGTGCCCAAAAGCGAGAAAAGTATGTTCGTGTCAAGGAAGATCTTGAGCTTCGGCAGCCTTGATTTCAATTCGGTCCGAATGTCTTCATCGACGGACAAAGCCATGAGATTAAAGGTGCTGTCCGCCAGTTGCGTAATATATTTCAACGCATCCGGGTCGCCTGACGAAAAGAAGCTGGCAATCGCCGCGGAATATGCAACTCGCTCAGAATCTTCCACGCCGAACTCATCGAAGATCCCGTCAAGCACCGATGACCTACTTGGCTCGACCGATCCGCCATTCTCGACTTCGCCCCCGAGAAGGTTGACGGCGTCCAACCCATGAGCGCGAAATACCGCCGCGGCGTATTGGAGCAAGATCGCCCAAGCGTTCCCACTGTCTGGGATCGCACCCGAGATGGAAGCTATCCAGCGAGCCGAGACATCTTTTTCGATGTTGTCGGCTGCAACAAGCCGGCGCTCCGTATCTTCGCTGGCAGACTTACTCAGTCGGTATTCGTCTCGATAGGAATCTCGAATCAGATGTCCTGTTTGGACCAGTCTTGCGAGACACTCGCTTATGTCATGAAGACTCAGTTCGATGTCAAATGACTCTTGAATTGCCTCGAACCAGTCGTCAGCACTGCTCCATCGGCGCTCCGGGTAGTAGTAGACCATAACCGGAACGAGCCAATCGAGCACCTCTTCGAGGCGATTGCTTCCCGCTACGGCGGCCACTTGGCATGTGCGCCGAAATACGCGACTCGCGGTCGTGTCAGTCATCGATACACCCTAAGCGATCCAGGTACTGATGTGCAGGAATGGCGCAATGAGGATTTCTCACCAGGCTTGGCGGTTCGACGGTGCCGCAGGGCTGTGACCTGCGGGGACGGCGTGTCGGATAGGCGCAGGCAGGGCCCGGTGACCAGGCTCGGTTTCACCTCTGTCCCCTCGCCCGAACCGAGCCCCGCGTGCTGTCCTATCGTGCCACCCTGCCCGTTCCCCTCGTCGTCGTGCGCCGCGTGTCGGCGTGGCTCCAGCATCACCGCACGGTCCACGACGCGCGCCCCTGGCAGCGGGCCGCGACGTGCTGGACGCAAGCCGTGTTGTTCCTGCGCTGGCTGATCAACGCCACCCCTGTTCACCGCCTCGCCGCCGACCACGGCCTGTCCCAAGCGACGGCGTACCGGTACCTGCACGAGGCCATCGACGTCGTCGCCGACCGCGCCCCCACCTTGGAAGACGTCCTTGCCGGCCAGCTCGACACCGCCGCGCCGTTCGTCTGCCTGGACGGCACCCTCATCCGCACCAACCGGTGCTCTGCCCGCTCGACCAGCGGGAACGGCGCTGTGAAGGGGTACCACATCTGGTACTCGGGCAAGCACCACGCGCACGGCGGGAACGTCCAGGTCCTCACCGACCACACCGGATTCCCGATCTGGACCAGCCCGGTCGAGCCAGGGTCCACCCACGACATCACCACTGCCCGCACCCACGCCTTCCCCCTGCTGTACCCCGCCGCCGCGAAAGGCCTTCCCACGTTGGCGGACAAGGGCTACGCCGGCGCTGGGATCGGGATCCACACCCCGATCAAGGGCCACAACCTCGACCGCGGCACCCGCACCACGAACCGACTGCTGCGCGCCCTGCGGGCCCCGGCCGAACGCGCCAACGCCATCCTCAAGCACTACCGAGCCCTACGGCACATCACCCTCGACCCAGCCCGCATCGGCGCGATCGTCGCCGCCGCCCTCGTCATTGCCACCATGACTCGAGGCCGCTGGTGAGAAAACCTCAATGCTGCTTGTCGGTGGCGCTGACCACCTGGGCGCCGGTGGCGGTGACGCCGGGGAGGGCCTGGGTGGTCCAGCGGCCGTTGCGCTGCTTCTCGACCACGACCGGGCCGGCGGCTCCCGGGGCGCTGCGGCGGATGCCGACGACCACGACCCCGTCGCGGGCGGTGGCGGCGAGGCTGGTGGCGGCATACGACGTGGTGCGGACGGGGGTGAAGCCCGACGCGGCGGCCGCCCTGGGGGCCAGCGCCGACGGTCCGGCGAGCCGGGCGTGCGCGGCGGCGGGGGTGGCGACGGTGGCGGCCGCCAGCGTGGTGGCGGCGATCAGACGGATGGTGCGGGACATGGCTCCCCCTGGCGAGAGGTGGCGGGCAGCCCGTTGTGGCTGCCACCCCATCCAATATGCCATCCGGGTGTCCCGGAACCGCCCGAAATGACTATTTTCGGGATGATTCGTGCACCGGGGCGAGGGCCTGGACGTCCGGCCGGCATCCAGGATCGGCGCCGGTGTGCTGCGACCGCCGGGCGGCGCGAGCGACCCGCGCCTCGACGTGGTCGAGCCAGCGCACCTCCGACTCCGCGCCGAAGATGAGGTTCTCCACGACCAGCAGCCAGGCCAGCTGGGTGCGATCCGGGTCGCCGGTCGTCGACGCCTTGAGGCGGGTGAGGTCGCGCAGCTGACGCATGGTCGCGGTGCGCTGGGCCTGCACGATGCGGGTGACGTCGACGCCGGGCACGGTGACCGCCAGGGCCAGCTTGATGGCCAGCTCGTTGCGGGGCGTGGACTCGCGGTCCACGGGCTCGGCCCACCACCGCTCGACCTCGGCGCGTCCCGCGTCGGTGAGGCCGTAGGTCGTGCGCCCCTCGTCGTCGTCGCCCAGCTCGACCACCAGGCCGTCGCGGTCGAGGCGGGCGAGGGTCTGGTAGACCTGCCCCACGTTGAGCGGCCACGTGCCGCCGGTGCGGGCCTCGAACTCGGCGCGCAGCTGGGCGCCATACATGGGCTGGTCGGCGAGGAGGGCGAGCAGCCCTTGGCGGATCGACATGAGGTCTCCAGTCTCTCCCGGGTGAGGTGGGCGGGTGGTCAGGTGGTCCTGCGCGTCAGGACGGGGTTGCTGCGCACCACGAGCGCGGCGAGCAACGCGGCCAGCGCCGGTATGGCGAGAACCGCCACCGCCCACACGCCCCAGGGGAGCACCAGCGTGGTGACGGGCTCGGTCCCGCCCGGCACGGCACCGCGCGTGGCCTCGCGGGAGAAGGCGATGCCGGGGGCGGCCCCGACGGCGAGGCCGAGGGCGGTCCCGATGAGGGCCAGCGTGGCGGCCTGGGCCGCGGCGATGCCACGGCGCAGACGCCCGGTGGACCCGATGGCCGCGAGGGTGTCGAGGTCGCGCTGCGCCTCACCCATGGACAGGGCGGTGGCGGTGGTGGTGGCGACGAGGATCAGCAGGGTGACGGTGCCGAGCATGAGCCAGGCGAGCTTGGCGTACTGGTCGGTGTAGCCCCGCTCCACCTCGAGGGCCCCGTCGAACATCGAGGCCTCCGGCATGACTGTGCCGACCATGGCCTTGACGACCGCGTCGCGCTGCTCCTGCGTGACGGCCTCGCCACCGGGTCCGTGAGCCACGAGGGCCCCCTGGCGCACGACGGCTCCGAGGCCCTGGACGCCGGCGGTGGTCATCACCCCCCTGCCGGAGAACGCCTCCACCCCGAGACGTCCCGACTGCTCGTGGGTCAGGGCCGACACGGGCGTCTGACGTCGGGCGCTGTCGCCCACCCAGGCTCCGGCGGTGGGCCCTTCGGCCTCCTTGAGGCCGCCCGTGACCCAGGTGATCGTGCCCGTGGTGGCCAGTCGGGCGTCCGAGACGAGGACGCCACCGCGGTCCAGGACGGACCGCTGCTCGGCCGTGACCTGCACGAGGTCGCGCA
This sequence comes from Arsenicicoccus sp. oral taxon 190, assembly GCF_001189535.1. Lineage (NCBI taxonomy): Bacteria > Bacillati > Actinomycetota > Actinomycetes > Micrococcales > Intrasporangiaceae > Arsenicicoccus > Arsenicicoccus sp. oral taxon 190. Next base: position 1,424,428 of record NZ_CP012070.1, read on the forward strand.
GGGCGGCGTCGTCGAGGGCGAGGACCTGCCCCCCGGGGCCCCAGAAGCCGATGCCGAGCGACGGGCACGCGTCGACCCGGTCGCCGCCGAGCAGGTCGGTCGGGCTGCAGCCGGGGACGGTGGCGACGAGCGCGCGGCTGATCGCCGGGGGACGCCACGTCGGTGGCGCGTCGACCGGCGCGGAGTCCGGCCCCTCGGCCCGGGCCTCGGCGTGGACGACGGCACCGGGGATCGCGGCGCGGATCAGGTCCGGGGTCGCGCGGTCGGCCACATGGGACCACAGCCAGCCGTCAGGGGCGTGGGGCCGGTAGTCCAGCCGCTGTCGCTCCGCGACGGACGCGAAGCCGATCGTCATCGCCCCGAGCAGGATGCTCCCGGCCATGATGGCCGCCACCGTCGGCGTCGCCCGACCACGCTGGCGGGCGGCGTCGCGGGTCGCCATACGGGCCGCGACGGGGAGGTGCCCGCCGAGGCGGCCGACGAGGGCCACGATGGCCGGCACGGCCATCAGGGCGCCCACGACGAGGGCGACGACGGTCAGGATGAGCAGGATGGCGATCCAGGTCTCGGCGCCGGGGTGGGCCCAGAGGTAGGCCACGACCGCGAAGACGCCGACCGCGCCGGCCGCCGCCAGGACCAGCCCGACGACCGGCACCGAGCGCCGCATCCGCCGTGGCGCGACCTGGCCGCGCAGCGCGGACACGACGTCGAGCTGGGCGAGCCCGCGCGCCGGCAGCAGGGCCGCGACGACGGCCGCGACGACGGCGCACCCGACCACGATCGCGACGGCGGCCCACGGCACGTCGAAGGGTCCGAACAGGGCCGTCGGGGACCACCGTCGGTAGCCCCACACCCCGACGGCGCCCGCCGCGACGCCCAGCACCGCCGCCACGGCGGAGGACACCCCGCCCAGCACCACGGCCTGGCCGAGGACGGTGCGTCGCAGCTGGGCGCGGGTCGCGCCGTTGGCGGCCGCGAGGGCGAGGGTGCGTCGTTGCCGCTGCGCGATGACCGCGAAGGCCGGCCCGGCGAGCAGGGTCGACTCGACGAGCAGGGCGGCCGCGAGGAGCGCGACCAGCGTGAGGGTCTGGGTGCCGGAGGCGCCCGAGCCGGTGGCGCCCCGACCGATGCCGTCCGTGACCGGTGGCGGGTCGCGCAGGACCTGCCGCGACGTGAGGGCGACGCCGTGCCTGCTCGCCGCCTGCACCTCCGCCCAGGTGAGGGGGGTCGCGCGGTCGACGAGCGCCCCCTGCCACCCGGTGCCGGTGCGGTCGGGCAGCCGGATCAGCTCGGCCTCGGCGGGAGGGTCGTAGAGACGCCCGACGCCGACCCCCACGACCTGCAGGACGCGCTCGCGGCCCCCCTGCTGCGGGGCGTCCGTGGCCTGCTCGGTCACGGTGATCGTGCCGGTCGCGGGCAGGCCCTTGGCCAGGCCGGCCTCGGTGACCACGACCTCGTCGGCCGAGGCCGGCCAGCGGCCGCTCACCAGGTCGGCCTTGCCGCGGGTGACGGGCTCGCGGCCGTCGATCGCGAGGGTCTGCACGGGGCGGGTCTCCTCGCCGACGCGGACCTGGGTCGTGTAGCTCGCGACCGTGACCAGGTGGGCGCCGAGGAGGCGACCGACGGCGGTCTCGAGGTCGGCGCTGCGGGCGGCCTCGACGGCCGCCGGTGCGGGCAGGCCGGGCAGGGGCGTGGCCGGCTGGCGAGCGCAGGGTCCCGGCCCACCGCAGCTGTAGCCCGTCTGCCCCCGGGGGTCGGGCTCCAGCGCCTCGGAGGTGACGGTGGTGACGACGCCCTGCCCGGCCCCGAAGTGCACCTGCTCCGCCTCGCGGTCGTCGAGGTCCTTGGTGGCGTAGACCGTCAGCGCAGCCACCATGAGCAGGACCGGGAGGGCGATCATCACCAGCACGAGGGCGCTGCGGCCCGGGTGGGTCCACGCGTCGCGGGCGGCGAGGCGCAGGGCCACGCGCCAGCCGGCGAGCCACTCGTCTCGCCGGGAGGCCTGCTCGGGGTCGCGGCGGGGGCCACCGCCGGCGGCGTTGCTGCCCCTGGTGGGGGTGAGGGTGGCGGTCATGGCCCGGCCCCTCACGCCTCGGCCCCGAGCAGCGACTCGGCCCGCTCGGGGGTGCCCGTGGTGTCGACGATGATGCCGTCGCGGAGGAAGACGACCCGGTCCGCCCACGCCGCGTGCCGGGCCTCGTGGGTGACGAGCAGGCCGGCCGCGCCCTGGTCGCAGCGGCGCCGCAGGATCTCCAGGATGGCCTCGCCGGTCACCGAGTCCAGGGCGCCCGTGGGCTCGTCGGCGAGGACCAGCCGGCGGTCGCCGACGAGCGCGCGGCAGATCGCGACGCGCTGCTGCTGTCCGCCGGACATCTGGTCGGGGTAGCGGTCGGCCAGGTCCCGGATGCCGACCTCCTCCAGCGCCGCGTGGGCCTGCCGCCGGGCGGTGCGGGGGCGGGCGCCGTCGAGCTCGAGCGGGAGCGCGACGTTCTCGGCGGCAGTGAGCGACGAGATGAGGTTGAAGTCCTGGAAGACGAAGCCGACGCTGCGCCGGCGCAGGCGGGCCAGGGCGTCCGGGCGCAGGACCGTGATGTCCACGCCCTCGATGACGACGCGCCCGGTCGTCGGTCGGTCGAGCGCACCGGCAAGGTTGAGCAGCGTCGACTTGCCCGACCCGGAGGGGCCCATGACGGCCACCAGCTCGCCGGCCTCGATCGTCAGGGTCACCCCCTGCAGGGCATGGACGGCGGTGTCGCCGGTGCCGTGGGTGCGGTGGACGTGATCGAGCTCGAGGACGGTCATCGCGTCTCCTGTCGAGGTGGGGCCGGCCGGTCATCCCCCTGGTGACCGGCCGGCCGCCGACCGACATACTCGGTATGTCGCCTGGCAGGGACAGGTATACCGAGTATGTCGCCGGCCGTCAACCCCCCCGGCTCCACCCGCTCGTCGAGGCTCGGTCGTCGAGGCTCGGGCGTCGTGGCCCGGTCGTCGTGGTCGGGCCGAGCGCCGCGCGCGGGCGGGTCGCCATACTGGCCGTATGACGACCCACGCCCACATCGAGTCCTGGCTCACCGACATGGACGGGGTGCTGGTCCACGAGGAGCACGCGATCCCCGGCGCCGCCGAGTTCCTCGCGGCGCTGCAGGAGCGCGGGCTGCGCTTCCAGGTGCTGACCAACAACTCGATCTACACCCCGCGCGACCTGCGGGCGCGGCTGCTGGCCAGCGGGATCGACGTCCCCGAGGACTGCATCTGGACCTCGGCGCTCGCGACCGCGAGCTTCCTGGCCGAGCAGCGGCCCGGGGGGTCGGCCTACGTCATCGGGGAGGCGGGGTTGACCACCGCGCTCTACGAGGCGGGCTACACGATGACCCAGCGCGACCCCGACTACGTGGTGCTGGGGGAGACGCGGACCTACTCCTTCGAGGCCATCACGCGCGCGATCCGGCTGGTCGAGGGCGGCGCGCGCTTCATCGCCACCAACCCCGACGTGAGCGGGCCGTCGGTGGAGGGCACGCTGCCGGCCACGGGGTCGGTCGCCGCGCTGATCACCGCCGCCACCGGGCGCAAGCCCTACTACGTCGGCAAGCCCAACCCGCTCATGATGCGCACCGCCCTCAACCGGATCGAGGCGCACTCCGAGCACACCGTCATGATCGGCGACCGCATGGACACCGACGTCGTGTCCGGGCTCGAGGCGGGGCTGCGCACCATCCTCGTGCTGACCGGGTCCACGCGCCCGCACCAGGTGGAGCTGTTTCCCTACCGCCCCACGCGGGTCGTCGACTCGATCGCCGACGTCGTCCCGCTGGTGGCCGAGCGCGCGCCCGACGTCGGTCGCGACGAGGGCTCCGCCTCGGCGATGAGCCGTGTGGACGACCGGACGGTGCGTCCCTGAGCGGCCGCGCGTGTCGTCAACCAACGGGCAGCGTCACGCTGAGTCCGAGTGACGACGATCCTCTTGGTCATGACGCCTCCTGTCCCGCCAGGGTAGCCCTCATGCGCGCCGTCGTCGGGCCGGACGAGGGCTGACGGCATACTGGCCGCATGAGCCACTCGTTCGACCCCGAGGTCGAGGCCCGCGGGCTGTGCCAGTTCATCGACTCCTCCCCGTCTCCCTTCCACGCGGTGCAGTCGGCCGGCGCGATGCTCGACGCCGCCGGGTTCATCGAGCTCGCCGAGGGCGACGCCTGGCCGCAGCAGGCCGGGCGCTTCTACACCATCCGCGCCGGCTCTCTGGCCGCCTGGTCCACCGAGCACGCGGACGGGGCGACCACCCCCTTCCGCGTGGTGGGGGCCCACACCGACTCGCCCAACCTGCGCATCCGTCCCAACCCTGACCTGCACCGTTACGGCTGGGACCAGCTCGCCTGCGAGGTGTATGGCGGCCCCCTGCTCAACTCCTGGCTCGATCGCGACCTGGGACTGTCCGGCCGCGTGTCCGTGCGTGGACGCGCCGGCGTCGAGACCCACCTCGTGCTCGTCGACACCCCGACCCTGCGCGTGCCGCAGCTGGCCATCCACCTGGACCGCGGCGCCAACGACAGCCTCACCCTCAACCCGCAGACCCACGTCGTCCCCGTGTGGGGGTATGGCGGGTCCGCGCCGGCGATGCGGGAGTTCATGTCCCGCGAGGTCGGCTGCGACGTCGACGACGTCCTCGCGTGGGACCTCATGACCCACGACCTCACCCCGTCGACCCTGCTCGGGCACGACGACTCCCTGCTGGCCGCGCCCCGCCTGGACAACCTCGGCACCAGCTACTGCGGGACCCGGGCGTTCGTCGACGCGGTGGACGGCGACGGGCCGGCGACGCCATACGTGCAGGTGCTGGTGCTCTTCGACCACGAGGAGATCGGCTCTATGACCGAGCGAGGGGGGTTCTCCTCGATGCTGCCGCAGATCATGGAGCGCATCACGCGATCGCTCGGCGGCGACCGGGACGACTACCAGCGGGCGCTCGCCGCGACGGTCGTCGCCTCCGGCGACATGGCGCACGCCACGCACCCCAGCTATCCCGAGAAGCACGAGCCCAACCACCAGGTCGCCCTCAACGGCGGCCCGGTGCTCAAGGTCAACGTCAAGGGCCGCTACGCCACGGACGCGGTGTCGGCCGGCTGGTTCCGGCTGGCGTGCGACCAGGCGGGGGTGCCGATGCAGGAGTTCGCGGCGCGCGGGGACATGCCGTGCGGCTCGACCATCGGCCCGATGACGGCGGCCCAGCTCGGGGTGTCGACGATCGACTTCGGGGCGCCGATGCTGTCGATGCACTCGGCCCGCGAGCTGATGGGCGCCGAGGACCCCGCGATGTATGCCGCCGCCCTGTCGGCCTTCCTCTCCCCCCAGCTCTGACCCGCCGGCGGCCCGGGCATCGACCGGCCTTCGTTCACCAGGCTGGTTTACCTGCCCCCGGCGGGTATGGCCCGGCGGGTATGGCCCGGCGGATGTGGCCCGGCGGGTACGGCCCCGGCGCGTCGGGTCGCGGACGTCGAGGTCGAGGTCACCGGGTGGGTTCCACCACCGATGACGGCGGCCGAACCCACCCGAACCGCCGGGCGCAGCGCCGAGGGCCGAGCGCCGACGTCTCGCTCGGCCCGCCTCGGGGTCGCCCGGCCTCAGACGGTCAGCAGCACCTTGCCGATGTGGGTGCCCTTGTCGAGCTCCTCGTGCGCCCGCCGGACCTCGCGCGCCGGGAACCGCCCGTGCACCACCGGCCGCACCTGCCCCGACTCGACCAGCGGCCAGACGTGCTCGCGCACCGCGGCCACGATGGCGGCTTTCTCGTCGCGGGGGCGGGCCCGCAGCGAGGTCGCCGTGACGCTCGCCCGCTTGCGCAGCAGCGTCGCGATGTCGAGCTCGCCCTTGACGCCGCCCTGCATGCCGATGATGACGAGGCGACCCCCGGTGGCGAGGGCGGCGACGTTGCGGGGCAGGTACTTCGCGCCCATGTTGTCCAGGATCACGTCCGCGCCGTGCCCCTCGGTGGCCCGCCGCAGCTCCTCGACGAAGTCCTGCTCCTTGTAGTCGATCAGGATCGAGGCCCCCAGCTCCCGGCACCGCTCGAGCTTGGCCGCGGAGCCGGCGGTGACGGCCACCCGCACGCCCCGGCTCCGGGCGATCTGCGTCGCCATGGTCCCGATGCCGCTCGACCCGCCGTGCACGAGCAGGGTGTCGCCGCTGCGGAGCCCCGCGGTCATGACGAGGTTGGACCACACGGTGCACGCGACCTCGGGCAGCGCGGCGGCGTCGACGAGGCTCACCCCGGCAGGGACGGGCAGCAGCTGACCGGCGGGGACGGCGACGTGCTCGGCATACCCACCGCCGGCGAGGAGGGCGCAGACCTCGTCGCCCTCGCGCCACCCCTCGACGCGGCTGCCGACCTGCACGACGATGCCGCTGACCTCGAGGCCCGGGATCTCGGACTCGCCGGCCGGCGGCGCGTAGTGGCCCTGGCGTTGCAGCAGGTCGGCGCGGTTGACGCCGGCGGCGACGACCCGGACGAGCACCTCGTCGGCGCGGATGCCGGGGGTGGGGACCTCGGAGACGGTCAGGACCTCGGGGCCGCCGAACGACGGCAGGGTGATGGCCTTCATCCCTTCACCGTATGCCGTCCGCGCCGCCGCGTGCAGCCCCCGGTCCCGGCCGCGCGGCTGCGGCCTCCCGAGGGCGGCGTGGACCGGTCTCGCTCAGCCCAGGTGGTAGGCGCGGGCGGCGTCCAGGTCCTGCGGGGTGTCGACGTCGAGCAGGACGTGCGTGGAGGGGGGCGTGATGCCGTCCATGCGCAGGGTGGCCACGGTGCGGTGCACGGACACGTCGCTCGTCCCGGGCGGGAAGGTCGACCGCAGCGAGAGGGTGTCGTAGGCCGCGAGGAGGGGCTGCAGCCGGCCGGTGTCGTCGATCAGGGCGACGGCCTGGACGCCGGGCCCCGCCGCGGCGAGCGCCTGCACGAGAGGCTGCGCCGCGTCGCCGGCGAACGGCTGGTCCCCGGCGACGACGACGGTGACCGGGTTCTCCGAGAGCGCGGCGCCGGTGGCGATGCCGGCGGCGGGTCCGCCGAGGGGCGGGTCCTCGCGGGTCCAGGTCACGGGCCGCGAGGTCGGGCGCTCGGTCCCGACGCAGACGACGGTCCACTCCTGCGGCAGGTGGTCCAGGAGGAGGTCGAGGACGGTGGTCCCGCCGAGCTGGGCGGACGTCTTGTCGGTCCCGCCCATGCGGACGGAGGTGCCGCCGCAGAGGACGACGGCGGTCACGCCGCTGCCCTGGATCGTGCCGGTCATGGATGCTCCTTGCGATGTCCGCCGAGGCGGCGGGTGAGCTCCTGCGCAGCTCGACGCGCGGCGTCCGCCAAGCGCTCGACGGAGGCCTCCACCTGTCGTGGATAGGTGATCGCGACGGATGCTACCGGGTGGCCGCCGTGGTCCACCACCGCCGCCGCGACGCTCGCGAGGCCCTCTGTCACGGTGCCGTCCTCGAGCGCGAAGCCCCGCGCGCGCACCGCCGCGAGCTCCGAGCGCAGGGCCGTCAGGGAGTGCGGGCCTGTGCCCAGCCGCGTCACGAACGCCGCCCGGTCCGGGAAGAGCGCGCGCACCTGGGCGGCGGGGAGCGCGGCCAGCATGGCGAGCCCGGAGGCGGTGAGCTGGGAGGGCAGGCGGACGCCGACGTCTGTGACCAGCATGGGCCGCCCGGGCGCGCGCTCCTCGAGGACGTAGAGCACGTCGCGGCCGTGCAGCACCGCCAGGTGCACGTTGTGGGTCGTCTCGTCGACGAGCCGCGTGAGCACGGGACGCGACACCCGCGCCAGCCCGGCCTGCCGGGAGTAGGCGCTGCCCAGCTCGAACACCCCGACCCCGAGCCCGTAGCGGCGCTCCTCCGGCAGGTGCGTCACCAGCCCCTCGTCGGCCAGCAGGGACAACAGCTTGTATGCCGTGGAGCGGGGCAGCCCGAGGTCGCGGGCGACGGCGGCCGCGGGCACCGGCTCGGGGTGGCGCGAGAGGTGGCGCAGGATCGCGACCGCCTGGCTCACGGCGGGGGAGGCGCTGCGGGACATGACCCCATCTTGGCGGGTGTCGTCGGGTCGAGCCGGCGACAGCCCGAGCCGGCATCAGGCCGAGCCGGCGTCAGCCCAAGTCGGCGTCAGCCGGAGCCGGCTCGCGTGGGTCGCAGATCTTCGGGTTCTGTCCCGAAGATCTGCTGCTGTCCCTCAGATCTGCGGCGGTGGGAGCCAGCACGAGGCTGTCGATCAGGCGCGTCCGGCCGAGGCGGGCGGCCAGCGACACCAGGGGCCCGCGACCGGGGTCGACCTCGTCGAGCTCGGCCAGGGTGTCCGGGTCGGCGAGGCTGACGTACTCCACCGCCACTGCGGGCTCGGTCGCGAGCACCGCGTGCGCGGCCTCGAGCAGGTCCGAGGCCTGGCGGTGGCCGGCGGCATACGCCTCCTGGGCGGCGAGCAGGGCGCGGTGCAGGACGGGTGCGACGGCGCGCTCGGCCGTCGAGAGATAGGTGTTGCGCGAGCTCATCGCCAGGCCGTCGGGCTCGCGGCGGATCGGCTCGACGCACACCTCGAGGCCGAGCGCCAGGTCACGGACGAGGCGGCGGATGACGACGGTCTGCTGGGCGTCCTTCTGCCCGAAGTAGGCCCGGGTGGGCCGGACCGCGCGGAACAGGATCGTGCACACGGTCGCGACGCCGTCGAAGTGCCCTGGGCGGCGGGCGCCTTCGAGGACGTCGGTGACGCCGCCGACGGTCACGCGGGTGGACGAGCCCGGGGGATAGACGTCCTCGACGCGGGGTGTCCAGACCAGGTCCACGCCCTCGGCCTCAAGCATCGCGAGGTCGCGGTCGAGGTCGCGTGGATAGCTGTCGAGGTCCTCACCGGGGTCGAACTGCGTGGGGTTGACGAAGATCGAGACCACCACGGAGTCGTTGGCGCGCCTGGCTGCTCGCACGAGCGAGAGGTGCCCGTCGTGCAGGTATCCCATGGTCGGGACGAACCCCACGGTCCCGAGATCGCCTCGGGCGCGGGCCAGCTCGTCGCGAGTGGTGACGACGCGCATCGGATCTCCCTGTGCTGCAGACGTGTTCGTGGATCAGTCGTATGCCGCCCGCCCGCCGTCAGGCGAGCGGGGCGTAGAAGTACGTGGTGCGGTAGGAGATCCGTTCGCCGTCGAGACGGAAGAAGTCGGCGAACCGCAGCTCCAACGCCCGCCCGTCGCGCGCCCGACCCTCGAACCTCCCCTGCACCGCCACCTCGTCACCGTCGACGACGGCGTGGGTCAGGGTGTGCGCCCCGGACTCGATGATCCGCTCGCCGGAGTAGAACGCGGTCAGCCCGGCGTGCCCGCGCATCGGCTCGTAGCCCGGCCGCTCGTAGGTCGCGTCCTCGGTGAAGAGCCCGACCAGGCCTTCGACGTCGCCGGCGTCGACGAGCTCGTAGTAGCGGGTGACCGGGGCAGGGGCGGTGGTGGTCATGGCGGGCCTCTCGTCATACGGCTGGGTCTGTCCGTCCCGACCGTATGCCGAACCGCCCGCCCCGACGAACGGGACCTCTCGCACCCCGCCCTGCCTGTCTCGGATCCGGGACAGAAGCCGGGGGCCGGGGGCTGCCCGAGGGTGGGCGCAGGCTCGCACAATGAGCGGCATGACTGCTGAGCGCACTCCCGTCCAGGTCGGCCGCGGGCCGCTGTCCTTCGACGACGTCGTCGCCGTGGCGCGGCACGACGCCCCGGTCGCCCTGACCCAGGACTCGATCGATGAGATCGCCCGCAGTCGCGCCGTGATCGAGGGGCTGGCGACCGACACGATCCCGCACTACGGGGTGTCGACGGGGTTCGGGGCGCTCGCGACGCGGCACATCCCCACCGACCTGCGCGCCCAGCTGCAGCGCTCGCTCGTGCGCTCGCACGCCGCCGGGTCCGGCCCCGAGGTGGAGCGCGAGGTCGTGCGCGCGCTGATGCTGCTGCGCCTGTCCACCCTCGCGACCGGCCGCACGGGCGTGAAGGTCTCGACCGCGCAGGCCTACGTCGACCTGCTCAACGCCGGCATCACGCCGGTGGTCCACGAGTACGGATCCCTCGGCTGCTCAGGCGATCTCGCGCCCCTGGCGCACTGCGCGCTGGCGCTGATGGGGGAGGGTCCGGTGCGGCTGCCCTCCGGCGAGCTCGCCGACGCCGGTGAGGCACTGCGCGACGCCGGGCTCACGCCGATCGCGTTGGAGGAGAAGGAAGGTCTGGCGCTCATCAACGGCACCGACGGCATGCTCGGCATGCTCGTCCTGGCCATCACGGATCTCACTGCGCTGCTGAAGGTCGCGGACCTCAGCGCCGCCATGAGCGTCGAGGGCCTGCTCGGCACGGACAACGTCTTCGCCGCGGACCTGCACGAGCTGAGGCCTCACCCGGGCCAGGGGGATTCGGCCTACAACCTGCGAACCATCCTGGCGGGCAGCCCGATCCGCGAGAGCCACCGCACCGAGGCGTGCACGCGCGTGCAGGACGCCTACTCGCTGCGGTGCGCACCCCAGGTCGCCGGCGGAGCGCGCGACACCGTCGCCCACGCCACGCTGGTGGCGACGCGCGAGCTGGCCGCGGCCGTCGACAACCCCGTCGTGACGCTGGACGGTCGCGTCGAGTCCAACGGCAACTTCCACGGCGCGCCGGTCGCCTACGTCCTCGACTTCCTCGCGATCGTGGCGGCCGACGTAGCCTCGATGAGTGAGCGCCGCACCGACCGGCTCCTCGACAAGGCGCGCAACCACGGGCTCAACCCCTTCCTCGCGGACGACCCCGGCGTCGACAGCGGCCACATGATCGCGCAGTACACCCAGGCCGCGATCGTCTCCGAGATGAAGCGCCTCGCCGTCCCCGCGTCCGTCGACTCCATCCCGTCCAGCGCGATGCAGGAGGACCACGTCTCGATGGGCTGGTCCGCCGCCCGCAAGCTGCGCCGCTCGGTCGACGCCCTCACGCGCGTGCTGGCCATCGAGGTGCTCACGGCCGCCCGCGGCATCGCGCTGCGCGCCCCGCTGCAGCCGGCAGCGGCCACCGGCGCCGCCATCCAGGTGCTGCGCGACGCCGGCTGGGAGGGGCCGGGGGTCGACCGGTTCCTCGCGCCGGACATCGCGCTCGCCCACGACGCGCTCGCCTCCGGGCGGCTGCTGGCCGCGGTGGAGCAGGTGACCGGCCCGCTGCGCTGAGCCGGGCGACCGGCCCGCTGGTCTCAGCCGGGCGACCGGCGAGCCGACCACCGGTGGACGCCCTGCGTTCGCCGACGCGTCACGCGGGGTTCAGCGCACCAGCGGCCGCCGTGCCTACCGTCGGGACGGTGATCCTTCGCGGCGTCCTCGGGGCGCTCCTGGTCCTCGCGGGTGGTTTCGTGACGACGCCGCTGCCGCGGTCCGTGGTCGCGGACCTCGTCGAACCGCTCGCCGCCGTCGGCGCCACCATGCCGGGTCGCATGCTCGGCCTCGCGGTCCAGGTGGTCGGGCTGGGCCTGCTGGCCTGGGCCTGGCTCTCCCTGGTCCGCACCTCCACCCGCTGGTCCCGCGGCCGTATGCCGTCCGCCTCCCTCGCCCTCGCCCGCCGCGCCACGTGGGCCTGGGCGATCCCGCTGACGGTGGCCCCGCCGCTCTTCAGCCGCGACGGCTTCAGCTACGTGGCGCAGGGTGAGCTCACGAGACGGCTGCTGACGCCATACGACTATGCCCCGGTGACCCTGGCGGGGGCGTGGAGCGAGCGGGTCGACCCCCGGTGGATGGACACGATCACGCCATACGGCCCGGTCCCGCTCGTCTGGGGCGCCGTCGCGACCACGCTGACGCGCGACCCGGCGGTCGCGATCGTCCTGGAGCGGCTGGCGTCGCTGCTCGGCCTCGCCCTCCTGGTCTGGGCGCTCCCCGAGCTCGCGCGGTGGTGCCGGCTCGACGCCGGTCGCGTCACCGCGCTGGTCACCGCCAGCCCGCTCATGGTCGCCCACGGCGTCGGCGGGCTCCACAACGACGTGCTGCTGGCCGGCTTCGCGGCGGCGGGGCTGGCGCTCGCGGGCCGGGGCAGCTGGGGCTGGGGCGCCGTGCTCGGGGGGCTTGCCGCCGCGGTCAAGGTGCCGGGCGGGCTGGTCTGCGTCGGGGTGGTGCTGGTCAGCCTGGGCGCGGCGGTCTCGCTGCAGGACCGGCTGCGGCGCGTGGCGGCCGTGGCGGGGAAGAGCCTGGCCACCCTGGTGCTGTGCGGCCTGCCCTACCACCTGGGCATCGGGTGGGTCTCGGCGCTGGCGGTGCCCGGGGAGGTGCTGACGCCGTTCTCGGTGTCGACGACCGCCGGGCGCGCCGTCGGGTGGGTCGTCAACCACGTCGGTCTGCCCGAGCTGTGGGCGTCGGCGCTCACCACGGCCCGCACCCTCGGTATGGCGCTCGCCGTCCTCGTCGCCGGGGTGCTCGCGCTGGGGGGACGCACCGGCGACCGGCCGGCCGCGCTGCGCGCCGTCGCCGTGATCATGCTGGCCACGCTGCTGCTCGGGCCGGTGGTGCACGCGTGGTACGCCCTGTGGGTGGTGCCCTTCGTCGCCGCGCTGCCCCTCGGGGTGCGGGCCACCCGGGTGCTGCTGGCCGTCAGCGTCGTCGCCGGGATCAGCGCCCCGCTCGACTCCTCCCTCGAAGGCATGGTCCCGGCGATCGTCCTGACCACCGCGATGGTCCTGGCCGTGGCGGTGCCGCTGCTGCTGCACACGCGCGAGGTGTCCTCGCCGGCCACGCCGCTCGAGCCGGCCTCGCCCGCCGCCGCCGCCGCCGACGTCGAGCCTCCCGCCCCCGTCGTTGAGAGGCGACAGATCGGGGTCATGACCCGCGGATGACCCCGCTCTGTCGCCTCTCAACGAGAAGAGAGGGAAGGGGGAGAGGGGCGAAAAGGGCGGGAAGAGGGTGAGGGGGCGGCGGGCGAGGCGGCGAGGGTGCGGTGCAGCGAGAGCATCGCCGACACGGTCCGCGACCAGGGATAATGCTCGGCGCGGGCCCGGGCCGCCGCCCGCCGCTCGGCCGCGGGGCGCTCCGCCACCCGCAGCACCGCGTGCGCCAGGGACTCCGGTTCGTCGGCGCGTCCCCACGCTCCCGACGCCTCGTCGACCAGCTCCCGGGCGCCGCCCCGGTCGGCGGTGACGACCGGGGTGCCGCAGGCCAGGGCCTCGAGTACCGCCAGCCCGAAGGTCTCCCCCGAGCACACGCTCAGGGCCACGTCGGCCTCGCCGAGCCGCCGGGCCAACGCCCCGCGCCCGGCCACGTGCCCGTGGAAGACGACCGGGCTCCCGGCCGCGATCGCCTCCAGCTCGGGGCGGTGGGGGCCCTCGCCATACACGTCCAGGCGCACCGGGACGCCACGACGGTGCAGGGCCACGGCGGTGCGGACGGCCAGGTGCGGGTCCTTCTCGCGGGAGAGGCGACCGGCGTGGACCAGCCGCAGCGTGGGGGATGGCGGCGGTGGGGTCGGCGGCGGCCGGAAGGTCTGCAGGTCCACGCCGAGCGGCACCTGGTGCAGCCGGGCCCGGTCCACCGACGCCAGCCCGCTGAACTCGCCCGCCGCGTAGTCGGAGGTCACCACGACGTGGTCGAAGACGCGGGCGAGCGCGCCGTTGAACATCCGCACCGGGTGGCGCAGCTCGCGCTGCAGGCCGATGCGCATCGACAGCATCGCGTCGAGGCGTTCGTGGGAGAAGAGCACCGTCGGGATCCCGCGGCGCCGGGCCGCCATCGTCACCGGGAGCAGCGTGGACTTGTCGGACACCTCCAGCGACGTCGGCTCGAACGCCTCCAGAGCCCGCAGCACCGGCCGCGGGTCGAGGATCATCCGGTACCCACCGCTGACCGGCCGCGCCGCGACCGTCACCACATATCCCAGCTCGGTCTCGATCCAGTCGTGCGTCGAGCCCGGTATGACGAGCAGGCGCCTGGCCCCCGCGGCGACGTACCCGCTGCCCAGCTGGTCGATGGCGACCTTCATCCCGCCCGAGGTCGGGCCGACGAAGTTGGCGAGCTGGGCGATGCGGAGCTCCACGGCCCCAACCTAGCGGCGTCCGGCCCGAGCCGGCGCCGACGGCTCGCCCCTGGACCTGCGCCACGGGCCGGGGGGTAAGGTGCGTCACATGGCGGATGTGATCCAGGGTGAGGTGCTGTCGTTCGACGCGGTCAAGGGCTACGGCTTCATCGCTCCGATGGACGACGGCCCCGACGTGTTCCTGCACGTCAACGACATCGTGGGCGACCGGGCGCAGGTGCGGCCGGGCGTGATCGTCGAGTATGTCCCCGAGGAGGGTCCCAAGGGTCCCAAGGCCTCGGAGGTGCGGGCGCTCGGCGACGACAGCGAAGACCGTCGCGCCCCGGGTCGGGTGCGGGTCGCGGAGCCGCTGCCGGGTCGGGAGGACCGCCCCGAGGGGGAGGTCGACGTGCTGTCGCCGCGCGAGTTCGAGGCCACGGTGACCGAGCTGCTGCTGCGCGCCGAGCCCACGCTGACGGCGGCGCAGGTGCTGCACCTGCGGGGTCGGCTGGGGACGATGGCCCGCGGTTTCGGGTGGGTCGAGGACTGACGACGACGGCGCGAGGACCCGAGCGAGGGACGAGCGAGGCCCGGAGCGCCGAGGAGTCGGTCCGGTGAAGCAGGACTGACGACGACGGCGCGAGGACCCGAGCGAGGGACGAGCGAGGCCCGGAGCGCCGAGGAGTCGGTCCGGTGAAGCAGGACTGACGTTCCCGGCGTTCTCCCGCCAACGTGGTCGGTTTGTGTCGCTGGGGCGCGCAAAGAGACCACGATCGTGGGTGAGTGGGTGAGTGGGTGAGTGGGTGGGGCAGGCTGCGGGGGCCACGATCGCGGGTGAGTGGATGGGTTGGGTGAGGTGGGTCTCGGATCCGGGACAGTTGGGGGTCTGCCGGGGCTGGCCGCCACGACGCCGGCGCGGTTCGATGGGGGGACCCGCACGGTGATGTGGCCGGGCGGTGACGCGGGCTGACGGCATACGGCCCTGGACCCGATGGAGGTAGCCATGGAAGGTGCTCGCCCCGTCCGCGCACCGCGCGGCACGACCCTGTCGGCGCGGAGCTGGCAGACCGAGGCCCCGCTGCGGATGCTCATGAACAACCTCGACCCGGAGGTCGCCGAGCGCCCTGACGACCTGGTGGTCTACGGCGGGACCGGTCGGGCGGCGCGGGACTGGCGCAGCTTCGACGCCATGGTGCGCACCCTGCAGGGGTTGCGCGAGGACGAGACGATGCTGGTCCAGAGCGGGCGGCCGGTGGGGGTCATGCAGACCCACGAGTGGGCGCCGCGCGTGCTGATCGCCAACTCGAACCTCGTCGGCGACTGGGCCACGTGGCCGGAGTTCCGGCGGCTGGAGCAGCTGGGCCTCACGATGTACGGCCAGATGACGGCCGGGTCGTGGATCTACATCGGGACGCAGGGGATCCTGCAGGGGACCTACGAGTGCTTCGCGGCGATCGGGGAGCGGAAGTTCGGCGGCACCCTCGCCGGGACGCTGACCCTGACCGGCGGCTGTGGCGGCATGGGCGGCGCCCAGCCCCTCGCGGTGACGCTCAACGGCGGCGCGGTCCTCATCGTCGACGTCGACGAGAGCCGGCTGCGGCGCCGGGTCGACCACGGCTACCTCGACGTCGTCGCGGACGACCTCGACGACGCCGTCGAGCAGGCGCTCGCGGCCAAGGCCGAGCGGCGGGCCCTGTCCGTGGGCGTGGTCGGCAACGCCGCCGAGGTCTTCCCCGAGCTGCTGCGCCGCGAGGTCGACATCGACATCGTCACGGACCAGACCTCCGCGCACGACCCGCTCTCCTACCTGCCGATCGGCGTCACCGTCGACGAGTGGGCCGACTACGCCGCCAAGAAGCCCGAGGAGTTCACCGACCGCGCCCAGGAGTCCATGGCCCGGCACGTCGAGGCGATGGTCGGCTTCCAGGACCGCGGCATGGAGGTCTTCGACTACGGCAACTCCATCCGCGACGAGGCGCGGCAGGGCGGCTACCAGCGCGCCTTCGACGTCGAGGGATTCGTGCCGAAGTACATCCGGCCGCTCTTCTGCGAGGGCAAGGGGCCGTTCCGCTGGGCCGCGCTGTCCGGGGACCCGGCCGACATCTACGCCACCGACCAGGCCGTGCTCGACCTCTTCCCCGACGACGACCGGCTGCACCGGTGGATCCGCGGCGCCCGCGACAAGGTCCACTTCGAGGGGCTGCCGGCACGCATCTGCTGGCTCGGGTATGGCGAGAGGGACCGGGCGGGGTTGCGGTTCAACGAGATGGTGTCTTGCGGGGAGGTGTCGGCGCCCATCGTCATCGGCCGCGACCACCTCGACTGCGGCTCCGTCGCCTCCCCCTACCGCGAGACCGAGGCGATGGCCGACGGGTCCGACGCGATCGCCGACTGGCCGCTGCTCAACGCCCTCGTCAACACCGCCTCCGGCGCCTCCTGGGTGTCCATCCACCACGGCGGCGGCGTCGGCATCGGCCGGTCGATCCACGCCGGTCAGGTGTCGGTGGCCGACGGGACCGCCCTGGCGTCGCAGAAGCTCGCGCGCGTCCTCAGCAACGACCCCGGCATGGGCGTCATCCGGCACGTCGACGCGGGCTACGACCGGGCCGAGGAGGTCGCCGAGGAGCGCTCGGTGCGCATCCCGATGCGTGAAGACTGAGTAACGACCGGGGGTCCATGCGGCCCCCGGTATGGCGACGCGGTGCCGCCGGCTCCATCATGGCGCCCATGACACAGACCAGTCGGATCGAGCGGCGCAGCATCGACGTCGTCCCGGTCAGCGAGCGCCACGGCTCGCCCGTCAACCAGCTCACCCTCTGGTTCGGCGCCAACATGCAGATCACCGCTGTCGTCGACGGCGCGCTGGCGGTCGTCTTCGGCGCCGACGCGCTGTGGGCGATCATCGGCACCCTCGTGGGCAACCTCCTCGGCGGCGTCGTCATGGCCCTGCACAGCGCCCAGGGCCCCAGGCTCGGTCTGCCGCAGATGATCTCGAGCCGGGCGCAGTTCGGGGTCATCGGGGCGGTGGTCCCGCTGGTGCTGGTCGTGCTGATGTACCTCGGGTTCGCCTCCACCGGGACCGTCCTTGCCGGACAAGCGGTCTCGCGCGCGCTGGGCCTGGACACCCCGACCGTCGGCATCGTGGTCTTCGGCGTCCTGTCCGCCGTGGTGGCCATCGTCGGCTACCGGTGGATCCACGCCCTCGGTCGCGTGGGGACGGTCGTCGGCATCATCGCGTGGAGCTACCTCGCGGTGCGGTTGTTCACGGCATACGACATCCCGGCCCTGCTGGGGCGCAAGCCGTTCGAGCTCGCCACCTTCCTGCTGGCCGTCTCGCTGGGCGCCGGGTGGCAGTTGACCTACGGGCCCTACGTCGCGGACTACTCGCGCTACCTGCCCATCGGCACCCCCGAGCGCCGGACCTTCTGGGCGACCCTGGCCGGCAGCGTGATCGGGTCCCAGTGGTCCATGACGCTCGGGGCGCTCATCGCGTCGCTGCCCGCCGCGACCGGCAAGGGATTCCTCGCCAATCAGGTCGGCGCCGTCGGTGAGCTGGCCGGCGGCGGCGCCATCGCCATCGTGTTCTACCTGGTCATCGTGGTCGGCAAGCTCACCGTCAACTGCCTCAACGCGTATGGCGGTTCGATGACGATGCTCACCACCATGTCGGCCTTCCGCCGCGCCGCTCGCGTGTCGACGCTGGCGCGGGCGCTCTACATCTCGGGGTTCATCGCCGTGTCGGTGCTCGTGGCGCTGCTGGCGAGCGCCGACTTCCTCGCCAACTTCAAGAACTTCGTGCTGCTGCTGCTCATGGTCTTCACGCCGTGGAGCGCCATCAACCTCGTCGACTACTACCTGGTCTCGCGCGAACGCGTGGACATCCCCGCCCTCTACGACCCCGCCGGCCGCTACGGCTCGGTCAACGCGATGGCGCTCGGCGTCTACCTCTTCGGGATCGTCGTGCAGGTGCCCTTCCTCGCGCAGACGCTCTACACCGGGCCCGCCACCGAGGCGCTCGGCGGCGCCGACATCTCGTGGATCGTCGGGCTGCTGGTGACGGCGGCCATCTACTACCCGCTGGCGCGGGCGCAGCGGCGCGCGCCGGAGCGCACCGTCTATCCGGAGGGCGTGCTGGACGCGTGAGGCCAGCCCCCGGGGCGACCACGGGGTGCCTCGGGGGTGTGGTTGTGGTCGGTATGGCGCCCGTAGACGACCACAACGTGTCCCGGGGGTGTGGTTGTGGTCGGTCTCGCGCCGGCCCCGCACGGCGGCGACCCGGCTCGCGGCATACGGCGTGGGTGCTTTTGCCTGTGGACAACCACGATCAGCCGAGCTGGGCTGTGGATAAAGCCGGAGGCTTCGTTTGCGGTAGCCCAGGATGGGCTCAGGAGACGGCAACGAGGCCTTCCGCAGGAGCTGCAGGCTGTCCCGTGGTTCACGGGGCGGCGCGCTCGCGAGCTGGGGGTGACGCGCGCGACCTTGGCGAGCCTCGCGCACCCGCACCGGGGGGTGTTCGGCCATCAGATGCCCACCTCCGTGCTCGAGGACGCGCAGGCTCTCGCCCTGGTGCTTCCGAGGCCTCATCACACACCTCCATCACAGGCAGGTGTTTCCCTAACCGCTTGAACCCGCCGTTCTTCGACACGCCAGAACGAGAGTTGCTGTGGATCGTGGCCGCGGTGATGGATCTGTCGGGGCCTGTCCTGGTCGGACCACCGGTGGGAGCGTGACACCTGCTACTTCGTGGAGCGGCACGGGCTGATCATCATCATCGCGCTGGGTGAGGCGATCGTCGGGGTAGGCGCTGGCGCCGAAGCCGCTCTTCCGCGCCCGAGTGTTGTGACGGCCGTCCTCCTCGCCGTGCTGATCGCGGCCGGTCTGTGGTGGTCCTACTTCGGTCATCTGCGCGGCGGTGCCGAACGACGGCTGCGCGGCACCACTGATCGGGAGCGGTCAAGGCTCGCGCGCGACTCCTACACCTACCTGCATCTGCCGCTCGTGGCCGGGGTGGTGTTCTTCGCTCTCGGGGTGCACGAAGCAGTCGCGGCACCGGGGGAACCACTCCCCTTGTTGCCGGTGGTCGCCCTTGCTGGTGGCGTCGCGATGTTCTACGTCGGCGACGTCGCCTACCGATGGCGCGACCACCACCAGCTCGCCACCGGTCGCCTGGTGGCCGCAGTGGGGGCTGCTTCGTTGATCCCGGTCGCGGTGGTGGCGCCTGCTGTGTCGGCGCTCGCCGGGCTAACCTCGTCTGCTTGCTGCACACCAGCTGGGAACTCTGGCACCACCCGGCAATCGGCCCGGTCGACGACTCCTGATCGTCCAGTGCCATCGCCGCGCAGACTCTCGAACTACGGTTTGGGACTACCTCACCGGACGGTGTTTTGCAGGGGCTCGCCGACGGAGGCACGGCGCAGTCGCCACGCGCGTGTCGCCAGGTGCAGGTTGAGTTGTGCCTCGACGTCGGTGAGGTCGTGGCCTGAGATCTCGGTGATGCGGCTGATTCGGTAGCGCAGTGTGTTGCGGTGGATGGTGAGCGTCGATGACGCGTCGGCGTACTTGCCCCCGTGGTCAAGGTAGGCCGCTAGCGTGGGGACGAGCTGGGTGCCGTGGCGACGGTCGTAGCTCAATAGGTCGCCGAGCCAGTCCCTGATGAGGCGCTCGACTTCCTCAGCGTTGCCGTCGAGGGCGAGCAGCCGGTCTACTCCCAAGTCGGCGTAGGCGATAAAGCCATACGGATTGTGGGACTGCTGACGAGCCCTCAGTGCTCGTTGGGCTTGCTCATACGCACGTGGGATCTGTTCCGGCGAGGTGGCCGGCTCCCCCTTGGCGATCACACCGTCGGTGTCCCCGTAGGCGCGCGACAAGTCGTTGAACAAGCGGGCCATGTCGACACCTCGATGGGCGAGGGCGACGACCAGTCCCCGGTTCCGGATGACCAAGCAGGGCAGTCGCTGACGAGCCATGGCCATCCGGAGGTGATCGACGTCGCGGTCGTGCCCGCGGTGACCCCGCTCGGAGGACCACGCGCACACGATCAGGTCGTGCGGAACGCCAAGGTCGTGGCCCTGAGCGGATGCCCGGTCCACGGCAACGTCGGCCGGGAGCCCTCCAAGAAGGTCGTCGAGGAGGTCTCGACTCAGTCGGTTCTCCAGTTCATTCATCGCTGCGGCCTTCGCCCTCAGCAGTCCCAGTGCGACGCCCGCGTACCGCAGAGCGAATGATGCGTCGGCTCGGTCTTTGTCCGGTGGCACCTCCAACTCGATCGTGCCGAGTTCGGGGCGTCCGCCGATGACCTCCTCGAGCGAGGTTCGCTCGAGGAGCGGTTGATACCGGCTGGTAACCGTGATCCGGGTCGTCTCGTGCCCGAATCTGTCCCGCAGCACGACAGCGGAGCCAGTGAGCCGGCTGAGTGAGGTGGCCACGTCGAGCTCAGTCCCGGTCGTGGATAGTCGGGCGAACTCCTCAAGCACCCCCTCACGGTGCTGAAGCGCCGCGACGGTGCGCGCCATCTCGTTATTGGCTGCATCGAGTTCGTGGGCGCGTCGGCGGTGGCGCTCGTGCACCTGCGCGTCCGCGAGCGCCGTCCCGAGGAGGTCGCCCAACCGTTCGATGACGAACAGTTGTTCGGGGTCGGGCCGGGCGAAGCTGCGAAGGACCAGTTGGCCCGGGGCGCCGTTCAAGACCGCCACAGCCGTCGTCGACGTCCAGGAGTCGCCGTTGTCCTGCACGAATACCCGTTCACCGGTTGAGGGGCTCGGTTCCGCCGGCTTCGTTGGCTCCCCGGGGGCAGGGTGATCCACTCCCAGTCCCGCTGGAAGGTGACGTGAACCAACTGGCAGCCGGTCACCGACTCGACCTCACGCTTCAGGACGTTGATGACCTCGTCCACGTCGTGACGCTGCATCATCGCCATGGACATCACCAGCAGCCCATCGAGGCCGGTGAGGGCACGCCGCAGATCCAGCTCGCCGGTTGACACAACGGCTCCGGTTGTGACGGGCTCGCAGACGGTCATCTCCTGATCCCTGGCCGGCCCGCCCCGGATCCCCCTGTGCCGTAGGGACCCCACAGGTCGTCGCGCTGAGCGGTGACGCCTCGGTGCATGCAGCACGGATGTATCCCGGGATCCAGTCCGGGTCCGTGAGAGCTCATCGGTCCTCATCAACTCTCGGGGGCAGCGTCGCGCTCATCGTACCCCTTGCCCAGTGCACCCACCCGCGGGGAGTTGTGCACTCGAACCAAATCATGCCCCGGGACTTTGGCCTGGTGCGCCCATGACTTCCTGGTGGTCGGCAACGAGTGTGGACTGGTCGGAGCCACCGACACAACGATTGGAGATTCGCCATGAAGGCTGTCGTCTATCAGGGGCCCAAAGATGTCGCGGTCACGGACGTCCCGGACGCCGAGATCGAGCGGCCCACCGATGTGCTGGTCAAGATCACAACGACCAACATCTGCGGCTCGGACCTGCACATGTACGAGGGGCGGACCTCCTTCGAGAAGGGCCGGACGTTCGGCCACGAAAACATGGGAGAGGTGGTGGAGATCGGCAAGGGAGTAGAGAAGATCAAGGTGGGCGACCGGGTCGTGCTGCCCTTCAACATCTCGTGCGGGTTCTGCAAGAACTGCGAGCGCGGGCTCACGAACTACTGCCTGACGACGCAACCTGACCCGTCGGCCGCCGGTGCGGCCTACGGTTTCGCCGAAATGGGCCCATACGGCGGCGGGCAGGCAGAACTGCTCCGGGTGCCCTTCGGCGACCACAACGCCCTGCGCCTGGGTGAAGACGCGCAGGACAAGGAGAACGACTACGTCATGCTCTCCGACATCTTCCCCACCGGCTACCACGCCACCGAGATGGCCGGCGTGATCCCGGGCGACAGCGTCGTGATCGCCGGGGCCGGCCCCGTGGGACTGATGGCCGCCCTGTCCGCGACGATCAAGGGCGCCGCGAAGGTGATGGTGGTCGATCGCCACCCCGACCGGCTCGCGCTGGCCGAGCAGATCGGAGCGATCGCCATCGACGACTCGAAGGTCGACCCCGTGCAGGCTGTGCTGGACGAGACCATGGGGCTCGGAGCCGACCGTGGCTGCGAGTGTGTCGGCTACCAGGCCCACGACCCTGAGGGCAACGAAGACCCGGCTGCCACCTTGAACATGCTCATCAACTCGGTCCGGTTCACCGGAGGGATCGGCACCGTCGGCGTGTTCGTCCCCGAGGACCCGGGGGCCAAGGGCGAGTTGGCCAAGCAGGGCAAGGCGGCCATCGACTTCGGTACCCACTGGTTCAAGGGACAGACCATGGGCAACGGTCAGTGCCCGGTCAAGAGGTACAACCGCCGGCTGCGAGACCTCATCGCGGCTGACAAGGCGAAGCCGTCCTGGATCGTCTCCCACGAGATCTCGCTGGATCAGGCTGCCGACGCCTACAGGAACTTCGACTCCAGGTCCAAGGGTTGGACCAAGGTCGTCATCAAGCCCGGCATGTGAAACGGAAAGGAGGCAAACTGATACGGCAGCAGATCTTCAGGGCAAGAGGGTCGCGATCCTCGCTGCCGACGGCGTCGAACGCGTTGAGCTCGAGCAACCCCGAGAAGTACTGGACCGCGCGGGCGCTCAGACCGAGATCCTCTCGATTCACGACGGCGAGATCAAGGCCCGTAAAAACGACCTGGATGAAGCGGGCACGTTCACAGTCGACGGGCTGGTCGCCGACGCCTCGGTGGGCGACTACGACGCCCTGCTGCTACCCGGCGGCACGGTGAACCCCGACCAGCTCCGGGTCGACGAGGGCGCCGTTTCCTTCGTCCGCGACTTCGTCGAGAGCGGCAAGCCGGTGGCGGCGATCTGTCACGGGCCGTGGACGTTGATCGAGGCCGGCGTGGCCGCGGGTCGCACCCTGACGTCGTACCCGAGCATTCGCACCGACCTGCGCAACGCCGGCGCCGACGTCGTCAACCAGGACGTGGTGATCGACATGAATCTCATCACCAGCCGCTCGCCGGAGGACCTGCCGGCGTTCTCCGAGGCAATAGTGTCCCAACTCGCGGGCACCACGACAATGGAAGAGGAGAAGTCATGAGTGTGACCAAGGGATTGCTGGTCAGGTTTGACGCGTTGCCCGGCAAGGAGGACGACGTGAAGCAGTTCCTTGACAGCGGCCGCGCGCTTGTCGAGGACGAGCAGGCGACCACCGCATGGTTCGCGATCCGCCTCGGGCCGACCTCGTTCGGGATCTTCGACGTGTTCCCCGATGATGCCGGACGTGACGCCCACTTGTCCGGCCCTGTTGCGGTGGCTCTCGGCGAGCAGACCGGCACGTTGTTCTCCGAACCGACGATCGAGAAGCTCGACGTACTGGGCTCCAAACTCCCCGCCTGACACCACAGACCGGGAGTACTGGCCCAGACAGGAGGGGTCGCTGCACGCGGTGACTTCGGGCTGACGCAGCCCGCTGACGTCGTGGCAGCGGCCCCTTCTCTGCGGCCTATCGCACATCCCTAACAGATCGAGGAACCGCGATGGCAGGAACTGACGACGACGTTGCCCCGACGCGTTCACCCGAGGTAGCAGTGATCGGGGGCGGGATCGTCGGTCTGTCGACGGCGTACGCGCTGCGGGAGCAGGGCGTGCCGGTGCGCTTGTACGAGGCCGGTCTGCCCGGAACGGGTCAGTCCGCAGGCGAGTCGCGGATCTTCCGGCATGCCCACGACGACCCGCGACTCGTTGCTCGCGCGCGAAAGCCGCGGCGTATGGGATGAGTGGGCCGAACACTTCGACGTCGAGCTGGTCTCATCAGACGGTGTCGTGGCGATCGGCGACAGCGCCCTGGCGCGGCTGCGGGTGCTCGAACAGGTCGGCGGCGTGGAAGCACGCGAGATCGACGCGGCCGAGCTCGCCCAGCGAATGCCGCTGCTCGCTGGGTACTCGGGGCCAGCGGTGCTCGACGAGTCGGGCGGCGCGATCCGCACCCGCACCGCGATCACGGCACTCGCGGGTGCCCTCGCAGATGCCGTCACCACCGCAGAGGTCATCTCCATCGATCCCCGCGCCGATGGGACGGTCGAGGTGCGCAGCGTCACCGACCGGGCTGTCTACTCCAAGGTGGTCGTGTGCGCCGGCCGCGAAACCGCCCGCCTGGCCCGCAGCGTCGGCCTGTCGCTGCCGGTTCGCCTTGCCGCACACGTCCGGCTGACCTTCGCCGTGAAAGCCGCCGCCCCGGCACGAGTCGCGTGCCTGCAGGACAGCAGCGGCGTCTTCGGCGAAGTCGGCGTGTACGCGACGCCGCTACCGGGCAACAGCAGTTATTCGGTCGGACTCAGCGAAACCGTCGGCGTCCGCGACGACGGAACGTTCATCGACCCTGCAGCGATTCGATCGCTGGACGAACGCGCGCGCGAATACGTGACACGGGCGCTGCCCGGTCTCCACCCAGAGCCGCGCGACTTCCTTCACTGCTGGGTGACCGACCTCCCATGGAGCGAGGACGGCGTGGCCGCGTGGGAGGCGGGTCCCGTTCTGTTCGTGGCCGGTCACAATCTGTTCAAGCAGGCACCATTGCTGGGGCGCGCTCTCGCCCGAGCCGCGACAGGTGGAGGTCTCGCCGCCGAGCTCGAGCAGGGGGCGCGCCTGGGTGAACCACAGCAATAGGCTCCCGATCGATTCGACGTAGCATCCACGGGTCCTTCCGTGCGCGACAGCCGACTGGCAAGGGCAAGCGTAGGTTGAGGTAAGGATCAACAAGACCTTGGGCCCTACCCCCGGAAGGGCCCCGATCCGGGCGGCTCAGAGCCAGCCGCGGGACTGTGCCTCGCGAGCCGCTTCGACGGCTGAGGTCGTGCCCGTCTTGGTGATGGCGGAGGACAGGTGGTTGCGCACCGTCCCCGCCGACAGGAACAACGTCGCCCCGATCGCCGGCGCGCGGTGGCCCTCGAGGGCGAGCCGCAGCACCTGCTCCTCGCGGGCGGTCAGCGGCGACGCCCCGCCGAAGAGCGACTCCGTGGCCAGCGCCGGGTCCACGACCCGCAGCCCGGCGTGCACCCGCCGCACCGCGTCGGCGAGCTCGGCCGCCGGCGCGTCCTTCACCACGAATCCGGATGCGCCGGCCTCGAGAGCGCGCCGCACATACCCCGGCCGGCCGAACGTCGTCACCACGAGCGACCGCACGCCCGGCGCCTCGCGCGCGAGCCGGCGGGTGACCTCGATCCCGTCCGCCCCCGGCATCTCGATGTCCAGCAGGCACACGTCGGGAGCAGCCTGCCGGACGGCGTCGAGCACCTCGTCGCCGCGGCCGACCTGGGCGACGACCTGCAGGTCGGGCTCCAGGTCCAGCAGCGCCGCGACCGCGCCGCGCACCATCGCCTGGTCGTCGGCGAGCAGCAGCCGGATCATCCCCATCGTCCCCCCTCTCCCCGCGCCGTCCGGAGCGGGTCCGGGACCGGGTGCGCCCGTCCGTATGCCGCCCGCCCCCGTCCCGCCACGTCCCGCCCGTCGCCACCTGAGGCCCCGGCCGCACCGGCCCCGGACGCACCGGCCTTCGCCGAGGCGCCACCTGAGGTCCCGGCCCCGGCCGCACCAGCCCCGGCCGCACCGGCCCCCGCCGCACCAGCCCCGGACGTACCAGCCCCGGACGCACCGCTCCACGCCGACGCCCCCTCCCGCTCCGGCCCGCCCCCGGGCGGCACGCCGTCCGCGTCCAGCACGGCCTGCAGCCTCGTGCCCCGCCCGTCGAGCCCCGCGCCGAGCACGAGCGTGCCCCCGGCGCCGGCGAGGCGTTCGCGCAGCCCGCGGATCCCGTTGCCCTCCTTGCGTCCTCGCAGCCCTCGCCCGTCGTCCTGCACGTCGAGACCCGCGGCCGACAGCCGGACCACGCAGCGCCGCGCCCCGGAGTGCCGCACCACGTTGGTCACCGCCTCCCGCAGCACCCACGCCACCACGGTGCGGTGGCGGGGGTCGACGACGCCGAGGTCCTCGGGCAGCTCGGCGTCGATGCCGGCCCCGGCGAGCGCCATACGGGCGCCGTCGATCTCGTCGGCGAGGGAGGCGATGCGCAGGCCGCCGACGGTCTCCCGGATCTCCGCGAGCGCCGTGCGGGTGAGGGCGCGGATCTCGGTGAGCTCGGCCCGGGCGCGGTCCACGTCGACGTCGAGGAGGCGCTCGGCGAGCTCCGCCTTGACCGACACGACGGTCAGCGAGTGGCCGAGGACGTCGTGCACGTCGCGGGCGACGCGTTCGCGCTCCTGGGCGATCCGCAGCGCGTCCTTGGCGGCGGTGTACTCGATGTCCTTGCTGGTGGCGACGCGGGTGAGCGTGGTGGAGACCAGGACGATCACCAGGATGATCAGGAAGGACCCCCACTCCGACAGCCGCCCGAGCGCCAGCGGCGCGCCGAGGACGCTCGCGACGGCGGCGGCGACGACGGCCCACACGCCCCGCCACGGGAACGTGAACACGGCGAAGCTGGTCAGGTAGGGGGTCAGCCCCAGCGCGTCGAGGCCGATGACGGGCACCGTGGCCAGGGTGAGCGCCACCAGCACCCCGAACCACGCGAGCGCGGTGCGGTCCAGGCGCTGGGACCGCCCGAAGATCCAGCAGCGGTTCATGGCGGCGACGTAGATCACGGCGAACCCGAGGACGATGCCCACGGTCACGGCCTTGGCGAGCAGGGGCTTGCCGCTGCCCAGCACGGACAGCACCGGGTAGACCAGGAAGACGAGCCAGATCGCGGCGGTCATCCAGCCGTAGTGCTGCCAGGGGTTGCTCAGCACCGGGTGGGCGCCGCCGGTCTCGGTCACTGGCGGCCGCGGCTGCGGCGCACCAGCCAGGTCGCCAGCGTCCCCAGGATGACCAGCCATGCCACCACATTAGCGAGGGGGATCCAGAGGGGTTCGGTGACGAGCCCGTCGTTGGTGAGGACCGCGCCGTCGGTGAGCGGGTAGCGCGCGAGCTGGACGATGCCGTAGAGCGGGGTCAACCGCCCGATCTGCAGCATCGTGCCGGACAGCGGCATGAACATCGAGCCCAGGAAGGCCAGGATCACCACCGAGCCGCTGGCCGCGCTGGCGGCCGACCGGGAGCGCAGCCCGAGCCCGAAGACCAGCCCGTAGAGCGAGAAGAGCAGCGCCCCGAGCACCGCGAGCAGCCCGGACTGCCACCACACGTGCGCCTCGGCGCGGGCCCCGGTGAACGCCCCGATCGTGAAGATCAGGGCCACCGGCAGCAGCGCGATGGTGATCGCGTCCGCGACCTTGACCAGCACGTAGCCGGAGTCGCGCAGCGGGGTGAGCCCGAGCTGACGGCCCCAGCCGAGCATCTTCTCGACCGCGGCGGTCGCACCGATGCCGCAGGTGGCGGTGACCGCGCCGTAGACGGCCATCGAGATCATGATGTGCGCGGCCACGTTGCCGTGCCCGGCGTCCGCCTTGCCGTAGCTCTGGGTGGCGCCGAAGACGACGAACATGAAGGCCGGCAGGGCCACGATGAAGAACAGCCCGACGTGGTCGCGCAGCTCGCGCCGCAGCTCGAGGCGGTAGTAGGTGAGGTTCATCGCAGGGCCTCCTCGGCGGCGCGGGGGTCGGGTGCGGCGGGGTCGCCGGCGGTCGTGGTGCCGGCTGTCTGGGTGCCGGTGGTCGTGGTGGCCTCGGCCTGGCGGGTGAGGTCGAGGAAGGTCTGGTCGAGCGAGCCCCGGGAGACCTCCAGCTCGGTGGCGCCCTCGGTCAGCAGCGCCCGGGCCACCTCGTCGGAGTCCGTGCACCGCGCCACGAGCCGTATGCCGGTCCGCGACGTCCCCGTCGTCCCGACGTGCTGGACGCCGAGGATCCGCCCCACCAGGTCCTGCACCGCGGCGACCCGGCTCTCGTCGATGTCGGCGCTGACCAGCCGGGCGGAGGAGCGGGCCCGCAGCTCGGCGGTGGTGCCGTCGGCGACGACCCTGCCCCCGGCGACAAGGAAGATCCGCCGGGCGAAGTCCTCGGCCTCCTCGAGGTAGTGCGTCGCGAAGACGACTGTGCGTCCCACCTCGGCGTCGGCGTGCATGGTGGCCCAGAACTCCTGCCGGGCGGTGACGTCCATCCCCGCGGTGGGCTCGTCCAGGATCAGCAGGTCGGGGGAGGGCAGCAGGGCCAGCGCGAACCGCAGCCGCTGCTGCTCCCCGCCGGAGCACTTGAGCACGCGGCGGTCGCGCAGCCGCGTGATCCCGGCCTGCTGCAGCACGGACTCGACCGGCTGGTGCCGGCGGTAGGTCGAGGCGATCAGCCGGACCGTCTCGCCCACCGTCAGGTCGTCGAGCAGGCCGCCGGACTGCAGCACCGCGGAGACTCGACCGTCGGCGACGGCGCGGCGGGGGTCCTCGCCATACGTCCTGACCGTCCCGGCCGTCGGGGTGGTGAGCCCGAGGACCATGTCCAAGGTGGTGGTCTTGCCGGCGCCGTTGGGGCCGAGGAAGGCCACGATCTCGCCCGGCTCCACCGTCAGGTCCAGGCCGTCGACGGCCGTGACGCTCCCACCCTTGACGGGGAAGGTCTTGCGCAGGCCGCGGATCTCGATCGCAGGTGCTGTCATGCCCTCAGCCTCCCGCCGCCGCGAGCGTCTCGGATCCGGGACCTCTCAGGGCTCTGGCGTGACACCTGTCATCGACGCCCGGCGTAGGTTGGGGAGCATGACGACGACGTCGCAGCAGCAAGGCGGAGGCGACCAGCAGAGCCGGCAGGGCCAGCTGGGCTTCGACCGGATGTGGTCCGAGCTGGCGCCGGTCGGGCGGGACGGCAGGTCGGGGGGCTACAACCGGTTCGCGTGGACCCGGGAGGACGCGACGCTGCGGGAGTGGTTCGCCGGGGAGTGCGCGCGCCGCGGGCTCGACCTGACCGAGGACCGGTTCGGCAACCAGTGGGCCTGGTGGGGCGACCCCGACGCGCAGAGACCCGGCGTGGTCATCGGCTCGCACCTGGACTCCGTGCCCGACGGCGGCGCGTATGACGGACCCCTCGGCGTCGTCTCGGCCCTCGCGGCCCTGGACGCGCTGCGGGCGACCGGGGTGCAGCCCACGGTGCCGGTCGGGGTGGTGAGCTTCGCGGACGAGGAGGGTGCGAGGTTCGGCGTGGCCTGCATCGGCTCGCGCGTCGTCACGGGCGCGATGACCCCCGAGCGGGCCCTCGGGCTGCGCGACCAGGACGGCGTGACCATGGCCGAGGCGCTGCGGGCCGCGGGGCGCGACCCCGCGACGGTCGGGCCGGACCCCGACACGCTGCGGCGGGTCGGGACCTTCGTCGAGCTGCACGTCGAGCAGGGGCGCGGGCTGGCCGACCTCGACCGCCCCGTGGCCGTCGGCACCGCCATCTGGCCGCACGGGCGGTGGCGCCTGGACCTGGTCGGCCAGGCCAACCACGCCGGCACCACCCGGCTGGAGGACCGCGACGACCCGATGCTGCGGCTCGCCGCCGCGATCCTCACCGCCCGGTCCGCGGCGGCCGACCGCGGCTGCGTCGCCACCATCGGCCGGACCCGCGTCGTCCCCGGGGGCGTCAACGCCATCCCCTCGCAGGTCACGGCCTGGCTCGACGCCCGCGGCCCAGACGCGGAGGACGTGCACGGTGTGGTCGAGGCGGTGGCGCGGGAGTGCGGCATACGGCCGGCGGCGGAGCCGGTGTGCGAGTCCTGGACCCCGCAGACGAGCTTCGACGCGGACCTGGCCGCGCGGCTGTCCCGGCTGCTGGACGACGCGCCGCTGCTCGGCACCGGCGCGGGGCACGACGCCGGGATCCTCAGCAACGCAGGGGTGCCCACGGCGATGCTCTTCGTGCGCAACCCCACCGGGGTGTCGCACGCCCCCGACGAGCACGCCTCCGTCGCGGACTGCCACGCCGGCGTCGACGCGCTCGTCGCCGTCGTGCGCGAGCTGGCACGGGGTTAGTGTGGGGGCGCCGTCCCCGACGAAGGAGTCGGCACGACGAGGGGAAGGGTCACGATGACCACCTACTGGGCCGAGCACGCCCAGCTGCCGGGCGGGATCACCAGCGGGGTGCGGATCGCCGTCGCGGGTGACCGCATCAAGGCGATCGACGTGCGCACCCACCCGCGACCGCACGACGTCAAGCTCCACGGGGTCACCTTCCCGGGGATGGCCAACACCCACTCCCACGCCTTCCACCGGGGGTTGCGCGGGCGCACCCACGCGGGCAACGGCGACTTCTGGACCTGGCGCGAGCGGATGTACGCCCTGATGACGCGGCTGCAGCCCGACACCTACCTCGACCTGGCCCGCGCCACCTTCGCCGAGATGGCGCTCGCGGGCTTCACGGCCGTCGGCGAGTTCCACTACGTGCACCACCAGGCGGATGGTCGGCCGTATGCCGATCCCAACGAGATGGGTCACGCGCTGAGGCAGGCCGCCGCCGACGCCGGGGTCCGGCTGACGCTGCTCGACACCTGCTACCTGACCGGCGGCCTCGACGGGTCCGGCTACCTGCCGCTCGACCCGGCGCAGCGCAGGTTCGACGACGGGTCGGCCGAGGCCTGGGCCTCCCGCGTGAGCCAGCTGCGCGAGGGCCCGGAGTTCCGGGTCGGCGCCGCGATCCACTCCGTGCGCGCCGTGCCCCGCGACCAGCTGGGGGTGGTCGCGCAGGCAGCCGGCTCGGGCTGCGGCGTCCACCGCGCCCCCGTGCCGCTGCACGTCCACCTGTCCGAGCAGCTCGCCGAGAACGCCGCCACCGTGGCCTGCTACGGCCGGACCCCCACCCAGCTGCTGCACGAGGAGGGGGTCCTCGGCCCGACGACCACCGCCGTGCACGCCACCCACCTGACCGACGACGACATCCGGCTGCTCGGCGAGACCCGGACCGGGGCCTGCTTCTGCCCCCTGACCGAGCGGGACCTCGCCGACGGCATCGGCCCCGCCCACGACCTGCACCGCGCCGGCGCGCCGCTGTCCATCGGCACCGACCAGCACGTCTCCATCGACCCCTGGGCCGAGCTGCGCTCCCTGGAGATGCACGAGCGGCTGATGACCAACGAGCGGGGTCGCTTCGACCCCGGCGAGCTGGCCGCCTTCGGCGCCCGCAACGGCTACGCCGCCCTCGGGTGGGACGACGGCGGACGCCTCGAGGTCGGCGCCCTCGCCGACCTGTGCACGGTCCGGCTCGACAGCGTCCGCACCGTCGGCGCCAAGCCCGCCCAGGTCGTCTTCGCCGCCACCGCCGGTGACGTCGACACCGTCGTCGTGGGCGGCCGCCCCGTCGTCGAGGGCGGCCGGCACCGGCTCGGCTCGGTCGCGCTGATGCTGCGCACCGCCCTGGACTCCCTGCTGGAGGAGGCATGACCTCCGTCCTCGTCACCGACATCGGCGAGCTCGTCACCTGCGACCCCACGCTGGGGGACGAGTCCGCGCTGGGGATCCTGCACGACGCGGCGATCGTCGTGACCGACCTGCCCGAGCCGGGGGTGTCGGCATACCGGATGATCGAGGGCGAGGCGGTGCCGCAGCGAGGCAGCGTCGCCTGGGTCGGGCCGGCGGCGCAGGCGCCTGCCGCCGACCACGTGCTGTCCGTCGAAGGACGATGCGTGGTGCCGGGATTCGTGGACTCCCACGCCCATCTGATGTTCGCGGGCGACCGGGGCGCGGAGTTCGCCGCGCGGATGACCGGGCAGCCCTACGACGGCGGCGGGATCGCCGTGTCCGTCGCCGCCACCCGCGCCGCGTCCGACGACGAGCTGCTGGACCTGCTGATCTACCGGCTCGCCGAGATGCGCGCCCAGGGCACGACCACCGTCGAGGTGAAGTCCGGATACGGCCTGACCGTGGAGGACGAGGTCCGCGCGCTGCGGCTGGCCGTCGAGGCGGGCGTGGAGGAGACGACCTTCCTCGGCGCCCACGTCGTGCCCGCCGTGTACCGCGACCGCCGCTCGGACTACGTGGACCTCGTGACGGGGCCGATGCTGCAGGCCTGCGCCCCCTACGCGGTGTGGGGGGACGTCTTCTGCGAGCCCGCGTCGGCGCACGCCTTCGACGGCGACGAGGCCCGGGTCGTGCTCGAGGCCTGCCGCGACGCCGGGCTGGAGCTGCGCGTCCACGGCAACCAGCTGTCCGCCGGACCCGGCGTCCAGCTGGCCTGCGAGCTCGGCGCCGCCTCGGTCGACCACTGCACCTACCTGACCCCGGCCGACGTGGACGCGCTCGTCGACTCCGCCGCCACGACGACCGCCACGCTGCTGCCCGGCGTGGAGTTCTCGACCCGCTCGCCCTACCCGGACGCCCGGGCCCTGCTGGACGCCGGGGTGTCGGTCGCGCTCGCCACCGACTGCAACCCCGGCACCTGCTACTCCTCGTCGATCCCCTTCGTCGTGGCGCTCGCCGTGCGCGAGATGGGGATGACCCCCGGCGAGGCGCTGCTGGCCGTCACCCGGGGCGGGGCCCAGGCGCTGCGGCGGTACGACGTCGGCCATCTCGGTGTCGGGGCCCGTCCCGACCTGGCGGTGCTGGACGCTCCGTCATACGTGCACCTGTCCTATCGGGCAGGGGTGCCGATCGCGACGGCCCTGGACCTCACCCCACCCGCCTGACCCTCCCCGCCCGCCTGACCCTCCCCGGCCGCCCGGCCCTCTCCCCGTCCTCCTACTCCCTCGTTGAGAGGCGACAAACCGGGGCTGTTTCGGCTACGAGACCCCGGTTCGTCGCCTCTCAAGGGGAGGGGGATGGCGGCCCGGCCGGCCTCACGTCAGGCCAGGACGCCACCCGGCCCGCACCAGGGCTCGCCGGACGATAGCCACAGCGTCGGGGGCCGGGCCGTTGACGTTGCCGCTGATCAGGCGCTCGTAGCCGAACCCCGCGTCGCGGAAGGCGCGTTCGCGCGCCACGTCCCGCTCCCAGGTCCGCTGTCGCTCCACGTGGTGCCGGCCGTCGTACTCCGCGATCAGCCGCCACCGCCTCCAGAAGAGGTCCACCACCCCCAGCCAGCCGCCCTCGTCGCTCAGCGTCACGTTGAGCTCGGGCTCCGGCAGGCCACCGCGCACCAGCTGGAGCCGGGTCCTGGTCTCCATCGGGCTCGCCGACCCGGGGCGGATCTCGAGCAGCGCCAGACGCGCCGAGCGCACGCCCCGCATCCGACGTTGCAGCGCGCCGGCCAGGTCGGCCAGGGTGCGGGTGGATCGGGGCCGCAGGACCCAGTCGCCCGCCGCGATCAGCTGGTCCACCGTGAGCACCGCGGCGGCGTCGGCCCAGGTGTGCAGGTCGTCGGTGCTGGTCAGGCCGCTGCTCAGCACAGTCGTCCCGCGCCGCTCCAGGCCCCGGTGGCTAACGAGCCCCGGCCGCTCGAGGTGGAACCTCCCGCTGGGGGTGACCACGTGCACCGGCTCCTCAGGGTCCCACTGCGTCGGCCAGGGCATCCCGAGCAGGCGCGCGGCCGTCACGTGGCTGAAGGCGTGCGCCGGCGGCAGCACCGGAAGCGCGTCCTGCGCGGCCTGCTCGACTCCGAGAAGGGGCACCGGGGACCGGACCCCGTGGTGCGGGCTGCGCAGGTCCGAGCCGCGCAGCCGATCCCGAGACACCCCGCGGGCCTGCGCGTCGGAGGTCCTGAAGGAGGACCCGGCATACGGGTCAGGAAGGGAAGACGGTGAACGCACGCACACTATCGTAAATAGACCTAAAAAAGAGCGAATAGAGTTATCCACAGGTGACCGCGACCCGCTCGAGAGGCGATGAATGGGGGTCAAGAGCCGCTCGTGACCCCCATTGGTCGCCTCTCAACGAGAGGGAGTGGGAGGGAAGGGAGAGGGCGAGGGGGAGGAAAGGGAGAGGGCGAAGGGAGAGGGTGGGGAGAGTGTGGGGAGGATCAGACCCCGGTATGACGCCCCGCCTGGCCGCTGCCTCTAGCGTTGGGGGGTGGCCCGGCTGCGACGTCTCTACCGCTGGTTCCGCGACCGTCCGACGCTCGTGGACTCCCTGTGGGCTGCGCTCATCGCGCTGACCCTCGCGCTGCCGACGGCCTCGGGCATGCCGGCGCGGCTCTCCTGGGCCTGGCCCTGGCTGCTGGCGTGGTGCCTGGTCTTCTTCGTCCTGCCGCTGGTCTGGCGGCGGCGCCACCCCGACGTGGCGATGGCGCTGGTCGCGACCGGCTGCCTGATCCACCTCTTCGTCACCGACACCATCACCCCGATCCTGGTGGTGCCGGGGGTCATGCTCTACGCCGTGGCCGCCTACGGGAGGCTGGGGCTCCGCCGCTGGTGGCTGGCCGCGGCGCTGCTCGGGGGCGTGGCCGGGGCCTACGACTGGGGCTACCGCGGCCGGCCGGCGGGGGTGCCGGCCCCGGAGCCGCAGGACGCCATCGTCAGCTGGCTGTTCGTGGCCGCCATGACGGTCGCGTGCTACGTCCCCGGTGTGCTGGCGCGGCAGCGGCGGGAGCTGGTGCGCACCCTGCGGGAGCGCGCCGAGTCGTTGGAGCGGGAGCGTGACTCGATGTCCCGGCTGGCCGCCCAGGAGGAGCGCGGCCGGATCGCCCGCGAGATGCACGACGTCGTGGCCCACTCGCTGTCGGTGATCGTGGTGCAGGCCGACGGCGCGAGCTACGCGGTCCAGCACGGCGACCCGGCGGCGGCGCAGGAGCTCGCGGGGCGCACCCTGACGACGATCGGTGATGCCGCCCGCGCCGCGCTCACCGAGACGCGTCGCCTGGTGGGGGTGCTGCGCGACCCCGACCAGGGCGCCGACTACGCGCCGCAGGCGACGATGGACCAGCTCGACGAGCTGGTGCAGGGCGTGCGGGACGCGGGGCTGCCCGCCACGCTGACGGTCCACGGCGACCCCGCGGGCCACGCGCCGCTGGGCACCAGCCAGCACATGGCGGCATACCGCGTCGTGCAGGAAGCCCTGACCAACGTCCTCAAGCACGCCGGCCCGCGGGCCACCGTCGCCGTGGACGTCCGGCACGAGCCCGACCGGATCGTGCTCGCCGTCCGCGACACCGGCCTCGGCCGGGCCCCCTCCGACGGCTACGGTCACGGCCTGATCGGGATGCGGGAGCGTATGACGGCGCTCGGCGGCGACTTCGTCGCGCGCGAGCGCGTGGCCGGCGGCTTCGAGGTGCTTGCTAGCCTGCCCACCGACGCACCGGCTGCCGACGCCTCGAGGGGGAGACCATGACCGACGCGCCGATCCGCCTGCTGCTGGCCGACGACCAGGAGCTGGTGCGCATGGGTTTTCGGATGGTGCTGGACGCCCAGCCCGACATGACCGTGGTCGGCGAGGTGGGTGACGGCGCCGCGGCGGTGGCGCACGTCCTGGGGCGGGGAGCCGGCACGGAGGGCGCTGACGTGGACGTCGTGCTCATGGACATCCGCATGCCCCGCCTCGACGGCGTGGAGGCGACGCGGCAGATCGTCGCGTCGGGCGCGGCCGCCAAGGTGCTGGTGCTGACGACCTTCGACCTGGACGAGTACGTCCATGCCGCCCTCAAGGCCGGTGCCGGCGGCTTCCTGCTCAAGGACGCCGGGCCCGCC
Source organism: Arsenicicoccus sp. oral taxon 190 (assembly GCF_001189535.1). NCBI lineage: Bacteria > Bacillati > Actinomycetota > Actinomycetes > Micrococcales > Intrasporangiaceae > Arsenicicoccus > Arsenicicoccus sp. oral taxon 190. The sequence continues at coordinate 1,459,926 of NZ_CP012070.1, forward strand.
GAGCTGCTCGCCGCGATCCGGGCGGTGCACTCCGGGGACGCGGTGGTGGCACCGAGCGCCACGCGCCGGCTGCTCGAGAGGTTCCTGCCGGGGCTGCCCGACGAGCTGGAGCCGGTCCGGACCGCCGAGGAGCGGCTGGCGCCGCTGACCGAGCGGGAGCGGGAGGTGCTCGTGGCGGTGGGTCAGGGGCTGTCCAACCAGGAGATCGCGGGCACCCTCTACATGGCCGAGGCGACGGTCAAGACGCACATCGGCCGGATCCTCGCCAAGCTGCACCTGCGCGACCGCGTGCAGATGGTCGTGCTGGCCTACGACACCGGGCTGGTCCGCCCGCGCACCTGACGCATCCGGCTGCACGGCCTGCGACCTGGGTCGTATCCCGGTTCGAGACCACCGGCCGATCTGCGCGACGCGTCCCGCTCCCTAGCGTCGAGGACGACCTGATCACCTCGACCGAGGAGCACCCCATGCGCGCAGCAGCGCCCGTCACCGACCAGCACCCCCAGGCAGCCCGGCCCGGGGCCGCGGCGGTGCGCACGCACGACCTGACCAAGACCTACGGCTCCGGGGACACCCGGGTGGTGGCCCTGGACCACGTGGACGTGGCCTTCGCCGAGGGGGAGTTCACGGCGATCATGGGGCCGTCCGGGTCGGGCAAGTCCACCCTGATGCACTGCGCGGCGGGCCTGGACGACGTCACGAGCGGCCACGTGTGGGTGGGAGACACCGACCTGACGACGCTGTCCGACCGGCAGCTGACCCGGCTGCGCCGCGAGCAGGTGGGCTTCGTCTTCCAGGCCTTCAACCTGCTGCCGACGCTGACCGCGCAGGCCAACATCCTGCTGCCGCTGCAGCTGGCGGGTCGGGCCCCGGACCAGGAGTGGTTCGACCACGTGGTGCGGGTGCTGGGCCTGCAGGACCGGCTGCGCCACAAGCCGACCGAGCTCTCCGGCGGTCAGCAGCAGCGCGTCGCCGTGGCGCGGGCGCTCGTGATGCGGCCGCGGGTGATCTTCGCCGACGAACCCACCGGCGCCCTCGACAGCGTCACCGGTCACGAGCTGCTCGACTTCCTGCGCCGCAGCGTCCGCGAGCTCGGCCAGACCGTGGTCATGGTCACCCACGACCCCCACGCCGCCACGTATGCCGACCGCGTGCTGCTGCTCGCCGACGGCCGCCTCGCCGGGGAGCTGCGCGAGCCCGGCGCCGACGACGTGCTGCGGGCGCTCCGCGGGCTGGGGGCGTGACCATGACGACCTCGATCTCGCTGGCCCTCGCCACCCTGCGGGGGCAGGCGCGGCGCCTCGTCAGCGTGCTGCTGGCCATCGGCCTGGGCGTGGCCTTCGTGGCCGCGACCCTGGCCACCGGCGACACCTTCCGGGCGTCGCTGACCCGCGACGCGGCCGGCTCCGTGGGGCAGGCCGCCGCCGTGGTCACCACCTCGCGCGACACCCACGGCTCGGGTCCGGCGACCATCCCCGCGGGGCTGCCGGACGCCATACGGTCGGCCCAGCCGGGGGCCACGGTGCGGACCGTGGTGACCGGTGGCGTGATGCAGGACCTCGGGGGACGCCAGGGGCACCTCGTCCTGCAGACGACACCCGCCCTGTCCGGGACCACGACGCTGGTGGCCGGGCGGCTGCCTGCGGCCCCGGGCGAGATCGCGCTCACCGAGAGCACCGCGGAGTCCCGCCACCTCACGGTCGGTCAGGTCACGCGCCTGCTGCCGGCCGGGAGCGGATCCACGGCCGCGCAGGGCGACCGGGCCACCGTGAGCGCGCGCGTCGTCGGCGTGGTGCGGGCGGGCCGCGACGCTGTCCCGTCCCCGGGTCTCCCCACCGGGTTCGCCGCCGACCGCGACATCTGGGCATGGACCGGGCAGCAGGGCTACCGGACCGCGTATGTCGACACCCCCGCCTCGCCCACCGCCGTCCGGGACCGGGTCGCCGCCCTCCCCGCCGCCCACGGACTCGTCGTGCGCACCGGGGAGCAGGAGAAGCAGGCCCGGGTCGACGAGCTCACCCAGGGCAGCCAGATCCTCACCGGGATGCTGCTCGTCTTCGCGGTGGTGGCGGTCTTCGTCTCGGCGCTGGTCATCGCCAACACCTTCGCGATCCTGGTGGCCCAGCGGACCCGGCAGCTGGCGCTGCTGCGGTGCGTCGGCGCCGACCGGTCCCAGGTGCGCGGCTCGGTCGTCGCCGAGGCGCTGCTCGTCGGGGTGGTCGGCGCGCTCGCCGGCACCGCGCTCGGCCTGGCCCTGGCGGCCGGCCTGGTGCGGCTCTCCCAGGGCACCACCCTCGACCTGGGCCACCTCGTGGTGACCCCGCCCGCGGTGGTCGTGCCGCTCCTCACCGGCATCGTGGTCACCGTCGTCGCCGCGCTGGCGCCGGCCCGGGCGGCCACCCGCGTCGCCCCGCTCGCCGCGCTGCGGCCGACCGCCGTCACGCGGGTCAGGCGCGTCACCCGGGTCCGCCTCGTGGTGGGGTCGCTTCTGACGGCCGGTGGGCTCGCGCTGCTCGTGCTCGGCGCGCAGCGGCACGAGATGCTCCTCGGCGTGCCGGGTGGGCTGCTGTCCTTCCTCGGCGTCCTCGCCGTCGGTCCGGTCGTGATCCCGGCGCTCGCCCGCGCGGTGGGGGCGGTGCCGGCCAGGCTCGGCGGGGTGCCCGCGACCCTCGCGGTGGAGAACTCCCGACGCAACCCGGCCCGGGCCGCGGCCACCGCCGGCGCCCTGCTCGTCGGGGTCACCCTGATCACGATGATGAGCGTCGGCTCCGCCACCGGCACCCGCTCGGCCACCGAGGCGCTCGACAAGAAGATGCCGGTCGACGCCCTGGTCTCGGCGCCGCGCGGCCTGTCCGGAGGCGACCTGCAGACGGTCCGGCGCAGCGGCGTGGTGCAGGCGGCGTCGCTGGTCAGCACCACCGAGGCCACGCTGCAGGCGGGGACGACGTCCTCGCGCAGCACCGTCACCGGCGCGGGTCAGGACGCCGCCGCCGTGTCGCGCCGGCAGCAGCTCCTCACCGGTCTCGACGACCACACCGTGCTGCTGCCCCCGACGCCGGGAGTCCGCACCGGGGACCCGGTCACCCTCACCCACGGCTCGCGTCACGTGGAGCTGCGCGCCGACGTCTCGGCGGACCACGCCGAGGCGCCCGTCGTGACCGCCGCCACGCTCACCCGCCTGGACCCGCAGGCCCGGGCCACCGCCTGGGTCCGGCTCGCCGACGGCAAGGACGTGGGCGCTGCCGCCGAGCAGCTCGCCACGGACACGGCGGGCATCCAGGGCGCCCAGGTCGAGGGCGTCGGCATCCAGCGGGCCGAGATGGAGCGCGTCATGGACATCGTGCTGCTCGTCGTCACCGGGCTGCTGGGGGTGGCGGTCCTCATCGCCCTGGTCGGCATCGGCAACACGCTGAGCCTGTCGGTGCTCGAGCGCACCCAGGAGTCCGGGCTGCTGCGGGCGCTGGGGCTGACCCGCGGCCAGCTGCGGACCATGCTCGGGCTGGAGGCCCTGACCCTCGCGGCCGTGGGCACCCTCGTCGGGCTGCTCCTCGGGGTCGGCTACGGCATCGGCGGCGCGCACGCGCTCTTCGGCGGCGAGATGCCCATCGTCGCCGAGATCCCCTGGGCCCGCCTCGGCCTCGTCGCCGCCGTCGCGCTCGGTGCCGGGTGGCTGGCGTCCGTCATACCGGCTCGTCGGGCGTCCCGGGTGAGCCCCGCCGCGGCCCTGGCCACGGACTGACCCGGCCCGCCACCGGCGGGCGGGTCCGGCGGGTGCGACCCGGCCCGCCACCGGCAGGCGGGACCGGGGCCCGACCGACCGGACAGGGTCCAGGGTCTGCGCCTAGCCTGAGGTCAGGAGGTGGGGAACCGTGAGAGGTGAACGCGGGCACCTGGCGCACCTGCGGGAGCAGCTCGACCGGCTGGACCGGCGGAGCAGCGACCTGGTGGGGGCGCTCGGGTGGGACATCGACGTGTGGCTCGGCCGCGCGGTGCGCTCGGCCCGCGCGGCCCTGGACCGGCCCGGCCTCGCCACCGACCCCGAGGCCCTCGCCCGGACCACCCAGATCCTCCTGCGCGACCTGCCGGGCGCGCTCGCCGCGGCCCAGGACCCCGGCGAGCCGGACGTCGTGCGCCGCCGGCTGCAGCTGGCGTCGCTGCTCGCGGCCCTCACCGCCGAGCTGGGGGCCCTGGCACGCGTCGACGCCGCCCCCACGCGGGGGGCGGCCTCGGGGCAACCTCGGGATCAGGCCGTGCTCGGGCCCTGACCGTCAGGCCTTGTTGGTGCGGGCGTCGATCTGGGCCTGCAGGTCCACGTCACCCAGGTCGTGGCTCTGGCGCTTGACCGCCGCGACGTAGCCCTTGGCGGTCTGCCGCTGCGCCACGAGGCGCGCGATGCCGATCACCAGGCCGGAGAACGCCGCGAACGCGAGCGCCTCCTTCCAGTCCACCTCGGGGTTGGTGGGGTCGGAGGGGGCTTCCTTGCCCGTGGCCTTCTGCCAGCCAGAGTTGACGATCTTGTTGGCGACGACGCCCGCGAGCATGGCGGCACCCGTCCCGATGAGCTTCCACACGTTAGGTCCCATGCGTTGAGTCTCACACGATTTTCGAGGTAGCGTCACGTTTCAACGACAGGGGAGCGCAGATTGCGCTGAGAGTGCGGACAGATCCGCAGACCCTCGAACCTGATCCGGTTAGCACCGGCGAAGGGAGTCGAGCTTCTCGAGGTGCCCGCGGGTGCCTTCCCTCTTGGTGACCGCCAGGAGATCTCGTATGACGTCCACCGCTATCCCCACCCCCACCCGCTCCGGCTGGTCGGTCCTCGCGCGCCGACCGCTGCTGTCCTGGCGGGGGATCGACCTCGTCGTCGGGGCCGTCCTCGCCGTCGCCCTGGGCGTGGCGTTCTGGGGCTGGGACACCTTCCTCTACCCCTTCGTCGGCCGCGCGGCCGACGTCTACCTCCCCATCGGGTCGCTGGTGCTCGGCGTCTGGCTGCTGCCGGCGGTCGCGGGCGCGCTGCTGATCCGGCGTCCCGGGGCGGCGCTCTACGTCGAGCTCGTCGCGGCGTCCGTCGAGGCCCTGCTCGGCAACAAGTGGGGGATCCTCGTGCTGGTCTCCGGGGTGCTGCAGGGGCTCGGCGTCGAGCTGGCCGTCGCCCTGTGGCGGTGGCGTCGCTTCGACCTGACCGCGGCGGTGGCCGGCGGCGTGCTGGCGGCGGTCCTGGAGATCTGCGCCTACGAGTGGTGGGCCTACGCGCCGGACCTGGCGTGGCCGCACAAGCTCGTCTACCTGGCCTTCGGCCTGATCTCGGGGGCCCTGATCGCCGGTGTCGGCGGCCGGGCCCTGGTGGCCGCGCTCGCGCGGTCCGGCGCCGTCGACGCCTTCCCCCCGGCCCAGGAAGCCCGTGAGTCGCACCTCCGCTGACCTGCCCGGCCTCGACGAGGGCCCGAGGGGGGCTCTCGTCGAGGTCGAGACCCTCACCTGGCGGCCCTACGGCGCCGCGGCCGCGGTCCTCGACGAGGTGACGCTGCAGGTGGAGCCCGGGGACCGGGTGCTGCTCGCCGGCGCCTCAGGATCCGGCAAGTCCACGCTGCTGCGGGCCCTGGCCGGCGTGCTCGAGGACACCGGGGGCGGTGAGCTCAGCGGCTCGGTCTCCATCTCCGGATGTGTCTCCGGCTCCGGCTCTCTCTCCGGCCCCGGGCAGGTCGGCCTGCTGCTGCAGGACCCGGGCGATGCCGTGGTCGCCCGGACCGTGGGTCGGGACGTCGCCTTCGGCCCCGAGTGCGCCGGGGTGCCGCGCGACGCGACCTGGGCGCGGGTGCACGCCGCGCTCGACGCGGTCACCTTCCCGTATGCCGCCTCCCACGAGACCCGGGCGCTGTCCGGCGGGGAGACCCAACGCCTCGCCCTCGCCGGCGTCCTGGCGCTGCGCCCGGGGCTGCTGCTGCTCGACGAGCCGTGCTCGATGCTCGACCCCGACGCGGCCCGCGCGGTGCGCGACGCGGTCGTCGCAGCCGTGTCGGCCTCGGGGGCGACGCTCGTCGTGGTCGAGCACCGGCTCGAGCACTGGATGGACGTCTGCGACCGGCTGCTGGTGCTGGGCGACGGGGGCCGCGTCGTGGCCGACGGCCCGCTGCGACCGATGCTGGCGGAGCAGGGCGCGGCGCTCGCGGCGCGGGGTCTGTGGGTGCCGGGGGTCGCGGCGCCGCAGCCGCTGCGGGTCCCCACCGACCTGGTCGGCACCGACGACCCGGTCCTCGTGCAGGCGCGCCTGGACCGCGTCGAACGCGCCGTCCAGCCCGGGCTCGCGTCGTGGCAGGTCGAGCACCCGCCGCGCGTCGCCGTGAGCTCGGTGTCCCTGCAGGCCCGGCCGGGCGAGGTCGTGGCCCTGACCGGAGCCTCCGGGGCGGGCAAGTCGACGGTCCTGGCCTGCCTGGGCGGGCTCCTCGCACCGACGGCGGGCGAGGTCTCCCTGAGCGTGCCGGACCGCGCGGCGGCCAGCGGTCCCGACAGCCGTCCCGGCCTCGGTCCCGACAGCGCTCTCGATCAGCCTCGCACCTCGGCGGGGGACGCCGCGCACCTCGGCTGGGTGGCGCAGCGCCCGGACCTGCCGATCGTCGCGCGCACCGTGTGGGACGAGTCCCTCGCCACGGCCCGGGCCCTCGGCCTCGAGGACGACGCGGCCCGCGACCGGGCGTACGCCCTCCTGGACCTCGTCGGGCTGGGGGAGCGCCACGCCTCGGACCCCCACGCGCTGTCGGGCGGCGGGCAGCGGCGGCTCTCGATCGTTGCCGCCCTCGTCCACCGCCCGGGGCTGCTGCTGCTGGACGAGCCCACGGTGGGGCAGGACCGCCAGACCTGGGCGGTGGTGGCCGGGCTGGCGGCGGCGCACGCCGCGGGTGGCGGGACCGTGGTGATGGCCAGCCACGACCGGGACCTCGTCGCCCACGCGTCGCGCGAGCAGCCCCTCGCGCGGCCGGGCGGCCCCGTCGCGGAGCCGCGGCGTCGGGGGCAGGGGTTGGCGGCATACGCCTCGCCGTTGCCGTTGCTGCTGCTGAGCGTCGTCGCCGCGGTGGTCGGGCTGGCGCTGCCGGGCGTCGCGGCCGGCTTCGGGGTGCTGGGGGTGGAGCTGCTGGTCCTGCTCGCGCTGTGCGGGCTGCGGTGGCCGCAACCGGTGCTCCGGCTGGTCCCGCTCGCGATCGGCGCCGTGTCCCTGTGGTGGAGCAACTGGCTGTGGTCCGAGGCCCGCGACCCCGTCGCGGCGCTCCTGCCCGCCCTGCGGATGACGACCGCCGCGCTGCCCGGCGTCGTCCTGGCCGGATACCTCGAACCCTTCGCGCTCGGCGACGCGCTCGGGCAACGCCTGCACCTGCCGGCGCGGCCGGTGGTGGCGGCCACCGTGGCGCTGCAGCGGTTCGACGAGCTGCGGGCGACCGTGGGAGAGCTGCGCGCCGTGCGCCGGGTGCGGGGCGTGCTGGGCCGGGGGGTGCGGGACGCGGCGGGGCTGACCTTCGCGCTGCTGGTCCTGGCGCTGCGGCAGGCAGGTCGTATGGCGGTCGCGATGGAGGCACGCGGCTTCTCGTCGGCGGTGATGCGCTCCGGCGGCCGGACCTGGGCCGAGCCGGCGCGGTGGGGTCGCACCGACCTCGGGGTGGTGGCTAGCGCGCTGCTGGTCCTGCTGGCTGGGGCCGTGGGTCACCTGGCGTGATCGCGCCGTCGCCGGGTCCGCCGGGGGCTCACCAGTGATGACGATGGGCCAGGGCTCAGGGGGCGTCGGCGGGTGCGGGAGCTGCGTCGTCGTCACGGCGGCGCCGGCGTGCCAGGACCAGCAGCAGAATGCCGAGCGCGGTCGCCCCACCTCCCGCCAGGAGCAGGACGATCACCTCGGCGCCCGTGTGCGCCAGCGCGCCGGCCAGGGGGCTCGACGCGGAGCTGAAAGCATCGGGTGCCGCGTTGCGCGTGCCGCGGCTCGCGCGCGCGCCTCCAGCCTGGCCCTGACGGTGGGCGCCCCCGCTCGGCTCGCGCCCAGGGGCCGCTCCCTCGCCCGGGACGGCCGGGCTCACGGGTGAGGGGATGCCCTTGTCTCCGGTCGAAGGCGCCATCGCCAGGGAGACCGTGATGGGGGTGTCCCACACGCAGTCTTCTCCCTCGGCACTTCGGGTGCTGGACGGAAGCAAGGCGGCCAGCTCGACGCGCACGACGCGACCGGGTGCCACCGTAGCCGTCGCGAGCTCCGTCGCGGTCGTGCTCAGCGCCGCCACCGTCGGGTCGGTGGCTGAAGGGGCGGCAGGTCCGTCGATGCCTGCAGCGACCCTCAACAGGTTGGCGACCTTCCCTTCGCTGGCGAGCGGGTCGGGCAGCGAGGACAGGCTCAGCACCGCTGTGTCCGGCGAGGCGTTCTTGACGTAGAACGTGCCGGTCACAGGCTTGCCGGGGGCGATGCGATGGCCAGCGGGGAAGATGCCACCAGCCAGGGTGGAACCCCACGGCCCGTTGGGACTCGACGACACCCTGAGGTAGACCAGCTCGTTGCTGGCGACGACGGCGCCCGTGGGGCGCGGCGTGCCGAGGGCGGCAGCCGTGCTCCCGGAGGTCAGCGGGGTCAGGGTTGTTGCTGCGATCCCCAGCGCGGCCGCGGCGGCGCGGGCCCGGCGGGTCATGGCGCGTCCTGCGGCGGGGCGTCTGCGTCGGCGACGGCGGCAGGCTGCTGGACCCGACGGGAGCGCAGCAGGCCGAGGAGCTGCCAGAGGGCGTAGGCGAAGAGGGCGCCGGCGACGACGACGATGCCGCGGGACTTCTGGTCGCGGTTGAGGGCGTTGGCCAGGTAGCCGACCTTGGGCAGGTGGTAGACCACGACGCCCCGGATCTGCTTGACGGTCTTGACCTCGAGGTCCTCGCTGGGGTTGTGGGCGCCCTTGGTCTTGACGTGGTGAACGCCCTCGCTGTCCACGGACACCGACGTGATCCGGTGCGTCACCAGGCTGTTGTCGCCCGGGCGGGGCAGGAACGTGATCACGTCGCCGCGCTGCAGCGACGCGACGTCCTGCTCGGACTCGACGCGCTTGACGATGACCTGCGAGCCGATCGGGATCGTGGGCTCCATGGAGCCGGACAGGACCGTGAGCGGTACCCAGTGCATGACCATCGGTATGACGACCGTGAGGGCCAGCAGGCCGAGGGCGATCGTGGCGAGGCCACCGACGACGACGGAGATCGCGAGGCGGACCGGCGCCGGCAGGGCGGGGCGGGTGATGCGCCGGGCGCCGCGCGTGGCGGGGGCGGTGGTGCTCATCAGTAACCCTGCATGCCGGCCCAGCGTGGTGTTCTCGGCGTCGGTGCCGTTGGCGTTGCCGGTGGCGTAGGGCAGCGTGATCGTCACGACGACGTCGTCGGTGCCGTTCTTCGCCGGGGTGAGCGGGTTGGCGATGGCGGTGCCGCCCTGGGAGATGGCGGTCGTCGAGGTGACGTAGGTCGCCATGGACCCGGTCAGGGCAGAGTTGTCCAGCGCCAGGTTGGCCTTGAGGTTGGTGCCCACCAGGTCCGTGGTGACGGTGGTCTTGTAGGTGACGGTGTCGCCCGGGATCATCTTGAAGGTGGCCGGGTCGATGGTGGCGCCGTTCTGGTCGGTCCACGCGGCGGCGCCGACGGTCCAGTTGAGGTGACCGGCGGTGACGGCGCCGGTGCCGATCGTGGTCTTCTCGTACCAGTTGGCGAAGGTGCCGCCGCCACCGGCCAGCAGCGCGACGCCGAGGGCGCCGGCCACGAGGGCCTTCTTGGTGCGGGAGGACTGCTTCGGCTGGGCGAGGGTGGCGGTGCTCAGCCTGGTGGTCTTCCTTCGTGGTCATGGGGGGTGGTTTGTGGCTTCGGGGGCCGTTGTTTCATGCGGCTCGACACCTACGGTCAACGATTGGTTACGGGTGATCAACGACAGGATGTGATGTCCCCCCGTGTGGCTTAATGCCCGCGCGGCATGTCTGGGTGTGCCCGTGATCCACCCCACTCCTGCCCAGCCGGACCCGGACAAGGCACATTCGGACGTGAACGGACGCTCACCTTCGGGCAGTCCGCTCACCCTGGTTCCTGAGCGATGTGACGCGTGGTGGCGCGACCACGCGAGTACCCTCGGTAGTCATCACTAGCCCGCGCCCACCACGGAGGACACCGTGCCCAAGGAACGCGCCGACCTGCTGTCCTCCGGGGTTCGCCGGCAGATCACCAACCTCATCACCGCGGCGCCGGACCGGTGGACCGCTCTGCAGCTCGCCGACGAGCTGCAGCTGCACGTCACGACGGTGAGGTTCCACCTCGACCAGCTCGAGCAGGCCGGGGTCATCGACTCGCAGCCGGAGCGCCGGGACCGGCCCGGGCGGCCGCGCAAGGTCTATCGACGCAGCAGCGACGAGGTGCCCGTCAACACGGCGGCCTACGTGATCCTCGCCGACGTGCTCGCCGCGACCCTCGCGACGCAGGACGACAGCGACGCCCGCGCCGAGGCCGCGGACCGGGCCGGCGCCGCGTGGGTCGCCGCCCACCTCTCGGGGACGCCGCGCGAGGCGGTCGACACCCCGCCGGACGCCACCGGCGTGGTCGACGCGCGCCGGGCCCCGGCGACGACCGCCCAGACCCGGCAGGGGGCGATCCCCGTGAAGCCGCTGCTCGACACCCTGGCGCAGTGGGGATACCCGCGCGAGACGGTGACCGTCGAGGGCGACCCCGCGACCCGGTGCCAGGCGACGCTGACCTTCTGCCCGATGATCGACGCGGCGCGCCGCCACCCCGACGTGGTGTGCGGCATCCACCTGGGCCTGGTGCGGGGTGCGCTCGAGCAGCTCGGCGTGGCCGACCCGGCGGTCCGGGTCACCCCGATGGTGACCCCCGGGGTGTGCACCGTCGACATGAGCACCGCCGACGCGGGCGCCGACGCCGTGACCGACGGCCTCGACCTGGTCCACGTCCGCCGGGGCGACGCCACCCCACCGGCCCCTGCCTGAGCCCGAGCGGCCAGGGCCGCCCGTTCGACGGCCCACGAAGGGCCAGGCCGGCGGTGCGGCGGCATACGGCGAAGGGCCGGTCACCCGAGGTGACCGGCCCTTGACCGTGGCGAGTGCGGGATCAGCCCGGCTTGGGCGCACCCGGACGGGCGTAGCGCATCCACGTGACCGCGGTGCACATCACGGCCCACAGGACGCCGACCCAGTAGAACGCGGTGGCACCCATCATGCCGATGCCGAGGGCGAAGAAGAACGGCCCGAACGCGGCGATGGCGGCGGTCCAGCCGATGACGCCACCGGCCTGGCGCTTCTCGAAGATCATCGGCATCTGCTTGAAGGTCGAGGCGTTGCCGATCCCGGCGAACAGGAAGATCAGGAACATCCCGATCAGGAACTGCCGGAAGTCACCCTGCAGCGCCGCCGCGGAGGAGGTGTCGGGCGTCAGCGCGGGGATCGTGTAGATGATCGAGGCGATCAGGCCGATGCCGGAGATGAGCGTCCAGATCGCGCCGCCCATCTTGTCGGTCAGCGGGGAGAAGAGCACGCGGGCACCGGCGCCGATCAGCGGGCCCCAGAAGACCCAGCTCACCGGGTCGGGCACGGAGTAACCCTGGACCAGGATCTGCGCTGAGGCCCCGGTGCCCTTGACGATGGCGGCGTTGCCCGAGCCGTAGAGGTTGCCCAGGAGCAGGCCGAACTGTGCCGACAGGCCGGAGAAGGTGCCGAAGGTCATGATGTAGATGAGCGTCATCCACCAGGTGTCCTGGTTGCCGAAGATGTCGAACTGCTGGCGGACGTTGGCCTTGACCGGCACCGACTTGAGCGCCGTCCAGGCCCACAGGGCGCCGATGACGATCAGCGGCAGCCAGATGAAGGCGGCGTTCTGGAACCACACCTCCTTGCTCGGCTTGCCGGGGACCTTCATCGCCTGCGAGCCGCCGAGGAAGCCGATCATCGAGAAGCCGATGAGCCACGGCGTGAGCAGCTGCACCAGGGAGACGCCGAAGTTGCCGATCCCGGCCTGCAGGCCGAGCGCGGTGCCCTGCATGCGCCGGGGGAAGAAGTAGGACGTGGAGGGCATGAAGCCGGAGAACGCGCCGCCGCCGATGCCGGCCAGGAAGGCCAGGACCATGAGCTCCCAGTAGGGGGCGGAGGGGTTCTGGACGCGCACGCCCCACCCGAGGATCGGGAAGAACAGCAGCAGCGTGGTCAGGGCGACCATCTTGCGGGTGCCCATGATGGGCGGCAGGACCATCCACACGATGCGCAGCAGACCGGCGGCGAGGCCGGGCATCGCGGACATCCAGTAGAGCTCGGTCTTGGTGAAGGTGTAGCCGAGGGCATTGAGCTTGGGGATGATCGCGCTGGGGAGGAACCACGCGACGAAGCACATGGTCAGCGTGAACGTCGTGATCCACAGGGTGCGCCAGGCGAGAGCCTTGTCCCAGGTCTGGTCGTTCTCCGGGTCCCAGGACTGCAGCCACTCACCTCCTTGGCGGGCGGTGCTTGCGGTGCTCATCGTTGGTCGTCTCTCTCGTCGTGATGAGGTGGGACGTCTCGACCGTATGGCGGGACGCGGCTTGGTGGGGGTGCGGTCGGGCGACGCGCCGGACCGCTCAGGCGGTGGCGGGGGCGTGGTCGAACTGGTGGGCGAGGTGGGGGGACTGCTGGTGCAGCATCCGGACGATGGTCAGGTGCATCCAGGCCAGGCAGATCGCGGTCAGCACGAACAGGACGAAGAAGGTGCTCGACGGGAAGCCGGACCAGGCCTTGCTGTAGGAGAACAGCGGCGGGAGGAAGAAGCCGCCGAGGCCGCCGAGCATGCCGACCAGGCCGCCGACCGAGCCGACGTTGTCGGGGAAGTACTCCGGGATGTGCTTGTAGACGGCGGCCTTGCCGACGCCCATGGCGCAGCCGAGCAGGAAGACGATCAGCGTGAACGGCACGATCCCAAGGCTGTAGGCGAGGTGCTCGGTCTGCCGGCCGTCGGGGTGGCTGACGACGAGGTGCCCGGCGGGCATCATCAGCACGCCGGTGGTGGCCAGCATCATCCAGAAGGTGCCGTACATCGCCTTGCGGGCGCCGAAGCGGTCGGAGAACCAGCCGCCGACCGGGCGCAGCAGCGACGCGGGGAAGATGAACAGCGCCGTCAGCAGCCCGGCGTTGGTCAGCGAGACCCCGAAGGTGTCCTGGTAGTAGTTGGGCAGGGTGCTCGACAGGGCGACGTAGGCGCCGAACACGGCCACGTAGTAGAGGCTGAAGCGCCAGACGCGGACCTGCCGCAGCGGGGCCAGCATCTCCGCGATGGGCTTGCTCGCCCCCGGCATCCGGTCCTCCCGGGGGGTGCCGAACCACGTGAGCGCCGCGAGCACCACCAGCAGCACGGCGTAGATCACGGGGATCAGCCGCCAGCCGCCCTTGACGACACCGAGGTAGGTCGCGCCGGCGGTCCCGAGGATCAGCGGGGGCCCGATGAACTTCGTCACCGAGGCGCCCACGTTGCCGGCCCCGAAGAGGCCGAGGGCGAAGCCCTGCCGGGCGCGGGTGAACCAGGCGGAGTTCCACGCGATGCCCACGGAGAAGGAGTTGCCGGCGAAGCCCACGAGGAAGGCGAGCAGCAGCAGCATCGCGTAGGACCGCGCCTGGGAGACCAGGTAGGCCGGGACAGCGCTCGCGAGCAGCAGCGCCGTCATGACCTTGCGGCCGCCGATGCGGTCGGTGATCATCCCGGCGGGCAGCCGCCACATGGAGCCGTTGAGGATGGCGGCGGCCAGGATCCAGGAGTACTGCTCCTCGGACAGGTGCAGCTCGGCCCGGATCGGCTTCTGCAGGATCCCGAACATCATCCACACCGCGAACATCACGGTGAAGCCGATGGTGGACCAGGTCAGGACGCGGTTGGCGCCGCGGGGCAGCTGCTCTGCCGCTGTCGTGGCGGGTGTGCTCACGGGTCTCTCCTGAGAGTTAAGAGGACTAGCTCGGGTGGTGCCTCGGCCGCTGCTGACCGCTGCTCCCGGAGGCGGGACTGAAGCGATTAGCGGACGACCTCACCAGTGAGTTTGGCACATGCCTCGAATTAAGAGGGGGGCACCCCCCACCTTTAGCGGTGTCCCGGGTGCATGGTTAGACTGTCGGTGTTCCTCAGTTTGGAGGACGACCACCCCGAGGTTGGAGGAGAGGTGCCATGGCGCAGCCGGCCACCCGCCCCGCCCCGGCCCTGCGGCGCAGCGGCCCGGTCGCCGCGTGGGGGCCCGACGCGGGGGACCGCCCCAGCCTGCTGGCGCCGTCGATGCGCCGACGCATCATCGACGTGCTGGCCGCCGCCCCGCTGACGGTGCATGGTCGGCCGGGCCTGTCGGCGCAGGAGATCGCGACCCGCGTCGACGTGCACGTGACGACCGCGAGGTTCCACCTCGAGGTGCTCCTGGACGCCCACGTGGTCGAGGCGCGCGCCGAGCGGCGCGGCGCCGTGGGTCGGCCCCGCAAGCTCTACCACCTGGTCTCCGCCGGGGTCCGGCTCGACCCGGCCCACCGCGAGCTCTCCTCGCTGGTCACCTCCACGTGGGGGCTGCCGGAGCCGCAGGGCTCGACGACGATGTTCCCGCTGGCGCGGGACTGGGCCCGCGAGCACGCCGACGTGGACCCGACGCCGTGGGCGCCCGCGGACACGCCCGGCCAGTGGCTGCGCACCGCCGAGCAGGTCGTGGCGGTCATGGAGGCGTGGGGGTTCCGGCACGACATCGCCCTTGTCGACGGGGGCCGGGAGGTGGCGCTCACGCTGACCGCGGCGCCCTTCCTCGCGATCGCCGCGCGGCACGCCCCGGTGCTCTACGCCTTCCGGCGTGGCCTGCTCACCGGCGTGCTGGAGCGGCTGGGCGAGCCCGACGTCGAGATCACGCTCGTCCCGCACGACGACATCGCGGTCACCACGGCACGGCTCGTGACCGCGACGCCGCTCCGGCATACGGTGAGGGCACTCTCGGCCAGCCCGGTGCACCCAGGCGCCCCCTCGTCTCGCCCCCGACCCCGACGCTCCACCAACCGCAGGAGAGATGCATGAGCACGTCCACCACCCGCGGAGGTCGAGGCCCCTCAGGCATCGACAGCCCTCTCGCCGAGGCTCTGGTCGGCACCCGCCGGTTCTTCACCAAGGCGACGGTCAGCCCCGACCAGCGCGCGATCTACGAGATCGGGGGCCGCAAGGCCGACGCGTTCTACCGCGACCGCTGGAGCCACGACAAGGTCGTCCGCTCCACCCACGGCGTCAACTGCACCGGCTCCTGCTCGTGGAAGGTCTACGTCAAGGACGGGATCATCACCTGGGAGGCGCAGCAGACGGACTACCCGTCGACCGGCGGGGACCGGCCGGAGTACGAGCCCCGCGGCTGTCCCCGCGGCGCCGCCTTCTCCTGGTACACCTACAGCCCGACGCGGGTCCGCTACCCCTACATCCGCGGCGTCCTGCTGGACATGTACCGCCAGGCCAAGCAGGAGTACACCGACCCGGTGCTCGCGTGGGCCTCGATCATGCAGGACGAGACCAAGCGGCGCCGCTACCAGAGCGCCCGCGGCAAGGGCGGCCTGGTCCGGGCCAGCTGGGGCGAGGCTGCCGAGATGGTCGCGGCCGCCAACGTCTACACCGTCAAGCGCTGGGGCCCGGACCGCATCGCCGGCTTCTCCCCGATCCCCGCGATGTCGATGGTGTCCTACGCCTCCGGGGCCCGCTTCACCGAGCTCATCGGCGGCACCATGCTGTCCTTCTACGACTGGTATGCCGACCTCCCGGTCGCCTCTCCCCAGATGTTCGGCGACCAGACCGACGTCCCGGAGTCCGGCGACTGGTGGGACGCCGGCTACCTGATGATGTGGGGCTCCAACGTCCCGCTGACCCGCACCCCGGACGCGCACTGGATGACCGAGGCGCGCTACCGGGGCCAGAAGGTCGTGGTCGTGTCCCCCGACTACGCCGAGAACGTCAAGTTCGCCGACGAGTGGATGCCCGCCGCTCCCGGCACCGACGCGGCGCTCGCCATGGCGATGGGCCACGTGATCCTGCGCGAGTTCTTCGTCGACCGGCCCGTGGAGTTCTTCCGCGACTACACGAGCACCTACACCGACCTGCCCTACCTGGTGTGGCTGGACCGCAGCGACGAGACCGGCGAGACCGTCTGGACCCCCGGCAAGTTCGCGGTGGCCGGAGACGTCGCGGGCGGCCCGGAGGCCGACTCCGAGAACTCCATGTGGAAGCCCATGCTCGTCGACGAGACCACCGGCGAGGTCGTCGTGCCGCGCGGCTCGCTCGGGCACCGCTTCGGCGAGGAGGGCGTCGGGCAGTGGAACCTCGACCTCGGCGACGTGCGCCCCGCGCTGTCGCTGCTCGGCGACGCGGCCGAGACGGTGGAGGTGTCGCTGCCGCGCTTCGACGCACTGGACGGGCAGTCGACCCTGACCCGCCGCGGCGTGCCGGTGCGCCGGCTCGGTGACGGCTACGTCACCACGGTCTTCGACCTGATGCTGGCGCAGTACGGCGTCGCCCGCCCCGGCCTGCCCGGCGAGTGGCCGACCGGCTACGACGACGTCGAGGGCGCCTACACCCCGGCGTGGCAGGAGGACATCACCGGCGTCCCGGCCGAGCAGTGCACCCGGATCGCGCGGGAGTTCGCGCAGAACGCCGTCGACACCACGGGCCGCTCGATGATCCTCATGGGCGCCGGCACCAACCACTGGTACCACTCCGACCTGATCTACCGCGCGATGCTGGTGCTCACCACGATCACCGGCTGCCAGGGCCGCAACGGCGGCGGCTGGGCGCACTACGTCGGGCAGGAGAAGGTGCGCCCGTTGATGGGCTTCCAGCACATGGCGTTCGCGCTGGACTGGGCGCGCCCGCCGCGCCACATGATCCAGACCGCCTACTGGTACCTCCACACCAGCCAGTACCGCTACGACACCTACACCGCCAACGACATCGGCGCCGGCCGCGGCGCGTTCCCCGGCAAGACCGTCGCCGACCTGGTCGCGCAGTCCGCCCGGCTCGGCTGGATGCCGAGCTACCCGACCTTCAACCGCTCCTCGATCCAGCTGCCCGACGAGGCCGAGGCGGCGGGGATGGAGGTCCCGGCATACGTCGTGGACCAGCTGAAGAAGGGTGAGCTCAGCTTCGCCGCCGAGGACCCCGAGGCGGAGGAGAACTGGCCGCGGATCCTGATGCTGTGGCGCGCCAACCTCTTCGGCTCCTCGGCCAAGGGCGACGAGTACTTCCTCAAGCACCTGCTCGGCACCGACCACGGGGTCAACGCGACCGAGGCGACGCCCGACAAGCGGCCCGCCGACGTGGTGTGGCCCGAGGTGGCCCCCGAGGGCAAGCTGGACCTGCTCATGACCATCGACTTCCGCATGACCAGCTCGACGCTGCTGTCCGACGTCGTGCTCCCCGCGGCCACGTGGTACGAGAAGAACGACATCAACACCACGGACATGCACCCCTTCATCCACTCGTTCAACCCGGCGATCGCTCCGCCGTGGCAGAGCCGGACCGACTGGGACGCCTTCGTCACCATCGCCAAGGAGTTCAGCGAGCTCGCCAGGACCCACCTCGGGACCCGGCGCGACCTGGTGGCCAAGCCGCTGTGGCACGACACCCCCGAGGCCATGGCCACGGTGCACGGCCGGGTGCTGGACTGGAAGACCGGCGAGTGCGAGCCGGTGCCGGGCAAGACCCTGCCGGTGCTGGCGGTGGTCGAGCGCGACTACACCCAGGTCTACGACAAGCTCGTCTCCGTCGGGCCGCTGCTGGAGAAGGTCGGCACCGTGTGCAAGGGCGTCACCTACGACGTCAAGCGCGAGGTCGAGTGGCTGCGCCGCAAGAACGGCACCGTCCACGGCGGCGTCGGCGACGGCCAGCCCCGCCTCGACACCGCGGTCCAGGCCGCGGAGATGATCATGGCGCTGTCCGGCACCACCAACGGGCACGTCGCGACCCAGGGCTTCAAGACCCTGGAGAAGCGCACCGGCCACCAGATGCACGACCTGGCGGCCGAGCACGAGGGCAAGCAGATCACGTATGCCGACACCGTGGCCGCCCCGGTCCCGGTCATCACCTCCCCGGAGTGGTCGGGCTCGGAGTCCGGCGGCCGGCGCTACAGCCCCTTCACGATCAACATCGAGCGCCTCAAGCCGTTCCACACCCTGACCGGGCGGCAGCAGTTCTACGTCGACCACGACTGGCTGCAGCGGATGGGCGAGGCCCTGCCGACCTACCGCCCGCCGCTCAACATGACCCAGCTCTTCGGCGAGCGCCCCGTCGGCGAGGTCGAGGCGGGCGCGGACGGCGTCGGCGTGTCGGTGTCCGTGCGCTACCTGACCCCGCACAACAAGTGGTCGATCCACTCGGAGTACCAGGACAACCTCTTCATGCTGTCGCTGGGTCGCGGCGGGCAGTCGGTGTGGATGTCCGACAAGGACGCCGCCAAGATCGGGGTCCGCGACAACGACTGGATCGAGCTGGTCAACCGCAACGGCGTGGTCGCCTCCCGGGTGATCGTGACCCACCGCATGCCCGAGGGCACGATCTACATGCCCCACGCCCAGGACCGGCTGATCGACGTGCCGCTCACCGAGCACAACGGCAAGCGCGGCGGCATCCACAACTCCATGACCCGGATCATGGTCAAGCCCAGCCACATCATCGGCGGCTACGCGCAGCTGTCCTACTTCTTCAACTACATCGGGCCCACCGGCAACAACCGCGACGAGGTCACGATCATCCGCAAGCGCTCGCAGAAGGTGGAGTACTGATATGCGTGTCATGGCCCAGATGGCGATGGTCATGAACCTCGACAAGTGCATCGGGTGCCACACCTGCTCGGTCACCTGCAAGCAGGCGTGGACCAACCGCTCGGGCACGGAGTACGTCTGGTTCAACAACGTCGAGACGAGGCCCGGGCTGGGCTACCCGCGCCGCTACGAGGACCAGGAGGAGTGGCAGGGCGGCTGGGTGCTCGGCGCCAACGGCAGGCTCAAGCTGCGCGCCGGCGGCCGCTTCAAGAAGCTCCTCAACATCTTCGTCAACCCCAAGATGCCCTCGATCCAGGACTACTACGAGCCCTGGACCTACGACTACGAGACGCTGCTCAACGCCCCCGCGGACCAGAAGACCTTCCCGGTCGCCCGACCGCACTCGCTGATCAGCGGCAAGCCGATGAACATCTCCTGGTCGGCCAACTGGGACGACGACCTCGGCGGCTCGATAGAGACGCTGCACCAGGACGTGATGCTCAAGGGCATCGAGGACAAGGTGAAGACCGACCTCGAGTCGACCTTCATGTTCTACCTGCCGCGCATCTGCGAGCACTGCCTCAACCCCTCGTGCGCGGCGAGCTGCCCGTCGGGCGCGATCTACAAGCGCGAGGAGGACGGCATCGTCCTCGTCGACCAGGAGCAGTGCCGCGGCTGGCGCATGTGCATCTCCGGCTGCCCCTACAAGAAGGTCTACTTCAACCACAAGACCGGCAAGGCCGAGAAGTGCACCTTCTGCTTCCCGCGCATCGAGGTCGGCATCCCGACCGTGTGCTCGGAGACCTGCGTGGGGCGGCTGCGCTACATCGGGCTGGTCCTGTATGACGCCGACCGGGTCCTCGAGGCCGCGTCGACGCCCGACGACCGCGACCTCTACGAGGCGCAGCGGTCGGTCTTCCTCGACCCCCGCGACCCCGCGGTGATCGCGGAGGCCGAGCGGGCCGGCATACCGGGGGACTGGATCATGGCCGCGCAGAAGTCACCGGTCTACCGGCTGATCAACGACTACAAGGTGGCGCTGCCGCTGCACCCGGAGTACCGCACCATGCCGATGGTCTGGTACATCCCGCCGCTGTCGCCGGTCGTCGACGCCATCGCCGGGTCCGGCCACGACGGTGAGGACAAGGACAACCTCTTCAACGCCATCGAGACGCTGCGGATCCCGGTGGAGTACCTCGCCAACTTGTTCACCGCCGGCGACGTCAGGCCCGTCGACGGCGTGCTGCGCAAGCTCGCGGCGATGCGCTCCTACATGCGCGACATCAACCTCGGGCGCGACCCGCGGGCCGAGATCCCGGCCGCCGTGGGCATGGCCGAGGAGGACATGTACGACATGTTCCGGCTGCTGGCGCTGGCCAAGTACGACGAGCGCTATGTCATCCCGACGGCGCACGCCGAGGAGGCGCACGCCCTGGAGGAGCTGGCCACCGAGTGCTCGGTCAGCGACTACCAGGTCGGCAACCAGGGTGCCTTCGGCGAGGGGTCGGGCGCCCTGACCCCCATCGCGGTGGAGAACTTCCAGATGCTGCAGGCGCGGCAGACCTCCGACACCCTCGTCGGCGGCGGCTCCAAGGCCGGCCGGGTCAACCTGCTCAACTGGGACGGCAAGGGGATGCCCGAGGGGCTCTTCCCCGGAGGGCCGACCGGCCCGGAGTCCGGCTCCCGGCACCTTGGCGCGGCCGCCGGCGGCACGCTCGGCGCCGGGGTCACCGAGGAGGCGCTGCGCGAGGGCGAGGGCATGCCGATGGGCGCCGACCCCAGCCGCTCGCGCGACAGCGGCGCCATCCCGCCGGAGGAGATCCGGTGAGGCTCGCGCTGCGGCGCCGCAAGCAGGCGGCGCTGCCGGTCGGCACCGACGAGATGCGGGCCGCGTGGCAGTGCGCGTCGCTGCTGCTCGGCTACCCCGACGACCAGCTGCTCGGACACCTGCCGGTGCTGCGCGAGACCGTCGCGCAGCTGCCGGCGCCGGTGGGCGAGCCGCTCGGCCGGGTCGTGCGGACCATCGAGACGGCCGTCGACGCGGGGGAGCTGGACGCCCTGCAGAAGCGGTACGTCGACACCTTCGACTACACCCGCCGGTGCGCGCCCTACCTCACCTACTTCGCGCACGGCGACACCCGCAAGCGCGGCATGGCCCTCGTGCAGTTCAAGCAGGCCTACCGCCGCGCCGGCGTCGAGATCGGCGACGACGAGCTGCCCGACCATCTCTCGGTGGTGCTGGAGTTCGGCGCCACCGTCGACCTCGAGGCCGCCCTCAAGCTCGTGCTCGACCACCGGGACGGGCTCGAGGTCCTGCGCCTCGCGCTGCTCGACCGCGGCGTGCCGTGGGCCGACGTCCTCGTGGGCGTGTGCGCCACGCTGCCCGAGCTCGACGGCGACGAACAGACCGCCGTCGCGCGGCTGATCGCGCAGGGCCCCCCGGCGGAGGACGTGGGGCTGGCGCCATACGAGATCGACCCGCGGCTCAACCCGCACCCGCACGAAGACCCGACCGTGGAAGACCTGGTCACGACCCTGCAAGGAGGGCGCTCATGAACACCCTGCTCTGGGTGGTGTTCCCCTACATCTGCCTGACGATCTTCGTCGTCGGCCACTTCTGGCGGTACAAGTACGACAAGTTCGGCTGGACCACGCGCTCGAGCCAGCTCTACGAGGACCGGCTGCTGCGCTGGGGCTCGCCGATGTTCCACTTCGGCATCCTCTTCGTCGTGATGGGCCACATCATGGGCCTGCTCGTCCCCAAGTCGTGGACCGACGCGGTGGGGCTGAGCCAGGAGGTCTACCACTTCCTGGCCGTGTCGGTCGGGCTGCTCGCCGGCTTCCTGACGCTGGCGGGCATCGCGATCCTGATCTACCGCCGCCGCACCACCGGGCCGGTCTTCTCCGCGACGACGCCCATGGACAAGGTCATGTACGTCTTCCTCGTGGTCGTGATCCTGCTCGGCCTGGCCAACACCCTCGGCTGGCACGCCCCCGGCATCAACAACCTCGGCGGGCCGGCGGAGCACTACAACTACCGCGAGGGCGTCTCGATCTGGTACCGCCAGTTCCTGACCTTCCACCCCGACGCGGACCTCATGGCTGCGGCGCCGCTCGGCTTCCAGCTGCACACGCTCGTCGCGTGCCTCCTCTTCGCGCTGTGGCCGTTCACGCGCCTGGTGCACGTCTTCTCGGCGCCGCTCGGCTACCTCACCCGCCCCTACATCGTCTACCGGTCGCGCGACGTGCGGACCGGTCGTGGGGTCGGCAACCGGGCTCCCGCCCGTGGCTGGGAGCGCGTCTGACGCACCCGGCTCCACCCAGACCCCGAGGCCCCCGCGAGTCCCCCTCCGCGGGGGCCTCGGCACGCCTGGGCCCCGGACCCCCGCCCCCCTCACCCCGTTGAGAGGCGACAGATGGGGGTCATTTCGACCGGAATGACCCCCATCTGTCGCCTCTCAACACGGGGCCGTCGGCCCGCGGCCCGCGAGGATGCGGCCCGAGGCGTATGGCGAGAGGCTGGGACCCTGACGCCCGCTCCGGCAGCAGCCGCCGCCCCGCGTGACCCGACCCACCCGAGGAGATCCCATGACCGACGTCCAGGTCGTCGACAACCCCGCCGAGCACCGCTTCGAGGCGCGGGTGGCGGGCGCGCTCGCCGGCGTCGCGGAGTACCAGCTGACCGACCAGCTCATCGTCTTCACCCACACCGAGGTCGACCCGGCCCACGAGGGCACGGGGGTGGGGAGCGCCCTCGCGCGTCACGCGCTGGACCAGGTCCGGGAGCGTGGCGATCGGCAGGTGATGCCGCTGTGCCCCTTCATCAAGGGCTGGATCGCCAAGCACCCCGACTACGTCCCGCTGGTCTACGGCGCCGCGCACGGCGAGGGTCCCGGCGGCGGGGACGGTGCCGCGTCGTGACCGACGTGTCGGTCCTCGCGGCGCGCGAGGTGCCCCTCGGCGGGCCCCGCGCCATGGAGGTGCGCCGCACCCTGCCCCACCGGGAGCGCACCACGGTGGGGGCCTGGTGCTTCGCCGACCACTACGGGCCGCAGCGCGTCGGTGAGGGCAACGCGGGTGGCATGGACGTGCCGCCGCACCCGCACACGGGGCTCGCCACGGTGTCGTGGCTCTTCGAGGGCGAGATCGAGCACCGCGACTCGGCAGGCGTCGTCGCGCCGGTCCGTCCGGGGGAGGTCAACCTGATGTCCGCCGGGCACGGCATCGCCCACTCGGAGGTGTCCACGCCCGCCACGCCCGTGCTCCACGGGGTCCAGCTGTGGGTCGTCCTGCCGCGCGCCGGCCGGTCGGGGTCGCGCGACTTCCAGCACCACGCTCCGGTCGTGGCGGACCTGCCCGGGGGTGCGGGGACGGCGCGGGTCTTCGTCGGCGCCCTCGCGGGGGTGGACGCGTCGCCCGTCCGCACCGCCACCCCCCTGCTGGGGGCCCAGCTGGACCTGGAGCCCGGTGCGACGGTGACGTTGCGCGTGGACCCCACCTTCGAGCACGGCGTGCTGCTGGATCGCGGTGAGCTGCAGCTCGAGGGCGCCCCGGTGCCGTATGCCGCCCTCGGCATCGTCGACGCCGGCCCCACGACGCTGCGGCTCGTCGCCGGCGCGGACGGCGCCCGGGCGGTGCTGCTCGGCGGGGAACCCTTCGAGGAGGAGTTCGTCATGTGGTGGAACTTCATCGGCTCCGACCACGACGACGTCTCCGCCGCACGGGACGAGTGGGAGGCGGCGGGGGAGCGGTTCGGGCAGGTCCCGGACTATGTGGGCGAGGTGCCGCGGCTGCCCGCGCCCCCGCTGCCACCGGTGCGGTTGCGTCCCCGCGGCCGCAGGGGTCGGAGCGTGACCGAGGCGCCGGCCGCGTCGTGACAGCCGCGTTGTGACAGCCGCGTCGTGACAGTCGCGTCGTGACGGCCGCGTCGCTGCGCGGCCGCCCCGGGGTGAGGCGGTGCCGTCAGTCCGTCGTCAGGTGCAGGATCACGATCTCGTCGGGGGACAGGGCGGGCGCCTCCACCCCCACCGCCTGCAGCGAGCGACCGCGCAGCAGCACGCCCTCGGGGCCGGGCCACCAGGCGGGCGATTGCGGCATACCGTGCGGTGGGCGACTGGGCGTGACATCCCGGACCCGGTACCGGCGGTCGGGGTCGAGCCCGGCCAGGCGCATCCGGCCGACCGGGTCGACGATGGCGCGGCCGGTCGACACGACGGCGAAAAGGGCCTCGTCCTGGGCCGGTGAGACGACGCCGTGGACGTGGAGCTCGGGCACGACGTCGTCCAGCCGGACCACGGTGCCCGAGTGCAGCAGGTCGCGGTGCCGCTGGTAGAAGGCGACCCAGTCGCCGAGCTCGGCCAGCTCGACGTCGGAGGCGCGCGCGAGGTCCCACTCGATGCCGAGGTGTCCCCAGACGGCGGTGCCGGCGCGGAAGTGCAGGCTGTGGCTGCGCCCCGTGGTGTGCGAGGCGCCCGATGCGACGTGGGAGCCCATGAGCTCCGGCGGGATCAGCTGCTGGGTCCAGCGGTGCATGCTCTGCCGCTCGAGGGGGTCGATGCAGTCCGAGGTCCACACGCGGTCGGTGTGCTCGAGGACGGCGAGGTCGACGCGCGCGCCGCCCGAGCTGCACGACTCGATCTCCAGCCCCGGGAAGCGGTCCCGCAGCTCTGCCATGAGCCGGTAGGCCGCGAGCGTCTGCTCGTGCACGCCCGCGCGCCCGGTGGGCGCGGTGCCGGCGTCGACGAGGTCGCGGTTGTGGTCCCACTTGAGGTAGCCGATGTCGTAGGCCTCCAGCACCGCCACCATCTGGTCGCGCACGTGGGCGTAGGCCTGCGGGATGCCGAGGTTGAGCACCTGCTGGTGGCGGCTCTCGACGGGGATCCGGTTGCCCGTGGCCATGATCCACTCGGGGTGGGCGCGGGCGACGTCGCTGTCGAGGTTGACCATCTCGGGCTCGAACCACAGCCCGAACTCCATGCCCAGGGCCGTGACGTGGTCGACGAGGGGACCCAGGCCGTCCGGCCACATGTCGGGGGAGACGACCCAGTCGCCGAGTCCGGCGTGGTCGTCGCGACGCGCGCCGAACCACCCGTCGTCCAGGACGAATCGCTCGACGCCGAGGGCGGCGGCACGGTCAGCGAGGTCGACGAGGCGCGCTAGGTCGTGGTCGAAGTAGACCGCCTCCCAGACGTTGAGCGTGACCTTGCGGGGGGTCTGCGGGTGTGTCGGTCGCGACCGCAACCAGCCGTGGAAGCGCGCGGCCTGGTCGTCCAGGCCGTCGCCATACGCGCCGAAGACCCAAGGGGTGCAGGAGGACTCGCCGGGGGAGAGTCTCCCCTCGCCGGGGAGGAGCAGCTCGGAGCCGCCGATCACGGTGCGGCCGTTGAAGAGTCGCTCGGCCCAGTGGCGGTGGTTGCCGGACCAGGCGGTGTGGACGCCCCACACCTCGCCCTGCCGGAAGCCGAATCCCCTGGCGCCCGTGGAGAGCACGTAGGCGGCGTCGGCGCCGGTGCGGCCCTTGCGCCCCTCGCGCAGGTGCTGGCCGACGGTGAATCCCTTGCGCTGGGGGGCGCGTTCGGTGCCCCAGTGGCCGGCGAGGTCGAGGATCTCGGTGGCGTGGTTGGGGACCGGCAGAGTGAGGGCGAGCTCGTCGAGGGCGTAGTCGGTGTCACCGTCGTTGGTCACGGTGGCGCGGGTCCGCACGAGTCCCGTGGGGAGCAGGTCGATCTCGAGCGTCAGGCCGAGGCGCGCCTCGTCGTCGGCGGCGGTGACGTGGAGCGTGCCGGCTCCCAGCGTGGAGAGCGTGCCGTATGCCGCCGCGGCCGCCGCCTCGCTGGTGCGGGTCTCGGCCGCGGTCACCGTGAAGCGGGGTGACCAGCCCGACCCGTCCTCGCGGCTGCCACTGATGCCCGGGCGTCCCGTCCACCCGGTGTGGTGCTCGGGCAGGACCGCGACCCGGACGGGGACGTCGACGTCGTTGCCGCCGCGGCCGTAGGTCGTGGCCCGGACCAGCGTCGCGGCCTCCTCGGCGTCCAGGTCGGGCAGCGCGGCGCCCCAGTGGGCGATCGACGGGAGGCGGGCGTCGGACAGGTCGACGAGCAGGGACACGCCGCCGCTCGTGAGGTGGACCTGGCAGGGCTGCTCGGGCCCGATGGTCAGGCTGGTGGGAGGCATGCCCACCAGCCTGTCACCTCGCGGCGTCACCGCCACCCGAGTCCGCCCCTCGTCGCCCTACGCGCCCCGCGGCGTCGCCATACGCTCCCCGCGGCGTCGCCATTGGTCACCAATGCACGATTCCGGGGTGATTTGATCGTTCATGCCAGTCATTGGTGACCAATGGCGCGGCGGGGTGGGGCGGGGCGGGGCGGGGTGGTCGGCGGCCCGCTCCTCCCGGCCGCTGGCCCGGCCTTACCTCTCGCCCCTGGCGGCGGCCTTGAGCGTCGACCCCGGCGTGAGCTTGACCGCCGGCTGGGCCGGGATCTGGATCGTCTCGCCGGTGCGCGGGTTGCGCCCCGTGCGGGCGGCGCGCTCGACGCGCTCGAGGGTGAGCAGACCCGCGATCTGCAGCTTGCCGCCGCTCGCGGCGCACTCGCGCATCAGGTCGCCGAGGGCGTCGAGGACGCCGTCGACGTGGCTGGGTGTGGAGGCGGTGCGCCTGCTGATCTCGTGGACGAGCTCGCTGCGGTTCATGGGACGGTCCTTCCGGGTGGGGTCGGATCGGGTCCGGTCGGATCGGATCGGGCGGGAACGGTCACCAGCTGGACTTCGTGACGCCGGGCAGCTCGCCGGCGTGGGCCATCTCGCGCAGCCGGATGCGTGTCAGGCCGAACCTGCGGTAGACCGAGCGGGGGCGCCCGTCGACGACGTCGCGGTTGTGCAGGCGGGTGGCGCTGGCGTCGCGGGGCATCCGCTGCAGCCGCAGCTGGGCGGCGGCCTTGCTCATGGGGTCGGCGGTGGGGTCGGCGATGACGGCCTTCAGCGCCCGGCGCTCCTCGGCGTGGCGCGCGACGACCTCGCGTCGCTGCTGGTCCCGGGCGGTCTTCGACTTCTTGGCCATCAGCGTTACTCCTTGAACTCGACGTGCCTGCGCACGACCGGGTCGTACTTGCGGATCAGGAGCCGGTCCGGGTCGTTCCGGCGGTTCTTGCGGGTGACGTACGTGTAGCCCGTGCCCGCCGTCGAGCGGAGCGTGATCTTGGGTCGCACGTCGGTGGACCTGGCCATGGGGTGGCCTCCTTCGTCTCTAGGGAAGAATGATTATCATAACGGTTAGGCTGATCGTCCTGTTCCCGCACCGAGGAGGCACCTGATGGCCGTCCCCAAGCGCAAGATGTCGCGCTCCCACACCCGATCCCGTCGCGCGAGCTGGAAGGCCGCACCGGTCGAGCTCGTGCCGGTCGCCGTCGGCGGCCGCACCGTGCGCGTGCCCCGGCGCCTGGTGCGCGCGGTCCGACGCGGGTTGATCGACCCGGGGCGGTTCGACTCCTGACGGGCGGTCGGCATACGGCCGGTCACACGCGCTCGCCGTGGGCCTGGATCCGGGCGACGGCCGCGTCGATGCCGATGCGGTCGATCGTCTGGATGGCTCGGGTCGACAGGCGCAGCGTGACCGAGCGCCCCAGGCTCGGCGCCCAGTAGGTCCGCCGCTGGATGTTGGGGTCGAAGCGCCGCCTGGTGCGGCGGTGCGAGTGGCTGATGGTGTTGCCGAAGCGCGGCTGCGCACCGGTCAGCTGGCAGTGGTGGGACATGAGGCTCCGCTCGGTTGCGGCTCTGATACTTTAGAGAACGATTCTCATTACACAAACAACGGGCCGTATGGCGCCCTCCCCCGTCCTCGCAGCGGGCGGCCGGGGGAGTCGTCGGCGCGGCACACGAAGGAGACCTGATGACCACACACGTCCTCGTCGTCGCCGGACTGGACGCCACCGACCAGGCCGTCACCGCGATGGGCCTGCAGTGCGACCTGCCCGACTCCGCCGTGGTGCGGCTCGTCGTCGACGCTGCGGCCGGCGAGGTGCGGTGGGCCGTCAGCGATCTCACCGGCATCGTCGAGGAGGCCGGCCAGGAGGTCCGCCACCCCTGCCTGTCCTGCTCGCTGCGCGAGGCGATCCTGCCCACCCTGGTCCGCCTCGCCGAGACCGGCCGCTGGGGCACGCTCGTCGTCGCCCTGCCCGTCGCCGCGGAGCCCCTGCCCCTCGCCCTCGGCATCGCCCGCGCCCACCTGGCCGACGGACGCCGCGTCGCCGACCACCTCGACCTGCGCTCGGTCGTCACCGTCGTCAGCTGCGAGGACCTGTGCGCCGGCGTCTTCGACGACCCGCTGCTGGCCGAGCTGGACCTGGCCATGGTCGACGACGACCGCCGCAGCTACGGCGAGACCCTGGTCAACCAGGTCGAGCTCGCCGACGTCGTCGTCCTCGCCCACGAGCTCGACGAGTCCGACCGAGCCCTGCTGGACCACCTGCGCCGCCCCGACTCGAGCGTCGCGGCGGGTCTGTCGACGCTCTCGGGCGCCGAGCTGCTCCTGCGCGGCTGCGACGTGGAGCGCTCCTCCGCCTTCGTCGACCCGCGGCGTCGCCGGGCGACCGGCGCCGCTCCGGCCGGCGGCCTGCAGACGCTGACCCTGCGCACCTGGCGCCCCTTCCACCCCGACCGCCTGCGGCAGCACCTCGAGGACCTGGGGTCGGGCGAGCTGCGCGGTCGCGGCGCCTTCTGGCTCCCCGGCCGCCCCGGCACCGCGATCGCCTGGGACGCCAGCGGCGGGCAGCTCTCCATCGGCGCGATCGGGGGCTGGGACGACGCGGACCGTATGACGAACCTCTTGGTCACCACCGACGCCGAGACGGCCACCGTGGTGCGGGAGGCCTTCGAGGCCGCCGTCATGACCGAGGCCGAGATGCTCACCGCGCGTGACCGATGGATGGGGCGGCGCGACGGCTTCGAGGAGTGGCTGGGCGAGGAGGGCGCCTCCGACGTGGCGTGACGCGCGGCCGGGCCGGGCCGGTGGCCCCGGGGGGCTTGCCCCGGCATACGGGGCGTGCGAGCCTGGAGCGAGGCCCCGCGAGCGGGCCCCGGACGAGGGAGCCGTACCCGGTCACGCGACAAGACGGCCACGAGGAGTGGACCATGTCGTGGATCGTGCTGGTGCTGTCCGGAGTCATGGAGGCTGTGTGGGCGACCGCGCTCGGGCGCAGCGAGGGGTTCAGCCGGCTGGGGCCGAGCGTCGTCTTCCTGGTGGCCTGCGGGCTGAGCATGGGCGGGCTGGCCTACGCGCTGCGCGAGCTGCCCGTCGGCACCGCCTACGCGGTCTGGGTGGGCATCGGCGCCGTGACGACCGTGGCCTGGAGCATGGCCACCGGGGCGGAGGCCGTGTCGGTGCTCAAGATCGCGCTGCTGCTCGGGATCGTCGGCTGCGTGGCGGGCCTCAAGCTGCTGCACTGAGCGCAGCCGGCGCCGCCGTCAGTGGCGGTCGCAGGTCCCGAAGACCTCGAGGGTGTGCGACACCTCGGTGAAGCCGTGCTCGGCCGCGACGGCGTCGGCCCACGACTCCACGGCCGGCCCCGCGATCTCGACGGTGCGCCCGCAATCGCGGCAGACCAGGTGGTGGTGGTGCTGCGCGGTCGCGCACAACCGGTAGCGCGCCTCCCCGTCGTCGAGGCGCAGCGTGTCGACGCGGGCGTCCTCGACGAGCGCGTTGAGGGTGCGGTAGACCGTCGCGAGGCCAACCGCGTCGCCCGCTTCCCGCAGCCGGGCGTGCAGCGCCTGCGCAGAGATGAAGTCGTCGGTGTCCTGCAGGACCTGCTCGACCGCGCGGCGCTGCTTGGTCGCTCGGCGCTCGGTGTCGGCCATGGGTTCAGCTCCTCTGCGGTCGGGCGTGGTCCGCGTCCCCGGCGGCGGTGCGCCCGGGCGCGTGACCAGGTTGGTGACCGGGTCCGTGCTCGTCGTAGTGGCCCTCGTGCGGGGCGTGCAGGTGACCATCATGCAGGTAGTCGGTGTGGTCGCCGTGCGCGACGGCCCGATGCCCGCACCCGGGACCGTGGTCGTGCTCGTGGGTCTCGGCGAGGCGGTGGTGGCGGGCCCCGGCGGCGCGGGCGACGGCGGCGGCCACGGCCAGCACCAGGAAGGCCCCCAGGACCATCAGCACGATCGTCCCGCCGGAGGGGGTGTCCAGCTGGTAGGAGACGGCCACGCCACCGGTCGCGCACAGCACCCCGATCACCACCGCGACCAGCCGGGTCGCGCGGAAGCTGCGGGTCACCTGCTGCGCGGCGGCGTTGGGCAGGATCATCAGCGCGCTGATGAGCAGCAGCCCGACGACCCGCATCGCGACCACCACGGTGACCGCGGTCAGCACCGCGAGCACGATGTTGAGGGCCAGCACGGGCAGCCCGGCTGCGCGGGACCACTCCTCGTCGTTGGCGACGGCGAAGAGCCTCGGCCGCAGCACCCAGGTCGTCGCCATGACGACCACGGCGAGGACCCCGAAGACCGCGAGGTCCTCCCGGCTCGTCGTCGTGATCGAGCCGAAGAGGTAGGAGGTGAGCCCAGGGCCGCCCTGCGCCGTGGCGCGCGACATCAGGACCACGCCGAGCGCGATGCCGCCGTAGAACATCAGCGCGAGGGCGATGTCGCCGCTCGCGCGCCCGAACCGCTGGATCACCTCGATCGCCACCGCGCAGACGATCGCGGCGACGAGCGCGGTCCACACCGGCTGCTGCCCGGTGATGAGGCCGATGGAGACCCCGGCGAGGGCGACGTGGCCCATGCCGTCCCCGATCAGCGACATCCGCCGCTGCACCAGGAAGGTGCCGACCATGGGGGCGGCGGCGCCGACGAGCAGCGCCGCCACCAGCGCCCGCTGCATGAACTCGAAGCTCCACAGCTCAAGCACGCTCGTCCTCCTCCGCCCGAGACCGTATGCCGACGCCCGCTGCCGGCCTGCTCAGCGCGCCGGCGGCCGGCTCGCGCTGCCCGTGCCGCTCGTGCGCATGGTGGTGGGGGTCGCCGAGCTGCGGCCGGTCCGGGCCGGAGCGGGCGGCGAGCTCGGCGACGGTGCCGTCGAAGACGATCCGGCCCGAGGCCATGCAGACGACCCGGTCGAGGACGCCCGCGATGGCGTCGACCTCGTGGGTGACGATGAGCAGCCCGACGCCCCGGTCGCGCAGCCGCTGCAGCACCGTGGCGAGCAGCCGCTGGTTGGCGACGTCCACCCCGGCCGTGGGCTCGTCCATGACGAGGGCGTCCGGCTGGCCCGCGAGGGCCCGGGCGATGAGGACCCGGCGCTGCTGGCCGCCGGACAGCGTCGAGACGTCCTCGCGGGCGAGGTCGGCCAGGCCCACGACGTCCAGCGACCGGGCGATGACCTCCCGGTCGTGGCGGCGCAGCCGGGCCAGCAGCCCCTGGTGGGGGAGCCGGCCCGCCGCGACCACCTCCGTCACGGTCGCGGCGACCGACGTGGACAGCGTGTGGCGCTGCGGGACGTAGCCGAGCCGGTGCCGGTCGCGGAACCGGGCGAGCGGCATACCGAAGAGCTCCACCTCGCCGCCGAGGTGGTCGTTGAGGCCCAGCAAGCCCTTGACCAGGGTGGACTTGCCGCACCCGTTGGGCCCGAGCAGCGCGAGCGCCTCCCCGGGCCGGACGACGAGGTCGGCCCCCGAGACGACGGCGCGGTCCGCGTAGCCGAAGGACGCGCCGCGCAGGCGGATCACGGGGGTGTCGTCGGGGGCGTGGTGTCTGGCGGGAGCGGGGGAGGTGGGGGTGGGGGAGGCGGGGGTCACCGGCAGGTCTGGCCCTTGCGGAGGGTGGCGAGGTTGGCCTTCATGACCTCAACGTAGTCCTTGCCGGCGGAGGCGGGGGTGATCCCCTCGAGGGGGTCCAGGACCGCGGTGCGGGCGCCGGTCTCCTTGGCGACGGTCTGGGCGAGCGCGGGGCTGGCCAGCGTCTCGGTGTAGATGGTGCTCACCCGGTTGGCCTTGGCGTACCTGGCCACCTCGGCCAGCGTCGCGGGGTCGGGCTCCTGCTCGGGGGACAGCCCGGCGATGGCGACCTGCGTGAAGCCGTAGCGGTCGGCGAGGTAACCGAACGCCGCGTGGCTGGTGACGAGGTTCTTGCTGGCGCAGCCCTGGAGGCCGGCGGCGAAGTCACGGTCGAGCTGGTGCAGCGTGGTGCGCAGCGTGGCGAGGTTGCGCTCGTAGTCGACGCGGTGCGCCGGGTCGACCTGCCCCAGCCGGGCGGCGACGGCCTCCGCGACCTTGGTGTAGCGCTGCGGGTCGAGCCAGAAGTGGGGGTCCTGCGCGCCCGGGCCGTGGGAGTGGCCGGCGTGCTCCTCGGCGCTCTCGCCCGCGTGGCCGTGCCGCTCGCCGCCCACCACGGGGTCGTGCTTGATCGTCAGGTCGGCCGCGGTCGCCACGTCGAGCACGCGATCCCCGTCGACCTCCTTGACCGCGTCGTCGACGGTGGGCTGCAGGCCCTTCTCGTAGACCGCGAGCCGGGCCTTGGAGACCGTCGCGACGTCCTTGGGGGACAGCTCGATGTCGTGGGGTTCCGCGCCGGGCTTGGTGAGGTTGGTGACGGCGACGTGCTGCCCGCCGATCTGCTCCACGGCGTACTGCAGCGGGTAGAAGCTGACGACGACGTCGAGCTTGTCGCCCGCGCCGCCGCCGGACCCGCCCGAGCCGGCCGCGCCGCCGGCGCCCGCCGAGCCGCACCCGGCCAGGGCGAGGGCGGTCAGGGCGGCGGAGGCGGCGAGCGGCATACGGCGGGTCATGGGACCAGGGTGCGGTTGAATGGGAATCATTGTCAAGTTCACCTGGTCGTGGCCGAGGGAGGTCGCCGGACCGGGGTGGTGCTGTCCCTGCGGACCGGCGGATGCCACGATGGCAGCACGAACGCCCGCCGCACAGACGAAGGAGACAGCTGCATGGTGTGCTCTGGCCGTCGGGAACGCGGCTCGGTGTCGGACACGGGACCTCCATCGGTCCGGGCGGCGGTGCCCCTGGCGGGTGTGATGCGGCCCAATCTAGGAAACCTGCAGAACGAATGTCCAGAACTTTTGTTCAGAAACTTGCGCCGGGCTGGATGGGAACCTAGGTTCTAGGTCAGCCGGGCGTCATGCCGGGGAACGCGAGGTGGGCGGTGACGCAGGACAAGACGGTGCCGCCCCCGGAGCACGGACGGTTCGCCCCCGGCATGGTCTACCGGGCGGCGCGGATGTACTACCTCGAGGACGCCAACCAGGCTCAGATCGCGGCGCAGCTCGGCACCAGCCGCCCCACCGTCAGCCGGCTGCTCGCCGAGGCCCGGGCGACCGGGGTGGTCCGCATCCAGGTCGTCGACCCCGAGGAGCACTCCACCGCCGACCTCGAGGCCGAGCTGCGGGCCACGCTCGGCCTGCGGGCTGCCTACGTCGCCCCCTCGGCCGCCGGCGTCCCGGTCGGGCGGCTCCTCGCCGAGCCGGCGGGGCACGCCCTGTCCGCCGCCGGTCTCGTCCCCGGCGACGCCCTGCTCGTCTCCAGCGGGGTCACCGTCCACGCGGTCGTCCAGCAGCACCTGCCCGACCTGCGAGGCGTCCTCGTCTACCCCACCTCCGGGGGCGTCGACGAGCCCGAGAGCGCCTACCAGACCAACGAGATCACCCGGGCGCTGGCCCTCAAGGTGAGCGGGACGCCGGTGATGCTCTACGCCCCCGCCGTCCCCGGCCCGGCGCTGCGCGAGGCGCTGATGGAGGACGACCACACGGTGCGGGTGATGGAGGCCTGGCACACGGCCCGGGCGGCGCTGCTCGGCGTGGGCGCGTCCCTGGCCGACCGGTCCCTCATCCCCTCGGTCTTCTCGGTGGCCGGGCCGGAGCGGTCGGCGATCGTGGGGGACATGTGCATGCGTCCCTTCGACGCGGGCGGTGACCCGGTCGTCATACCGGGCATTGAGCGGCTGGTCTCCATGGAGCTCGCGGACCTGCGCCGCCTCGAGCACTCCATCGCCCTCGCCGTCGGCGAGGCCAAGGTCGCGCCCCTGCTGGCCGCCGCCGGCGCCGGCTACTACAACACGCTGGTGACCGACTCGGACACCGCCGTCGCGCTGCTCGCCGCGGCCCGCGCCGAGCCCTGACCGCCCGTCACCGGGCGAGCGTCGGCACCCGCCGCAGCCACACCGCCAGCGCGGCGGCCACCAGCACCAGCCCGGCGCACCACGCCACCACCAGCGGCCAGCCGCCGCAGCTCCACGCGGCCCCCGCGACGGTGCCGCAGACCGACGAGCCCAGGTAGTAGGCGAACATGTAGAGCGAGGTCGCCTGGGCGGTCCCGCGACCGACGTAGGTCGCCCGGGAGGCGACCCAGCCGCTCGCGACGCCGTGGGTGGCGAAGAAGCCCATCGACACCACCGCGAGGCCCGCGACGACGAGCCACAGCGGCACGGCCAGCGTCACCGCGAGCCCGGCCAGGTAGATGAGCAGCGTGACGGGCACCACCGCGCGCACCCCGCGCAGGTCCGCGAGCCGCCCGGCCCGCGCCGACGCGACCGACCCCAGCGCGTAGACCGCGAAGACCAGCCCGGCGACCCCGAGCGACAGGGAGTAGGGCGGTCGGGCCAGGCGGAAGCCCATCGCGTTGAAGGCCGAGACGAAGGCGCCCATCGTGCAGAAGGCGATGCCGTAGAGCGCCAGCAGCGCCGGGTCGGTCGCCATGCGCCGCGTCATCGCGACCAGCTCCGCCGCCGGCAGCGGCGTCGGCGCGAACTTGCGCGACGGCGGCAGCATCAGCCGCACCGTGACCGCGCACCCGAGCCCGAGCAGCCCGACCGAGGCGATGGCCCAGTGCCAGCCCGCCAGGTCGGCGACCCCGCCGGTCACGAACCTCCCGGCCATCCCGCCGAGAGCGGTCCCCCCGATGTAGAGCCCGGCGGCCCGGGCCGCGGCCGAGGGGTCCACCTCCTCGCGCAGGTAGGCGACCGCCACCGCCGGCAGCCCCGCGACCGCGACCCCGAGCAGGGTGCGCAGCACGAGCAGCACCGGCCAGGTGGGGGCGAGCGCGGTCAGCACCGTCACCAGCGACGACGCGAAGAGCGACAGGTGCATCACCCGGGTGCGGCCGAGGACCTCCGAGCTGGGGCCGACGAGGAGCATCGCGATGCCCAGGGCGAAGGTGGTCGTGGAGACCGACAACGACGCGGCCGCCGGGCTCAGCCGGAACGCCCGGGCCAGCTCGGGCAGCAGCGGCTGGGTCGTGTAGATCATGGCGAAGGTCGCCAGCCCCGCCAGGAAGAGCGCCACGGAGATCCGCCGGTAGGCCGCGCTCCCGGGCAGGTGACCCGGGGGCAGCTGGTCGGTCGGCACCTCCTCACGGTATCCCCGAAGGTCGCGACGTCGCGGGCCCGAGTCGTATGCCGATCCCCCCGGCCTCGCCAGGCGGCGGGGATCCGGGGGGATCGGCATACGGGGAGGGTCAGTGCTGCAGCGCGCCGGCCACGCCGTGACCGGACAGGGAGCGGACCTCCATCTCGGCGTACTTGTCGGCGTTGGGCTTCTCGGAGTCGGTGATCGAGCCGAGCCACCCCAGCAGGAAGCCGAGCGGGATCGAGATGATGCCCGGGTTGTCGAGCGGGAACCAGTGGAAGTCGATCGCCGGGTTGGTGATCATCGACAGGCTCTTGCCCGTCGCGTCGACCTTGCCGGAGACCACCGGGCTGAAGAGGATCAGCAGCAGCGCGGAGCCGAGCCCGCCGTAGATCGACCACAGCGCGCCGCGGGTCGTGAACCTGGACCAGAAGAGCGAGTAGAGGATCGTCGGGAGGTTGGCGCTCGCGGCCACGGCGAAGGCCAGTGCCACGAGGAAGGCGATGTTCTGGCCGTTGGCGAGGATCCCGCCGATGATCGCGACGACGCCACCGGCGATCGCGGCCCGGCGGGCGACCTTGACCTCCTGCTCCTGGGTGGCCTTCCCGTCCTTCATCACCATGTTGTAGATGTCGTGCGCGAAGGTCGCGGACGTGGTGATGGTCAGGCCCGCGACGACGGCGAGGATCGTGGCGAAGGCGATGGCGGAGATGATCCCGAGGAAGACCGAGCCGCCGAGGTGGAAGGCCAGCAGCGGCGCGGCGGAGTTCTCCTTGCCGGGGGCGGCCTGGATCGCGGCGGGACCCACGAGCGCGGCGGCGCCGAAGCCGATGACCAGCGTGAAGAGGTAGAACAAGCCGATCAGCCAGATCGCCCACTCCACGGACTTGCGTGCCTCCTTGGAGGTGGGGACCGTGTAGAAGCGCATCAGCACGTGGGGCAGGCCGGCGGTGCCGAGCACCAGCGCCATCGACAGCGAGATGAAGTCGATCTTGGACAGGGTCGTCTTGCCGTACTTCAGGCCCGGGTTGAGGAGCTTCTCGCCGACCTTGGGGGAGTTGTCGACGGCGTGCTGCATCACGCTTGACAGGTTGAGGCCGAACTTCCCGAGCACCCACACGGTGATGATGCCGGCGCCCGCGATGAGCAGGCAGGCCTTGATGATCTGCACCCAGGTGGTGCCCTTCATGCCGCCGATGAGCACGTAGAGGATCATCAGCGTGCCCACCACGGCGATGACGACGGCCTGCCCGGCCCACGACTTGATGCCGAGCAGCAGCGACACCAGCCCGCCGGCGCCGGCCATCTGGGCGAGCAGGTAGAAGAAGGACACGGCGAGCGTGGAGGTCGCCGCGGCCATCCGCACCGGGCGCTGCCGCAGCCGGAAGCTGAGCACGTCGGCCATCGTGAAGCGCCCGGTGTTGCGCAGCAGCTCGGCGACGAGCAGCAGCGCCACGAGCCACGCGACGAGGAAGCCGATGGAGTAGAGGAAGCCGTCGTAGCCGGCGATGGCGATCGCCCCGGCAATGCCGAGGAAGCTGGCGGCGGAGAGGTAGTCGCCGGCGATGGCGATGCCGTTCTGCCGCCCGGAGAAGGCGGCGCCCCCGGTGTAGTACTCCCCGGCGGTCTTCTTCTTGCCCTGGGAGACCCGGATGACGACGGCGAGCGTCACGAGGACGAAGATCGCGAAGATCGCGATGTTGAGCAGCGGCGAGCCGACCTGGCTGCCGGCGGCGGTGATCATGGTGGCGCTCATCGGTCCTCGAGCCCCCGCTCCTCGACCATCTGGTGGATCCGCTCGGCCCGGGGGTCGAACTCCCGGTCGGCCCAGCGGACGTAGGCGATCGTGATGGCGAAGGTCGTCACGAACTGCAGGAAGCCGAAGATCAGGCCGACGTTGATGTTGCCGATGACCTTCTGGCTCATGAAGGCCGGGAAGAAGGCGGCCAGGATGACGTAGAGGAAGTACCAGGCGAGGAAGGCTGCGGTCATCGGGAAGACGAAGGACCGCAACCGGCTTCGCAGCTCCTGGAACTCGGGCGACTGCTGCACGTCGCTGTAGGCGGCGCCGTAGTCGCGGGTCGACTTGGTCGCGCTCACGCGAGGCCTCCTGCGGGGTGGGGAGACCGGCACGTCGTCGTGCCGGCGACAGCCACTGTGCGCGAGCGTGGCCGGGCTCACCTAGAGGGCGCGGCCGGGTGGGCGGGCGAGCGGTCACCCCGGCGCGCCGAGCGGTCGTGACAGCCCGTATGCCGTGCCCCCGGGCCACCGGGCCACCGGGCCACCGGGCCACCGGGCCACCGGGCCACCGGGCCACCGGGCCCCTGGCCCCCGGGCTGCCGTGCCCCCGGGCCACCGGTCACCGGTCGAGGGGCAGCGCCTCCGGGGTGTGCAGGCGCACCATGGTCCGGGTCGTGCTGCGCGGCACCGACCCGGGGGTCAGCAGCGAGACGACCACGGCGGTGGCGAAGGCGGCCGGCGCGGTCCAGGCGGCGGGCGCGACGAGCAGCGCCCGCGGCCAGCCCTCGCCGACCCCGGCGATGCCGAGCGCGGTGGCGCCCACCGCGAGGGTGGCGCCCACGCCGATGGACGCCAGCGTGCCGGCGCGCGACAGCCGGGGCCACCAGACTCCGAGGACCAGCAGCGGAGCGAAGGTCGATGCCGTGACCGCGAAGATCGCGATGACGACGGTGTTGACGCCGACGTGGGCCACGAACGGCACGACCATCAGCGGCACCACCACGGCGAGCGCCGCCGCGATCCGGAAGCTGTGCAGCCGGTCGACGTCGCCGCTGGTCAGGCGCAGCAGGGAGGGGGCGACGAGGTCCTGGTCCAGCACCCCGGCGAGGGCCACGACGAGGCCGCTCGCGGTGGACAGGAAGGCGACGAAGGCGCCCGCCGCGAGCAGGGTCGTCAGCAGCTCGCCGCCGAGGCCGGGCAGGGTCGCGAGCGGCAGCCGCAGCATCATCGTGTCGCTCGAGGCGCCGGGCGGCAGGGACGAGACGTAGACCCGCCCGAGGATCCCGTAGAGGGGCAGCGCGAGGTAGAACGCGGAGATGAGGCCCACGACCGCGACCGTGGTGCGGCGGGCGGCCCGGCCGTCCCGGATCGTGTAGTAGCGCACGACGACGTGGGGCAGCGCCATGGTGCCGAGCGCCTGCCCCAGCAGGCTGGACCAGGTCAGGTAGAGCGGGTGCTCGCGGCCGCCGTAGCCGCTCAGGGGCTGGGTCCAGTCCTGCAGCTGGCCGGGTGGCAGCCGTGGGGCGGGTGCCCCGGCCCGCAGCCACACGCCGCCGAGCACCAGCGCCGGCAGCCACAGCGCGACCAGCTTGATCCAGTAGTGCCAGGACTGGACCAGGGTGATGGTGCGCATCCCGCCGGCGCTCACGACGGTCAGCACGACCGCGGCCACGAGCAACGGCCCCACCCACGTCGGGGCCCCGGTGAGCAGGGCGAGGGCGACGCCGGCGGTCTGCAGCTGCACCAGCAGGTAGACCCAGCCGGTGCCGACGACCAGCAGCGACACCACCCGGCGCACCCGCCGCGACTCGAGCCGGTCCTCGGCGAAGTCGGGCAGCGTGTAGGCCCCGGAGCGGCGCAGCGGGGCGGCGATCAGCACCAGCAGCATGACGTAGCCGACGGTGTAGCCGACCGGCAGCCAGAGCTGGTCGGCGCCGCCCGCCCACATCAGCCCGGCGAGGCCGAGGAAGGAGGCGGCCGAGAGGTACTCGCCGGTGATCGCCGACGCGTTGCGCCGCGCGGACACGGCGCGGGAGGCGACGTAGAAGTCGCTCGTGGTGCGGCTCGCGCCGGCGCGGGACAGCCCGAGCCACAGGGTCAGCAGGCACATCGCGGCGACGGCGGCCACGCCGAGCCCGACCGGGGGCGAGGCGGAGGGCGTCATACGGCCTCGTCGTGGTCGATCCGGCCGCTCTCGCGGGCGAGGGCGCGGGTGAAGTCACCCTCCAGCCGCTCGACCGCGCGCACGTAGGTGCGGGCGAGCAGCCACAGCGCCGGGTAGACGATGGTGCCCATGAGCAGCCAGGCGACCGTGGTGCCGCCCAGGTGGAGCCGGCCCACGCCGGGGACCAGCGCGAAGACCAGCGGCAGGCCCACCAGCAGCAGCGCCAGCGAGGACAGCGTCGCGACGAGGAGCCGGCGGTGACCGCGCAGGTAGGCGTGCATGTAGAGGCGGCCGAGCGCGGTGTCCTCGTCGATCTCGGTGGTCCCGGGGCGCTCGACGCTGCTGCGCCGGGCGGCGTCGCGCCGGGGCGAGGTCACCCGCACCCGGTCCGGCGGCTGGCCGGTCACGGCGCCTCGCGGCGGCGGGTCTCGCCCGGGCGGCCGAGCCGGTCCCGCAGCGCCCGGGTGTGGCGGCGGGAGACCTGCAGCTCGAGGGGACCGAGCATCACGGTGGTGTGGCCGCGGTCGTTGCGGACCTGGGTGATGTGCCGCAGCGAGACCAGGGTGCTGCGGTGGATGCGGGCGAATCCCGCTGCGCTCCAACGCTCCTCGAGGGTGGACAGGGGGATGCGGACCAGGTGGTTGCTGTCGCGGGTGTGCAGCCGGGTGTAGTCGCCCTGGGCCTGGGCGTAGATCACGGCCGAGCGGCGCACGAAGGTCGTCACGCCCGCCAGCTCGACCGGGATCACCTCGTCCTCCTCGGCCGGGGACCGGGTCGCCGGGGCCGCCGGTCGGCTGTCGACGACCCGCCGGACGGCCTCGGCGAGCCGCTCCTCGCGCACCGGCTTGAGGACGTAGTCGGTGGCCTGCAGCTCGAAGGCGTCGACGGCGTGGGCGTCGTGCGCGGTGACGAAGACGAACGACGGCGCGGTGTCCTGCTCCGCGGCCGCGCGGGCCACCTCGAGCCCGTCGAGCCCCGGCATGCTGATGTCGCAGAAGACCACGTCGACGGCGCGCTCGCCGAGCAGCTGCAGCGCCTCGGCGCCGCTGCCGGCCAGGTGCACCTCCCCGATGCGCTCGTCGCGGCCGAGGAGGTAGCCGAGCTCGTCGCGTGCGGGTGGCTCGTCGTCCACCACCAGCGCGACCAGACGTGGCGCCGGCTGCCCGGCGGGTCGGCCGCGGCCGCTCACGTCGTCGTGCGTCTGCATGCTCCCTCTCCTCCTCGCCGAGGCGTCCCTATTGTCCCGCGTGGACGCCGGGCGCCCACTTGGGGACGGTGAAGGTCACCCGGGTGCCCGCGCCTGGCGCGGTTTCGACCACGACGCCGTGGGCGTCGCCGTAGACCTGCCGCAGCCGGGCGTCGACGTTGCCCAGCCCGACGTTGTCCCCGTCGTGCTCGCCCGACAGCACCGAGCGGACCCGCTCGGGGTCGGACCCGATGCCGTCGTCCTCGACGCCCACCTCGGTGACGGTGCCGAGGTCCCGGGCGGTGATCCGGATCGTGCCCGCCCCGACCTTGCGCTCCAGGCCGTGGCGGACGGCGTTCTCGACCAGCGGCTGCACCGACAGGTAGGGCACCGCGACGCCGAGGACCTCGGGGGCGATGTCCAGGTCGACGGTGAGCCGCGGCCCGAAGCGTGCCTGCTCGAGGGCCAGGTAGCGCTCGATGTTGACGAGCTCCTCCTGCAGCGTCGTGAAGGCGCCCCCGCGGCGGAAGGAGTAGCGCGTGAAGTCGGCGAACTCGAGCAGCAGCTCGCGGGCGCGGTCCGGGTCGGTGCGCACGAAGCTCGCGATGGCGCCCAGGGAGTTGTAGACGAAGTGCGGCGAGATCTGCGCCCGCAGCGCCAGCAGCTCGGCCTCCATGGTGCGGGTGCGCTGCCGGCTCAGCTCGGCCAGCTCGACGTTGGTGGACACCCATCTGGCCACCTCGCGGGCCGCCCGCTGCAGCCCGTAGGAGACCTCGGGGGCGTAGGCGACGAGCGCGCCGATCACGGTGTCGTCGCTGATGATCGGCGAGACCGCGGCCGCCCGGGCGGGGGAGTCCTCGGCCGCGCCCAGGTCGTGCACCACCTCGGCGTCACCGGTCGCCAGGACGCGCTGCACCAGGTCGAGCACGCGCTCGCGCTGCGGGTCGGCCAGCCCCTCCCAGGCCAGCACCGCCTGGGTGTCGGTGATCGCGAGGCAGGGCACGCCGAGCAGGGCCCGCAGGTGGCGGGCGGCCCGGGTCGCCCCCTCGGGGGTCAGCCCGTCCTTGAGGTGCGGCGCGGCGAGACCGGCGGTGTGGAGGGCGTCATACGTCGCCTCCTCGGCGGGGGAGGAGAAGGCGCGACGCACGCGCACGACCCGCGCGACCAGCCAGGCGCCGAGGGCCAGCAGGGCAGCGAGGATCGCGATGAGCACCACCGTGGTGCGGTCCGACCCCTCGAGCATGATCTGATCGTAGGGTCTGGGTCCGACAACCCTAGGGTGGCCCCTGTGAACCCGACCGTCGCCGCATCCGTCCGTCCGCTGCTGGACCTGCCCGGCGTGACCGACGCGGTCGCCGCCGCGCGCGAGTCGTGCACCCAGCTGCGCTGGCACCAGGCCCTGCGCCGCCGGATCCCCGAGGCGGCGGCCGAGTCACGGGTGCGGGGGGCGCGGGAGACGGCCTTCCTCGAGGGGATCCAGCTGCCGGTCGAGACGGTGCGCGACCTGTCCCGCGGCGCCCTGGCCTGGGCCGCGACGCCCCGGGCGGACGAGCAGGTGGTGCGCGGCGCCGTGCAGGTCACGGCCGAGGCCGAGCACCTGCGCGGGGTGCTGCGCGCCGCGCCGCGGCAGGTGGTGGCCCGGCTGCACACGGCGGCCGCCTCGCCGTTGGGCGTGCCGGAGGCCACGCTCGGTCGGCCGCGAGCTGCCGGGGACGCGTGCGCGGAGCTCGTGGAGCTGGGCGCGCCGGCCGCCGCCGAGCTGCTGCCGGCGCGGCTGGAGGGGATCGTCGAGCTGCTGGGGGCGCTGGACGCGGTGCCGGTCGGGGTCGTGGCGGCGCTGGTGCACGCCGAGGTGGCGGTGGCGCGGCCGTTCGGGCGGGGCAACGGGCTGGTGGCGCGGGCCCTCGAGCGCGTCGTGGTGCAGGCGGGTGGGCTGGACCCGACCGGGGTGGCGGTCCCCGAGGCCGGTCACCGGCTCCTCGGTCAGACGGCGTATGCCGGCGCCCTCGCCGCCTACGCGACCGGCTCGCCCGACGGGGTGCGGCTGTGGCTGCTGCACTGCTGCTCGGCCATGGAGCGTGCGGCGGCGGAGGGCACCCGGGTGGCGGACGCCGTGCTGGCGGGGCGCACCGTCGGCTGACGGGACTGGTGCCGGGCGGCGGCGGCGCTGGTTGGCCCCGGGCTGCCGCGGAAGGCGACACCGTAGCGAGTGTCTAGTCCTTTGGACAGGGGCTGGCGGGGATGGAACGTTCCGAAGGCGGTCTACTCGCAGGTTGCTACGCCGAATGGGTGACTTTCGGGGCAGGCGGGCGGGAGTGACTAGTCATTTGTCCGAGTCCGGCGCATGATGGTTATACGCGCTCCCCTCGGGTTGAGCGCAGTGCAAGGGCTCTTCCTCCCCAGAGCCTAGGCACACGGCGACCCCCGTCACCCCCCGACGGGGGTCGCCTCATGTCTACGGCCAGGTCGGCCCCGGTGCTGATGCGTCTCTCGGGCGCGGTGTCCACAGCCGGACGCGACGGGCAAGCCGTTGTCCACAGGTGTGGCCCGGCGGCTGTCGTCCGCACGGGTCTGGCCGCGAGGCTGCCCGGCATGACGATCTCCATCGGGGTGCAAGGTGCCAGTGGCGGCCTGGGGGCCAGCTCGCTCGTGTCGGCGCTGGCCGTGCGGGCCGCCCAGTCCGGGCGCAGCGTGGTCTGCGTCGACCATCGCGAGAGCGGCGGAGGTCTCGACGTGGTTCTGGGCGTCGAGCAGCGGCCGGGCCTGCGCTGGCCGGACCTGCAGCGGGCCCGGGGGCGGCTGGACGCGGGCGAGCTGGTCCCGGCCCTGCCGGGGCAGCGCGGCGTGCGCGTGGTGACGGCCGACCGGCGGCAGCCGCGCCCGGTGCCGCTCGCGGCCGTCGAGGCGGTCCGGCACGCGCTCTCGGGGGCCGTGGACCTGGTGGTGCACGACCTGCCCCATCCCTGCGACCAGCGCTGGCCCGTGCTGGCAGCCGGCCACGACCTCATGCTGGTCGTCGCCGGGGAGGACCCGCAGCAGGTGGCCGCCGCCTCGGCCACGATCCTGCTGCTGCGTGAGCTGGGGGTCGGCGAGCTGTCCCTGGCGGTGCGCACCGACCGCCGGGACGAGGCGGCGGCGATTGCCGAGCTCCTGGACGCTCCCCTGGCGGCCGTGCTGCGCGAGGACCGGTCGCTGCGCGGCTGCCTGGCGCGCGGGGCCGCGCCCGGGAGCTCGCGGGGTGCGCTGCGCGACGCCGCGGACCAGCTCCTCGCGGGGGCACTGCTCGAGGGGGTGGCCGCGTGAGCCTGCCCCCCGGCGCATGGCGCCACATCGAGCGGGGCGTCGGGCCGGACGAGGAGCGGGTGCGCCTGGCCGTCGACGGCCAGCGTCACGTGCTCGGGACCGAGGGCGCCCGCGACGAGCTGGGTCGGGTGCTGCGCGACACCCTCGGCGCCGGTGCGCTGGAGACCCTGCTGCGCTCCCCGGACGTCACCGACGTGCTGGTCAACGGGCCTCGTGAGGTGTGGGTCGACCGGGGGGCCGGGCTGGAGCGAGCCGCCGTCGACCTGCGCGACCACGCCCAGGTGCGCGCGCTCGCGGCCCGGCTCGCCAGCCTCGCCGGACGCCGCCTGGACGACGCGAGCCCCTGGGTGGACGCGGTGCTGCCCTCCGGGGTGCGGCTCCACGCCGTCGTCGGGGCGATCGCGCCGGACGGGCCGATGATCTCGCTGCGGGTGCCCCGCGCGGTCGGCCTCGACCTGGGCGAGCTCGCGCGACGCGGCACGGTGGCCGAGCCCGTCGCCGCGGTGCTGCGCGAGATCGTGGGCAGCCGGGTGGCCTTCCTGGTGACGGGAGGCACGGGCAGCGGCAAGACGACCCTGCTCGCCGCACTGCTGTCCCTGGTGCCCACCTCCGAGCGGATCGTCCTCGTCGAGGACGCCTGCGAGCTCACCCCTGACCACCCCCACCTGGCCCGGCTGCAGGCCCGGCACCCCAACGTCGAGGGCGTCGGCGGCGTCGACCTGACCACCCTGGTGCGCCAGGCGCTGCGGATGCGACCGGACCGCCTTGTCGTCGGGGAGGTCCGCGGAGCCGAGGTGCGCGAGCTGCTCACCGCGCTCAACACGGGTCACGAGGGTGGGTGCGGCACCGTCCACGCCAACTCGGCCCACGACGTGGTGACCCGCCTCGAGGCCTTGGGCGCCCT
This sequence comes from Arsenicicoccus sp. oral taxon 190, assembly GCF_001189535.1. Lineage (NCBI taxonomy): Bacteria > Bacillati > Actinomycetota > Actinomycetes > Micrococcales > Intrasporangiaceae > Arsenicicoccus > Arsenicicoccus sp. oral taxon 190. The sequence continues at coordinate 1,504,317 of NZ_CP012070.1, forward strand.
CACCGGGATGACGCCGTCCGCGGTCTGGGCGCAGGCGCGCAGCGGGCTGCAGGCGGTGGTCCACCTGCAACGGTCCGCCGGCACCCGGCGGGTGGCGGAGGTGGCCGTGCTCGACCCGCTGGGCGAGGGCCGACCGGAGGTGCTGACGGCGGTGGCCGCCGGTCCCGACGGTGAGGTCCGGGCCGGCCCGGGGGCCGAGCGGCTGGGCCGGTTGCTGCCGGGGCTGCGTGAGGTCCTCGCGGGGCTGCCGACCACCCAGGGTGGGTCGCGATGAGCGCGGCTGCCTGGACGGGGCTGCTGGTCGGCGTCGGCCTGCTGCTGGGGACGTGGCCGCGTCGACGCCCGGAGGCCCGGGCGGCCGGGGCGGCCGGGCGACCCGCCGGGGCCCTGGGGTCAGGGCTGGTCCCGGCGCTGCGCGGCCACCTGGGTCGGCAGCGGCGGGCCGCCGCGGCCGAGCTGGAGCTGCTGGCCGCCGCCGAGACCCTGGCCGCGGCGCTGGGCGCGGGCCTGGACCTGCGAGGCGCCCACGGTCTGGTGGTCGACCTGACCGGGGCGACGCCGGGTCCGGCGCGCACGATCGGTGGGGAGGGGTACGGTCGGCCGGGCGACCCGCGCGCCACGCCGCCGGGTGACCTGCGCACCAGGCCGCCCGGCGACCCGCGCGCCACGCGGCCCGGCGACCCGCGCGCCACGCGGCCCGGCGACCCGCGCGCCTCGCCGGTGGCCGCGCTGCGGCCCGTCGAGGGCGAGAGCGTCGCCGAGGCCTGGCGGCGCGTCGGTCGGCGGTCGCGGGTGGCTCAGCAGGTCGGTCAGGCGCTGGAGGTGTCCTCCCGGACGGGGAGTCCCGCCCGGGAAGCCGTCCGCACCGCCGTCTCCGCCTCCCGCGACCGGCTGGCGCAGGACGGCGCCGTGGACGGTGCCGCCGCCGGGGCCCGGGCGACCGGGCGGCTGCTCACCGCTCTGCCCCTCGCCGGCCCGCTGGCGGTCGTCGGTCTGGGCCTCGACCCCGCGCAGACGTATGCCGCCCCCCTGGCAGCCCTCTCCTGCGCCGCCGGGGTGGGCGCCACGGCTGTCGGCCACGTGTGGGTCCGCCGTCAGGTGCAGCGCGCCCGGCGCGAGGAGATCGCGTCGTGAGCGCGCTCGCGGCGGTGCTGGTGGCGGTGGCGTGGCTGCTCGTCCCCCGGCGCCCACGTCCCGGGCACCGGCCGCGCACCCGGGCCGTCGCCGTCGCGGGGCCGGGGCCGGTGCCGGGGCGCGGACCGGCCGACCCCTCGGAGCCGCTCACCCATCACCAGGTCGCGGGCTGCGCCGACCTGCTGTCGGTGGCGCTCGCCGGCGGTGCGTCGCTGCTCGCGGCGTTGGACGTGGTCGCGGACGTCGTCGAGCCCGTACCGGCGCACCAGCTGCGCGTGGTGGCGGCGGCCCTGCGGTGGGGCGTCCCGGCCCCGGACGCCTGGCGGCTGGTCTCTCCCGGGTGGCGGACGGTGGCGTCGGCGTTCCTGGTGGCCGACCTGGCCGGTGTGCCGCCCTCGACCTTGTTGTCGGAGGCGGCCGGGGCGCTGCGGCATACGCAGGCGCAGCGGGCAGCGGTGCGCGCGGGGGAGCTGTCGGCGCGGATCGCGCTGCCGCTGGGGCTGACCTTCCTGCCCGGGTTCGTGCTGACGACGATCGTGCCGGTGGTGCTCGGCCTGGCCCGATCCCTCACCGGGTGACCGGGATGCCCTCGCGCAGCGACTCGGGCCAGGGGGCGACGCGGCCGGCCCGACGGGCGGACTTGTCCTGTGCGGACGCGCGGTCGGCCCGCCGCACGGCGTCCGCCACCGATCCTCCGGGCGGGCAGACCGCAACCCCCACCGACGCCGACACCAGGTGGCCGACCCGCAGCGTCGCCGCCTCCAGCGCAGCCCGGGCCCGGCCCACGAAGTCCGGCAGGAGGTAGCCCGTAGACACGGTGAAGAGCACGCCGAACTCGTCACCGCCGAGCCGCGCGACCGTGGCGTCGGACGGCGCGAGCGCCTGCAGGATGCGTCCGACCTCCTGCAGCAGGGTGTCCCCGGAGTCGTGGCCCAGGGTGTCGTTGGTGACCTTGAGGTGGTCGACGTCGGCGATCAGCACGATCGCCGACCGTCGGTCCGGGTTGTTGACCTCGACGGCCGCCTGCGCCACGGCTTCGTCCCAGGCGCGTCGGTTGTGCAGCCCGGTGAGGGGGTCGAGCTGCACCTGCTCGCGCACCTCGGTGTAGGCGGACTGCATCTGCTCGGCGTACCTGCGGTGGCTCTCGCGGTCCGCCTTCATGAGGCGCACCAGGACGATGGGGGTGGCGAGGAGCAGGTAGGCGACCGGCCGGTCCTGCGCGGTCACGACGATGCAGAAGCCGATGGGGGCGAGCAGCGCGTCGACGGAGAAGGTCCACAGGAGCGGCCTGGCCATCTGTCGCGGTGTGACGCCCTGCACGCTGCCCCGGACCAGCGCAGCCGTCCCGTCGAAGACGAACTGCGCGGCGAGGGCCAGCAGCAGCGTCCCCAGCCCCACGTGACGGACGTCCGGCCAGCCGGCGAGGGCCAGCACGAGCACCGGCCCGATGCCGTGGCAGGCCTGCCCCACCCGCTGCAGCAGCCCGTGCACGACGTGGGAGCGGGGCCACTCGTCGAGCCCACCGACGGTGACCGCAACCGTGAGGGCCGTCATGGCCCACTGGGCCGGCAGGGTCATCAGCAGTGCCACGAGCAGCGGCTCTGTCGCGACGAAACCCCCTGCGGCCGAGGGGAAGACGGTGCGGTAGCCGATGACGTAGAGCACGACGAGGGGGATCGCCAGCAGGTCCGACGGCGAGACCGGCTGGTGGTAGCTCACGGCCATCACGACGGCCGTGACCACCACCATCAGGGCCAGCGCGGCCGCGGTGAACCGGTCGGCGAAGGTCGCGGACGCCTGTTTGAGCTCGTCGCGCAGCGCCTCGACCGGGGGAGCCTCCAGCACCCCTTCGGGCGGGCGCTCCTCCTTGCGGTGACGGCCGTGCTCGGTCACGGCCCTAGTTGGTGTTGTAGCGCCAGGGGTCGACCAGCACGTCGTCGACCAGCACCGTGCCGCCGGAGGACTCGAAGGAGATCGTCGTCGTCTGGGTGCCGGACGCGTCGGTCCAGTCGGGCACCACGACCGTGGGCGACAGTCGCCAGGAGGTGCTCGAGGCGTCCAGCAGGTAGGTGGCGGTGTAGCTGGAGGAGTACCACAGCGAGCTGCGCGAGGTCACCCGCACGAGGAGGGAGGATCCGGGCCAGCCGGTGCCGCGGTAGAAGAAGCGGGTGCGGTCGTGGTTGCTGTCGGTGCACAGCGGCTGCGTCGTGGCCCGGCCGCCCCACCCGATCGCGAGGGAACCGCCGCCGGCGCCCATGACGTCCTGCGGCGCGGACTGGGAGGACACGCTCACCGGTCCGACCGTGCGCCAGGAGTCCAGGCCCTGGGTGAGGCTGCCGTTGGGGACCAGGTAGTACCAACCGGTGTCGTAGTAGCGCAGCAGCGGCTGGGAGAGCTCGGGCACGGGGCAGGTGGCGGCCGTCGTGGCCGTGGTGGCCGTGGCGATGGCGGCGGCCCGCCGAGTCTGCGGAGTCTGCGGGGAGCGGGCGCCGGCGGTGCCGGCACTTCCGGCGTGGGCGGTCGAGGCGCCCGAGAGGGCGAGGCCGGCGGACAGGGCAGCGACCAGCCAGCGACGCATGACGTCTCCAGGATGATGGGCGGGCACGTCGGTCTCGGACCCGGTTGCCCTGATTGTGACACTTTGTGAGCAGTTGTGCAGGCTGTGTGCATCACCTGCTCCGCGCCGTCGCAGGGTCATGGCGCGACCGCCTCGGGCGCCGTCGCCAGGGCCGCGCTGCTGCGGGGGCCGGCCAGGGCGAGGAGCTCCGGGGGCACGGCGGCGCGGTTCATCCGGCGGGCCGCCTTGTCCCGCCGCGCAGCCAGGTCGGCGAGGGTCACCGCCTCGGAGATCGGACGGCCGTGGCGGACCTCCGCCTGCCCCAGCGACGCCGAGAGCTGCACCGGCAGGGTCGTGCGGTGCGCCAGCAGCGCCTCGCGCACAGGAGTGATGAGGTCCACCGGCCCCCGTCGGACCGGCCGCACCACGGCCACCGCGAACTCGTCCCCGCCGAGCCGCGCGACGGTGGCGTCCGGCGGGGCGCAGTCGCGCAGCAGCGTCGCGAAGTCCGCGATCATCTGGTCCCCGACGTGGTGCCCGTGGATGTCGTTGGCGAGCTTGAGGCGGTCCAGGTCGGCGCACAGGACGGTGCACGCGACCGGCGTCTCGGACGTCGCCAGGGTGGCCTGGGCCGCCGCCAGCACCTGCTCCCAGCCGAGCCGGTTGGCCGCTCCCGTCAGCGGGTCGCAGCGAGCGGCGGCGTCGGCGACGGCATACGCGTCCCGCAGGGCGATGGCCCGGGCGAGGTGGGTCTCCCGGTCGCTCGCGAGGAAACGCACCAGGACGATCGGTACGCCCGTCAGCACCAGGGCGAGCGGACCGTAGGGCTGGACCGCCGTGACCATGGCCCACCCGAGCACGGCGAGCAGGGCGTCGACCTGCCAGGTCCACAGCAGCGGGGGCAGCATCAGCCGCACCGGAGCGGCGGACGGGCGCTCGAGCAGGTATGCCGTCACCCCGTCGAGGAGCACCTGCGCCCCGAGGGCTGCGACCAGCAGCAGCGGCGACGGGTGGGCGATGCCGGCGCCGTCGCGGGTGCCCCACAGCACCCCCACCGGGGCCAGGGCGTGCACGGCGTTGCCGGCCTCGAGGAGGAAGGATCGGGGGCGCCGCTTGCCCTCGATCCAGCCGGCCAGCAGCACCGGCACGAGGACCATGACCGGCACGAGGGCCAACGGGCAGGTGAGCAGGGCCGCCACGAGGATCGGCTGGGTGGGGACGGCTCCGCCGACCGAGCACTTGAAGGGGGAGCGGAAGGCCACCAGGTAGATGACCGTCAGCAGCCCCACGGCCGCCGCGGTGGTGGGCTCGAGCCGCCAGTGGGACGCCGCGAGCAGCAGGAACGGCGTGACGACGCCGATCGCGGGCGGCGTCGAGCCCAGGACGCGCTGCAGGCGTGTGCCCCGGTGCCAGTCCCGCGCGGGGGTCCCCTCGTCCGCCGCAGGGATGACCGGCTCCAGCTCGGCGCCGGCCCGCCCGGTCAGAAGCCCGCCGAGCGCCATGGGTCGATCAGGACGTCGTCGACGAGCACGGGCAGCATCGACGGGCCGGTGGAGGTGTTGCTGAAGCCGATCGTGATCGTCTGGATCTTGTCCGTCGCGTAGTTGGGGACCCGCAAGGACGGGGAGAGGCGCCAGCCGTAGGGGGAGGCGTCCACGACCGTGCTCGTGACGTAGGTCCCCGTGTCCGAGGTGATGGTCACCTTCACCGTGAGGCGGGTGCCGGGCATGCCGGTGCCCTTGTAGAAGAACCGGAACGAGTCCTCGCCCTCACCGACGCACAGCGAGGCGGTGCGTGCGGAGTCGCCGCGGAAGAGCGCGAGCGAGGTGGTCCAGGAGGCGGGGTTGACGTACCACGGCTCGTTCTCGGGGCTGAAGGAGTGGAACCCGCTCCAGCCGGCGGAGAGGGTGCTGAAGCCGCCGTTGGGGACTGCGAAGTACTCCCGGTCGTCGCCGAAGCGCGCCAGCATGGGGGAGGTGGTCCGGGTGGGACAGCCGGGCGCGGCGTAGGTGCTGCCGTCGGTGGCGTGCGCCGGTGCCGCCCCGGCCAGGCCCACGGTGACGGTCGCCGCGGCCGTCGCGACCACGGTCGCGAGACGGGTGATGAACGTGCGCACGAGACCCCCTGTGACGATGCGGAGTGCTGCAGATGCGCTCCGTGAGATTGGGCTCCATCTCACCATCGGCTCCGTGCGGGCACAGGGGGCTGGGGGTCGCTGCCACACCAATGGCGACGGCAAATACCTCAGGAAGCGCAAGTCGATGACGAGGAAGTGTGCGGACAGTGATCAAATCCGACGCTGCGTTGACACTCCGGTCACATTCTGCGACCTGACGGCCTGGCTGCCTGCTGGTGGGGGCCAGCTGGGGGAGGATGGGATCCACTCGGACCAGGAGGAATCGGACCATGCCCGCTCGTGAAGCCGCGTTGACCCATGTCCTGTCCCTGCCCTCCGAGGGGGTGGCCTCGCACGTCGCCGCGTCGTTGCGGGAGGACGGCTTCGATCCCGTCGAGGTGCGGCGGACCGGGGAGGCGTGGGGCGTGCGGATCGCCGACCCGCGGCTGCCGGACGACCGCGCCGCGCCGGCCGTGACCGCCCTGTCGGAACGCTTCGAGGCGCTGGCGCGCGAGCACGAGGGTCGCTACACCACCGAAGGTGGCCCGGACCTCGACTCCTGAGCGTCCTGTCCACAGCTCGTCGCGTCGGGGAGCGCCCTCGTCCACAGGCGGCGAGCGGGTCTGGCCCGGGTCCGCCGGCCTGTCCACGATGGGTGGGACAACCATCCGGACGAGGAGGCAGACATGGTGGGTTCGACGGTGCGGCACGGGATTCGGTGTCGCGCGAGGTGCTGGTGGAGCGATGCCCTGAGCCGGGCCCGTCAGGCGGGCGAGGCCGGGATGACCACGGCGGAGTATGCCGTCGGCACGATCGCCGCGGTCGCGTTCGCGGCGGTCCTGATCGCCGTCGTGCGCTCGGACGCCGTGCGCTCGGCGCTGACCTCGATCATCACCACGGCGCTGTCGACGACGGGCTGAGCCGTGGTCACGGCGGAGCTGGGCGTGGGCCTGACCGCGCTGGTGCTGTGCCTCGGCGTGGGGCTGCAGGCGGTCGCTGCCGGCATCGACCAGGTGCGGTGCGTGGACGCCGCGCACGTCGCGGCGCGCTCGGCGGCCCGGGGCGACCCGCCGGGGCGGGCGCGGGCCCTGGGGCTGGGCCGGGCCCCGGCCGGGAGCACGGTCACCGTGACGGTGGGTGGGCGCGAGGCGGTGGTCGAGGTCGCGGCGCCGCCGCGCGGCCTGCTGCGCGAGCTGGGTGGGCCGTCGGGGCGCGCCGTGGCGTCGACGCCGGTGGAGGCCGCGTCGGAGGAGGCCGCGCCGGGGCAGGGTGCATCGGCACAGGCCGCGTCGGGGGAGGTCGTGCCGGGACGGTCCGAGGCTCCCGCCGGGGCCGCCGCCGGCGCGGCGGCCCGTGACGCTCCTGCACGGGCGGTCTGGTGAGGCGGCGCGAGCGGGGATCGGGGTCGGTGCTGGTGGTGGCGATGTGCTGCTGCCTGCTGCTCGTGGTCGTCGGTGCCCTGGGCGTCGCGTCGGCCGTGCTGGCAGCCCACCGCGCCCGGGCGGCTGCCGACCTCGCCGCCGTCGCGGCGGCGGCCCGGGTGGTGCGCGGGGACCTGGGGTCGGCGTGCGAGGTGGCCGGTCAGGTCAGCCGCCGCAACCACGCCGAGCTGGTGTCGTGCGCCGTGACGGCCGACGTGGTGGCGGTGCAGGTGGCGGTGGACCCGACGGGCTGGCCGACCCCGGCCCGGGCCGACGCCCGCGCGGGGCCGGAGGAGGCCGTCCTCCAGGGCTCGGCCGCGGACTCCGAGGCCCTGCCGTGAGGTGTGGTCGACGGCCCGGACAGCACGACGGCCCCGCCCCCGAGGGGCGAGGCCGTCGTGACGGGTGTCGTCGGGTCAGCGGCGGTCGTTCCAGCTCGACGCGCCGTCGCGACGGGTGTCGTCCCCGACGCCACCCGGGCGTCCGTCGTGGTCGGTCCGGGTGCCCCGCAGGTCCCGCCCGTCGCGGTCGGTGCCGGCCACGGTGTCGTGGTCCCGGACAACCGTGCGGTCGCGGTCGGTGGCGCGGGCGGGCTCGGCGGCGCGGGCCCGCTGAGCGCGGTCGTGCTCCTTCTGGTCGCGCCGCAGCTCCTTGAGCTCGCGACGCTTGCGGGCGCTGGCCCGCGCGCCGAGGGACATCAGCCACAGGCCCAGGGCCAGGGCGATCGCCGAGGCGACACCGATGAAGAAGATCGTGGTCGGGGAGATGCTCAGGGCGTTGCCCAGGAAGTGCCAGGACACCTGGGTCTCGGAGGTGGGCAGGCCGTAGACCGCGAGGACTCCGGCGGCGAGGGCGGCGAGGACGAGGAGGAGGCCGAGGACCACCATGCTGGAACTCCTGACGTGTCGGGGGCGGAGGCTGCGTCGCACGGACGTCGGCGAGGGGCGCCGTGGGTCCGGCAGCAGGCTACGCGAGACCGGTCCGCCGGCGGGGCAAATGCGCCAGATTGTGCCGGGTGACGGGCGCCGCGGGTCACGGCTCCAGGGCGGCGACCACGCCGTCCAGGAGACGCAGGGCGGCGCCCTTGTCCAGCGGCTCGTTGCCGTTGCCGCACTTCGGGGACTGCACGCAGGACGGGCAGCCGTCGCGGCACTCGCAGGCGCGGATCGCCGCGGCGGTCGCCGACAGCCAGGTCGCCGCGCGGTCGTGGCCGCGCTCGGCGAATCCCGCGCCCCCCGGGTGGCCGTCGTAGACCAGGATCGTCGGCAGCCCGGTGTCGGGGTGCAGCGCGGTGGAGACACCGCCGACGTCCCACCGGTCGGCGGTCGCCACGAGGGGCAGCATGCCGATCGCCGCGTGCTCCGCCGCGTGCGTCGCTCCCGGGATCGTCGCCGGGTCGATGCCCCGCTCCGCCAGCCAGCGGTCGGTCATGGTCCACCACACGCCGCGGGTGCGCAGCACCGACTCGGGCAGCTCGAGGGGGTGCTCGCCCAGCACCTCGCCGGAGGGGAGCCGCCGCAGGAAGGAGGTCACCCGGGAGCGCACGGCGACGCTGCCGAAGGACAGGCGCAGGTCCGGGCCGAGGTCGCGCCCGCGCTCCTCCGCGAGGAGGTCGAAGGCCGACTCGGTGCGGGCGGTCGTGGTCCAGCCCGGGTCGCCGGGCACGACTAGGGCACAGGACCCCTCCAGGTCGAGGTCGGTGACCACGTGGGAGCGGCCCTGGTGCACGTAGACCGCCCCGGCGTGCACCTGCCGCTGCGCGGCCTCGTGGTCGACGGTGCCCAGCACCGCGCCGCTGCGGCGCTCCACGATCTGCACGACCGATTCGCCGGTGCCGCGCAGCGAGACGTGGTCGTGGGCGTAGTCGGCGCGCGCCCAGTACCACCCGCCGTTGGGGCGTCGGCGCAGCGCCCCGCGAGCGACCAGGGTGGCGAGCAGCCCCGTCATCGTGGGCCCGAAGTACCCGGCGTCGTCGACGGTCAGCGGGAGCTCGGCGGCGGCCGCCGCGAGGTGGGGCCCCAGGACGTAGGGGTTGTCCGGGTCGACCACCGTGGCCTCGACCGGGCGCTCGAAGATCGCCTCCGGGTGGGTGACCAGGTAGGTGTCCAGCGGGTCGTCGTCCGCGACGAAGACGGCGAGCGCCTCCCGGCCCGACCGGCCGGCGCGGCCCGCCTGCTGCCACAACGAGGCGAAGGTGCCCGGCCAGCCGCACATGAGCACCGCGTCGAGCCCGGACACGTCGATGCCCAGCTCGAGGGCATTGGTCGCGGCCAGGCCGACGATGCTCCCGGAGCGCAGGGCGCGCTCCAGCTCGCGCCGCTCCTCGGGCAGGTAGCCCCCGCGGTAGGCCGCGATCCGTCCTGCGTCGCCGTGCCGCAGCGACCGGGTGGTCTCGGCGAGCACCTCGACGCCCTTGCGGGAGCGGGCGAAGGCCACCGTCTGCGCGCCGGCGTCCGTCAGCCGGGCCAGCAGGTCGGCGCTCTCGGTGAGCGTGGACCGCCGTGACGCCTGCAGGGCGCCGGCGGCGAGGTCCTCGGGACCGAGCGGGCTGCCGTGCTCGTCGAGCATCGGCGGCTCCCACAGCGCGAAGGTCATGGGTGAGCGGGGGGACCCGTCGTCCGTGACGGCGACGCACGGCAGCCCCGTGAGTCGCCGGGCGTGCTCGGCCGGCTCGGCGACCGTGGCCGACGCGAGGACGAAGGTGGGCTCGGAGCCGTAACGGCGCGCGACCCGGCGCAACCGACGCAGCAGCGCGGCCAGGTGGGCCCCGAAGACGCCGCGGTAGACGTGGCACTCGTCGATCACGACGTAGCGCAGCGCCCGCAGGAAGGGCGCCCACCGCTCGTGGCGGGGCAGCAGCGAGTGGTGCACCAGGTCGGGATTGGTGAGGACATAGCTGCCGTGCTCACGGATCCAGCGGCGTTCGTCGGCGGGCGTGTCCCCGTCATACGTCGCGGCTCGCAGGCCAGGAAGGGCGAGCGCACCGAGCCGTGCCAGCTGGTCCGCGGCCAGGGCCTTGGTCGGCGACAGGTAGAGCACCGTGGCGCCGCGGCCCGACGGAGCGGTGGTCCCGTCCAGGACGCTCGTGAGGGCCGGCAGGAGGTAGCCCACGGACTTGCCCGACGCGGTGCCCGTCGCAAGGACCGTGTGCCGCCCGGCGTGGGCGTGCTCCGCCGCCTCGACCTGGTGCGACCAGGGCTCGCTCACCCCGAGCCCCTCGAACGCCGCGACCACCGCGGGGTGCGCCCAGGTCGGCCAGGGGGACGTGCGGGCGGCCCGCTCCGGCAGCACCTCGACGTGGCGCAGCCGCTCGATGCGGTCGCCGCGGGTGAGCTGCGTCAGGGCACGCTGCGGGTCGAACCCGGCACGCGGGGACGCGCTCGTGCGGTGGGGCGGGGACGTCGCGGACATCAGGGCAACGGTACGCGTGCGGGCAGCGGTCGACCGAGCGTGACCGTTCATGCGGTGAGAGGTATCAACCCCACAGGGGCGGGTATGCGGCCGTCACACGCCAGAGGCGGGCAGCTCGCCCGCAGTCGGTCGAAGCCCCGGCCGCTCTCGGCCCCGCGTCGTCGGGGCCCCGCCCTCGGGCCGTGGCCCGTTCAGGAGGACCGATGACTGTGCAGCTGACCCACTCCGTGGCCGACGACGAGCGTCTCGTGCTCCACGCGAGGGGAGCGCTCGACATCGCCGAGACGCCCCGCCTCGCGCAGGCGATCGACCACATCGTGGCGGCCGGTGGCCGTCGACTCGCGCTGGACCTCACCGACCTGGAGTTCATCGACTCGACGGCGATCGACGCCGTGGTGCCCCGGGTGCGGGCGCTGCGGCAGCTCGGCGGCGACCTCGTGGTCGTGGCGAGCGCGGAGCGCATCGTCCGGCCGTTCGTGGTCTCCGGCACCGACCGGGTGCTCGCCATCGTCGGGTCGCTGGCCGACGCCGACCCCCGGACCGAGCTCGAGCGGGCCCGGCACCGTCGTCGCACCGGCCGCCAGCCCGCCGGCCCTTCGGCCGATCGGGCGGTCCGGCGCAAGGCGTCCTGACCTCACCTGCCGAGCACGACCGACGAGGGCTGCGCCGGGCGCCGCCATAGGGTGACGCCCATGACCGTGACCCCCCTGCCGGAGCACCTCGACCTCGGCGCCGTCGCCTCGCTGCGCGCCGACCTGGCCGCCGTCGGCTACACCGTCGAGGGCGTCCAGGCCGCTCTGGGCCCCGTCGCGTCGGCCGCCCTGCACCGCGAGCAGGCCCTCCCGGCCCTGCGGGCCACGGCCGAGGCGGACGGCCCCGCAGAGGCCAGCACCGCCCACGCCAGCACCGCCCACGCCAGCACCGCCGACCCTGTTGATCCGGTCGACCCGGTCGACCCTGCTGACTCCGGCTCCGCGCTGCGCCTCCTGGTCCGACTCTTCACCCTCGGGCGGCCGGTGCCGCGCGCTGCCCTCGACCGGGCGCTCCGGCAGACGACCACGGCAGGGCTGGAGTCCCTCGGGCTGGTCCTGGCCGACGACGGCCCCGGCGGTGAGGTGCAGGCGCTGCTGGACCTGCGGCCGTATGGCGACGAGGAGCACACCTGGTGGGTGGCCTCCGACCTCGGCGAGGTGGCCCGCGGGGAGCAGCTGCCCACCCACCACGTCCTCGGCATCGGGGGCGCCTCGGCGACCCTGGCCTCCTGGACCCCACGCCGCCGCGTCGCGCACGCCCTCGACCTCGGCACGGGGTGCGGCATCCAGGCGCTCCACCTCGCGAGCCACGCGGACCAGGTCGTGGCCACCGACATCTCCCGGCGAGCCCTCGCGATCGCCCGCCTCAACGCGGCCCTCGCGGACCAGGCCTGGGACCTGCGGCACGGCGACATGCTGGCACCGGTGGCGGGGGAGACCTTCGACCTCGTGGTCAGCAACCCGCCGTTCGTCATCACGCCCCGGGTGGCGGGCGTCCCGGCATACGACTATCGCGACGGCGGACGGGCCGGTGACGCCGTCGTCCAGGGCCTGGTCCGCGGGGTCGGCGCGCACCTGCGCCCGGGCGGCGTCGCGCACTTCCTCGGCAACTGGGAGGTGCGGCACGGCGAGACCTGGCGCGACGTGTGGCAGCGCTGGCTGGACGGGACCGGGCTCGACGCGTGGGTGGTGCAGCGCGAGACCCAGGACCCGGCGGAGTATGCCGAGCTGTGGGTGCGTGACGGCGGCACCTCGAGCGGCCCGGAGTTCGAGCGGCTCTACGGCGCGTGGCTGGACGACTTCGCGGCGAGGGGGGTGGCGCGGATCGGGTTCGGCGTGGTGACGCTGCAGCGGCCGGCGCGCGAGCGGCCGCCGTGGGTCGACCTGGTCGAGGTGACCGGACCGGTCGCCGCGCCGATGGGACCGACGATCGAGGCGGGTATGGTGGCGCGCACCTGGCTCGCCGAGCACGACGACGCCGCGGTGCTGGACACGGCGTGGCGGCTGGCCGAGGACGTGACGGAGGAGCGGTTCGGGCGGCCGGGGGCGCAGGACCCGGCGATCATCCGGGTGCGGCAGGGTGGGGGCCTCGGGGTCGTGCGCACGGCCGGGACGGCGCTCGCGGCCTACCTGTCCGTCGCGGACGGGAGCCTCACGGCCCGCCAGGCGCTCACCGCGATCGCGGCGCTGCTCGAGCGGGACACCGACGAGGTGGTCGCGGAGACGCTCCCGGTGATCCAGGACCTGGTCAAGGACGGCCTGCTGCTCACCCCCTGAGTCACGACCTACCGGCGGCGGTGCGATCAGCCTGGGGAAGGAAGGCCGGTCGATCCTCCTGCCCCCGGCAGGTCAGAAGGTCCAGGAGCGCTTGGAGAGGCCGTACCAGAAGCCGTCGACCGAGCTCACCCCTGCGGGGGACCCGGTCACCGACGCGGCCCCCATCGCGACGAAGAGCGGCGCCCAGTGCTCGCTGCGGGGGTGCGCCTCCCCGGCGGCCGGCGCCCGCCGCTCCCAGTCGAGCACGGCGTCCACGTCGCCGGCCCCCACCACCTCGGCCGCCCACCGGTCGAACTCCACCGACGGGCTCGGCGCCGGAGCGTCCGCGGCCTCGCTCGGCCGGAACCACCGCAGGTTGTGGGTGGTGAAGCCGGACCCGACGATCAGAACGCCCTCCTCGCGCAGCGGCGCCAGGCGCTGCCCCAGGGCGAACAACCCCGGCGGGTCCAGGGTCGGCATCGACAGCTGCAGCACCGGCACGTCCGCGTCGGGGTAGAGCTCGACGAGCGGCACGTAGGCGCCGTGGTCCAGGCCGCGCGCCTGGTCCTGACGCACGTGCCCGTCCAGCAACCCCGCCACCGAGCGGGCGAGCTCCGGCGCAGCCGGAGCGTCATACGCCACCTCGTAGTAACGCTGCGGGAAGCCCCAGAAGTCACGCACCAGCGGGGCGCCGCTGGTCGAGGAGATCGTCACGGGCGCGTCCTCCCAGTGGGCGGAGACCATGAGGATCGACCGCGGCCGCGGGAGGCCGGCGGACCAGGCCGCGAGCTCGGTGGTCCACGTCGCGTCGTCGGCGAGCGGGGGAGCCCCGTGGCTGAGGAAGAGCACGGGCAGCGGCGCGGTGGCGGGGGCGGGCAGCGACATGCGTCCAGGATGCCACATGACTAGTTGAGCATTCAACTAACAAACACGCACCAGACCTCGGGACATGCCGCGGACCAGGCCGGTATGCCGCGCGCCCGGCCGCTCGGCTACGGTGACCACCGTGCACCCCGTCGAAGCGACGACGAATCCGTCGCACGGGCAGCGCAGAAGGTAGGAGAACGTGGCACCCAGCGCAACCGGTCGCAAGCTCGTCATCGTGGAGTCCCCCGGCAAGGTCAGGTCCATCCAGGGCTACCTCGGGGACGGCTACGTGGTCGAGGCCTCCATCGGACACATCCGCGACCTCCCCAACCCCCGCGACCTCCCCGCGGAGCTCAAGAAGGGGCCGTTCGGCAAGTTCGCGGTCGACGTGGACAACGGCTTCGAGGCCTACTACGTCGTCGACGCGGACAAGAAGAAGAAGGTCACCGAGCTGCGGCGGCTGCTGAAGGATGCCCCCGAGCTCTACCTCGCCACCGATGAGGACCGCGAGGGCGAGGCCATCGCGTGGCACCTGCACGAGGTGCTCAAGCCCAAGGTCCCGGTCAAGCGGATGGTCTTCAACGAGATCACCAAGGAGGCGATCCAGCGGGCCGTCACCACCACGCGTGACATCGACCAGGACCTCGTGGACGCCCAGGAGACCCGCCGCATCCTCGACCGGCTCTACGGCTACGAGGTCTCCCCGGTGCTGTGGCGCAAGGTCCGCCAGGGCCTGTCGGCCGGCCGGGTGCAGTCCGTCGCCACCCGCATGGTCGTCGAGCGCGAGCGGGAGCGGATGGCCTTCCGCCGCGCGGCCTTCTGGGACGTCGAGGGGGACTTCGCGCCGGGCGGGGGCGGGCAGGCCTTCACGGCGCGGCTGACCGAGGTGGCCGGCCGGCGCGTGGCGCAGGGCCGTGACTTCGCCGACGACGGCACCCTCACCGCCAAGAACGTCGCCCACCTGGACGAGGCGGCGGCGCGCGAGATCGCCACCGCCGTCATGGCCACCGACGTCATGGTCACCGACGTCGCGGAGAAGCCCTACACCCGGCGCCCGTCCGCCCCCTTCATCACCTCGACCCTCCAGCAGGAGGCGAGCCGCAAGCTGCGCATGAGCAGCAAGAACGCCATGCGCGTCGCCCAGCGCCTCTACGAGGGCGGCTACATCACCTACATGCGCACCGACTCGACGACGCTGTCCGAGCAGGCGCTCACCGCGGCCCGCCAGCAGGCGCGGGACCTCTACGGCGCGGAGTACGTCCCCGACAGCCCCCGCCGCTACGAGAAGAAGTCCAAGAACGCCCAGGAGGCCCACGAGGCGATCCGCCCGGCGGGCGACCGCTTCCGCACCCCGGCGCAGGTCGCCGGGCAGCTGCGCGGCGAGGAGTTCGCGCTCTACGAGCTGATCTGGAAGCGCACCGTCGCCTCGCAGATGGCCGACGCCCGCGGGTCGACCGCCACCGTCCAGCTGGGCGGCGAGCTGCCCGACGGCCGGCGCGTGACCTTCGCCGCGAGCGGGACGGTGATCACGTTCCGGGGCTTCCTGGCGGCATACGAGGAGGGTCGCGACGACGACGAGCGCGCCGCGCGGGCCGCTGCCGACGAGGAGCGGCGCCTGCCCAAGCTCTCGGTCGGGGTCGGTCTGGACACGCTGCGCGCGGAGGCGGAGGGGCACGAGACCAAGCCCCCGGCGCGCTACACCGAGGCCACGCTGGTCAAGGCGCTGGAGGAGAAGGGCATCGGCCGCCCTTCCACCTACGCCGCGACGGTGGGGACCATCCAGGACCGCGGCTACGTCCGCACGCGCGGGTCCGCGCTCATCCCGACCTGGCTGGCCTTCGCCGTGACCCGGCTGCTCGAGGAGCACTTCACCGAGCTCGTCGACTACGACTTCACCGCGGACATGGAGGAGTCGCTCGACCAGATCTCGCGCGGCGACCTCGGCCGGGTGCAGTGGCTGCAGCGGTTCTACTTCGGCGACCAGAGCCGCCACACCGAGGGGCTGTCCGAGCTGGTCGAGGACCTCGGCGAGATCGACGCGCGCGAGATCTCCACGATCCCGCTCGGCGACGGGATGGTGGTGCGCGTCGGGAGATACGGCCCGTATGTCGAAGAGGTGGCCCCCGCCGGCGTGGACCCCGTCACCGGCGAGGTGCCGGAGGGGGCGCAGCTGCCGGAGACGCCGCGGCGGGCCACCATCACCGACGACCTCGCGCCCGACGAGTTGACCCCCGAGAAGGCCCGCGAGCTGCTCGAGGTGGCGTCCGACGACGGCCGCGAGCTCGGCCAGGACCCCGACTCCGGGAGGGCCATCGTCGCCAAGGCCGGTCGGTACGGCCCCTACGTCACCGAGGTGCTGTCGCCGGAGGAGGCCGAGCTCAAGGGCAAGGCCAAGATCAAGCCGCGCACCGCGTCGCTCTTCAAGGACATGGACCTCGCGACCATCGACCTCGACGCCGCGCTGCAGCTGCTGTCGCTGCCGCGGGTCGTCGGGACCGACGCGGAGGGCGTCGAGATCACCGCCCAGAACGGCCGCTACGGCCCCTACCTCAAGAAGGGCACCGACTCGCGCTCCCTGGAGACCGAGCGGCAGCTCTTCTCCATCACGCTGGACGAGGCGCTGGCGATCTACGCCCAGCCCAAGCAGCGCGGTCGGGGTGCGGCCAAGCCGCCGCTGAAGGAGCTGGGGGAGGACCCGGTGTCCGGCAAGCCGGTGGTGGTCAAGGACGGCCGCTTCGGCGCGTACGTCACCGACGGGGAGACCAACGCGACGCTGCGCAAGGACGACGACATCGAGACCCTCACCCCTGAGCGGGGTTTCGAGCTGCTGGCGGAGAAGCGCGCCAAGGGTCCGACGACGCGCAAGCGGGCCGCCAAGAAGGCACCAGCCAAGAAGGCGCCTGCGAAGAAGGCCGCGAAGGCGGCGACGACGACCACGGCGAAGACGGCTGCCACGAAGAAGGCCGGCACGAAGAAGACGGCCTCGAAGAAGACGGCCTCGGCGTCGGGCGACGGCTCCTGACCGGCCGCGCTACGCCTAAGGTGCTGGGCATGCTCCCCCGCCACGTCCTGCCCGGTGCCCTCCTGCTGGTCGGGGCCGCCCTCGCCGGTGGGTGCGGCGCCCCGTCGGCGAGCTCGCCGACGACCTCGAGCGCCACGACCACCTCGAGCGCCACGACCACCTCGAGCGCCACCACGACCGCTGCCACCACCACGACCGCTGCCCCCACCACCGCTGCCGCCACCACGAGCACGCCCGTCACCAAGGGTCAGGCGGGGATCTCGCCGGCCGCGACGGCGACCTTCGGGATGACGGAGTTCTGCGGCTCGCTGAAGTCCGCCGGGTGGAAGCCCGCCGACCTCTCCGCGCTGCGCACGACCACGGTCCGGGCGACCACCGAGGAGATCGTGGACCGGATGGAGCGGCTCGCCGTGGTCACGCCGCCGCCGTCGGTGCAGCAGGACTGGCGGGCGAGCGTGACGGCGTTCGACCAGATCGCGCAGCGGGTGGAGGCGTCCGGCAAGGACGCCGAGGTGCCCCGGATCATCCGGGCCGGCCTGGCGGAGTCCGCAGGCCCTCGGTCGCGGGTGATCGCCGCCGCGGCCCCCTGCCGCTAGCGCGACGAGGCCGACGCCGCGGCGTCCCGAGCCTGGTCCGCACCCTGGTCCAAGGCCTGGTCCAAGGCCTGGTCCAGGTCGGCGACGAGGTCCGCGACGGCCTCGAGCCCCACCGACAGCCGCAGCACGTCGGCGTGCGGGCGCGCGCTCTCGGCGACGGGCCGGTGGGTCAGCGACGCCGGGTGCTGGATCAGGCTGTCGACCCCACCCAGCGAGACGGCGTGGGTGATGAGGCGGGTGCGGGAGACGGCGGCCGCGGCGGCGGCATACCCGCCTCGCACGGCGAAGGCGACCATCGCCCCTGGGCCGGCGAGCTGCCGCCCGAGCAGGCCCTGCGGGTCCTGGCTCGGCAGGCCCGGGTAGTGGACCTGCGCGACCGCCGGGTGACCCGCCAGGTGCTCGGCGATCACCTGGGCGCTCGCCTGCTGGGCGCGCACCCGCACCGGCAGCGTCTGCAACCCCCGGTGCAGCAGGTATGCCGACAGCGGGTGCACCAGGCCTCCGGTGAGCGCCCGCACCGCCCGCAGCCGGCGGGCCCACTCCGGGGTGGTCGCGACGACGCCGGCGATGACGTCGCCGTGGCCGGCGAGGTACTTCGTGGCGGAGTGCATGACGAGGGCCGCACCATGACGGCGAGGCTGCTGCAGCACCGGCGTCGCGAAGGTGTTGTCGACGAGCACCGGCACCGCCCCGGCCTGACGCACCACGTCGTCGAGGTCGAGCAGCTCCAGGGTCGGGTTAGCCGGGGTCTCCACGACGACCAGCCCGGTCTGCGGGGTGATCGCGGCGGCGATCGCGTCCGCGGTGGTCCAGGTGACGGTCGTGCCGAGCAGGCCGTGATCGAGGACGTGGTCGGTGCCGCCGTAGAGCGGCCGGACCGCGACGACGTGCGGGGTGCCGGCGCTGACGGCAGCGATCAGGCAGGCGGTCACGGCGGCCATCCCGCTGCCGAAGGCGACGGCCTCCTCGCACCCCTCGAGCGCGGCGACGGCGTCCTCGGCGCGGGCGACGGTGGGGTTCCACAGCCGTTGGTAGACGAGGGTGTCGCCCGGCTGGGGGCGGCCGCCGGAGGCGAGGTTGTCATAGCTGGCGCCGCCCGCGTCGACGTCCGGGACGGGGTTGGTCGTCGACAGGTCGATCGGGGGCACATGCACCCCGAGACCGGTCAGGTCCTCACGCCCGGCGTGCACGGCCAGGGTGTCGGGGCGCGGACGCGGCATACGGGTCTCGGGCATGGTGGTCCTCCCCAGGGCTGCGACGGTGCAGGGTCTGCGGTCCACCCTAGCGGAGGCCGCAACCTCTCGCGTCAGGGGCACCCCGGTCCGGCGATCTTGCGGTGCCGTCTGCGGTCGAGGGTCACGGCCGCGCGGTGCGCCCCCACTGCCACGCCAGGACGACGAGGGGCACCGCGACGCCCGCCGCCCCCGGCACCAGCGCCGGCACGACGAGGGCCATGGGCGCCAGGCCGTATCCCCGCAGCGCCCCCAGCGTGCCGAGGGGCACCATCCCGAAGGGGGTCGGCACCATCACCGACATGAGCGACAGGTCCGTCGGGCGAGCCCCGGCCAGCAGCGACGCGAGGGCGGCCGCGACGAGAGCGAGCGCCACCCAGCCGCCCACCCCGATCAGCACCGCGGCGAGCGTCGCCCAGACCAGCGCGACCAGCCCCGGCCCGATCAGGTAGACCGTCCGCACCACCGCGTCCGGGAGCGGGAGCGAGCGCCGCAGCCCGGTCGACTGGGTCCAGCTCGTCAGGCCGTCGCCCACCGAGCGGGCGAGGCGCGCGGCCGCGAGCCCGAGCGCGGGCAGGCAGACCACGGGCGGCGCCAGGTGGGCGAGCAGCAGCCCGCCCACGAGCAGCGGTATGCCGACCAGCAGCCGGTCGCCCTGCCGCCCGATCCGCAGCAGGTCCCGCTGCAGCAGGGCGGCGGCCCCGCGACCGCGCCCGCGTCGGGACCGGGTCCGGCCGCGGCGGCCGAGCCGGTCCCGGACGGAGCGGTGGGACACGGCGGACGGGTCCATCATGAGCGCGGACTGGTAGGCGGCGGAGGTGGATTCGCCGGCGCGGCGCAGCTCGGCACCGTCGATGCGGTCGATGCGGCGGTCGGCGGCGAGCAGGCCGCCGACGGCGCAGGCGGTGAGGAGCAGCAGCCCCGCCACCAGGGCGGTGACGCCACCGGCGGCCAGGTGCAGCGCGCCACCGGCGTCCAGGTGCAGCGCGCCGCCCCCTCCGAGCAGCGTCGCGAGCAGCGCCGACACCACGCCGACGGTCGCCAGGGCGCGGGGGGCGAGCGCGACTCGTCGGCGCCACCCGGCCTCGGCCTGCGCCACCGCGACCACCGCCGTGAGGACGAGCGCGACGACGGCCCCGCCCGGGACGCCCCAGGCGACGGCGTCCGGGGTGAGGGCCAGCCCCGCGGTGGCCAGCACCGTGGGCCCGCACAGCGCGCCGAGGAAGGCCGCGCCGAGCGCCATACCCCACACCCGTGGGCGCAGGACCGGTCGGCGCGACAGCGGCCCCGACAGCAGCCAGGTGAGCTTGGCCGGGTCGGCGCCCACGGGTCCGAAGGCCACCGCCAGGCGGGCGATCCCGGCTGCCAGGAGCAGGGCGAGCGCCGTCGCCGACCACCCGCCGGCCGCGCCCGGCACGCACCCGGTGCCGGTGCAGCGTGCCGCGGCCACGACCTCGCCCCACCCGTTGCCGATGATCAGGCCGAGCAGGACGAGGGCCAGGACCCACATGTAGATCTCGACGAACCGCCCCTCGCCCTGGCCGTGGGCGCGCCGCGCCAGCGCCAGGTAGTCCGCCGCCTCAGACGTCACCGTGCAGCTCCACCACCCGCGCGCCCGCCCCCGCCACGAGGCTCGCGTCGTGGGACGCCATCAGCACGCTGCGCCCCGAGGAGGCCTGCGCCGCAAGGTATCCCGTCAGCCAGGCGCGCCCCGCCGCGTCCAGCCGCTGCTCCGGCTCGTCCAGCACCAGCAGCGTCCACGGGCGCACCAGCGCCACCGCCAGCGACAGCCGACGGCGCTGCCCGCTCGACAGCGTCCACGGCACCTGGTCGGCGACGTGCTCGATCCGCAGCGCGGCGAGCGCCCCGTCGACCAGCTCGTCCGGGTCGGCCACCCCGTGCGCCCGCGCCAGCACGTCCAGGTGCTCGAGGACCGTCACGTCCGGGTAGAACCCCGCGTCGTCCAGCACCGCGCACACCGCCCGCCGCACCCGGGGGTCGTTGTCGCGCAACGGCGCCCCGTCGAGCAGGACCTCACCGGCGTCCGGGCTCTCGACGCCGAGGACGCACCGCAGCACCGTGGTCTTCCCGACGCCGTTGGGCCCCACGAGGGCCACCACCTCGCCGGCGCCGACGGACAGCGACAGGTCGGGGACGACGGGGCGCCCGGCATACGTCTTGCTGACCCCTCGCACCTGCAGCCGGGGGAGGGGCCGCTCACCACCCAGGTCTCCGTCGCGCACCCCTCGACGATAGGGCTTGACCCTCACGCGGCGTGAGGCGCCACCGTGGAGCCATGACCGCGACGACAATGAGCGACATGACGCCCCTCACCGTGGGTCAGGTGGCCGAGACGTATGGCGTGACGGTGCGCACCCTGCACCACTACGACCAGATCGGCCTGCTGAGCCCCAGCGAGCGCAGTCACTCGGGCTACCGCCTCTACACGGCGGACGACCTGGAGCGGCTGCAGCACGTCGTCGTCTACCGGCGCCTCGGCTTCCCCCTGGAGGAGGTCGCCGAGCTGCTGGCGGACGTCGAGGCTCGCGGGAGCGACGGCGCCGCGGAGCACCTGCGTCGTCAACGCGCAGCGGTCATGACCCGGCTCGACGAGATGCGCGATCTCGTGCGTGCCATCGACGACGCACTGGAGAGAACCATGACCAAGAAGCCAGCCACCACCGAGGACCTCAAGCAGCTCTTCGGGGACGGCTACCACGAGGACTACCAGGCCGAGGCCGAGCAGCGCTGGGGCGACACCCCCCAGTGGCGGCAGAGCCAGGAGCGCCAGGCGTCCATGACCAAGGACGACTGGGCCGCCGTCAAGGCCGACACCGAGGCGCTCGAGCGCGACCTCGCGGCGGCCGTCCGCGCGGGAGAGCCGACCGACGGCGACGTCGCGGCCGAGCTCGCCGAGCGGCACCGGCGCTCGATCGAGGTGCACTACGACTGCCCGCACGCCTTCCAGGTGAAGCTGGCCGAGATGTACCTCGCCGACCCGCGCTTCACCCAGCACTACGAGGACCTGCACGCCGGGCTCGCGCAGTGGCTGCACGACGCGATCGTGTCCAACGCGGCGCGGCACGGCGCCTGAACACTCGTCGACCGGGTGGGCCCTGGTGGGTCTGCCCGGTCGGCGGGCTGGGCGACCACAGCGTGTCCTTGGGGTGTGGTGGTGGTCGGTATGGCGTCCCCGGGCGACCACAACCTGTCCCGGGGGTGTGGTTGTGGTCGGTATGGCGGGCCCGGGCGACCACACCGTCACCTTGGGGTGTGGTTGTGGTCGGTATGGCGCCCCGAGGCGACCACAACCTGTCCCGGGGGTGTGGTTGTGGTCGGTATGGCGGGCCCGGAGGCTGCCCTCGCGCCGGCGGCCGGTGGGAGGTGGGAGGTTGAGCCGATTTGGGTGCTTGTGCGCCGAGATGTCCGTATCCTTGAGGGCGCATCCGGCCTGTGCCAGGCACGGCCCCGACGGAAGGCACCCCCGTGCACCCCCACCCGACCCCCCGCGTCCGACGAGCTCGGACGCTGTCGTTCGCGCTGGCTCTCGGGCTCGCGGCGCTCCCGGTCGCCGCGGCCGGCGCCGAGGCGATGCCCGCGCCCAAGCCCACCACGACGCGCACCCCGGGCAAGCCCCACCCCCCGAAGCCGCGCAAGCCTCGACCGCCGGCCCCGAGCCCCACCGCGCCCGAGCCGACGTCGTCACCGTCGCCCTCGCCCTCGCCGTCGCCCTCTCCGACACCGACGTCGAGCCCGTCGCCCACCCGTCCCTCGCCGCCGCCCAGCCCCACCCGTCCGCCGGCCCCGACCACACCGGCCCCGCCGCCGCCGACCACGCCGGCGCCGCGGCCCACGACCAGCACGCCCCGGCCGCCGGCCCCACCGACGTCGACCCCGCGGGCCTCGACCGCCGCCCCGGTGCCGCCGACCACGGCCCCGGCGCCGACCGCCCCGGCCGCCCCCGGCACGACGGCGCCCGGCACGACGGCGCCCGGCACGACGGCCCCCGCCGGCAGCCAGCCCGCGGGCACGGGTGCCGCGCCGGCCCCTGGCACCTCCGCACCCGGCACGCCAGCCCCCGGGAGCACCGCAGCCGGCGCGCAACCGGGAGCCGTCCCGCCGGCGGCCGGAGGCCCGGGCGCCCCCGCTGCCGGGGCAGCCGCAGCCGCAGCCGCTGCCGGCGCCGGCACCGGCACGGGCACCGGCACCACCCCCGACCAGGCAGGCACCCCGACCGCCCCCGCCGATGGCACCACCTCCGGCACCAGCTCGTCCGCGCCCACCACGGATGCCGCCGGCGCCGGGTCGAACTCCGTGACCCTGGCCTCCGGCCGCACGGGCGACGCGGGGGACGACGCCGGTCGGACCGGCGCGTTCTTCGCGGCCCTGTGTGCGCTGGTGTCCGGCGGTGTGCTGGTGCTGCGTCGTCGGTTCGCCCCCGACCCGCAGGCCTGAGCCCCGCGGTTCTCCCGGCATACGACTCTGACCCCCCGAGCACCGGCAGGACGTCGGTCGTGACCCGAAGGACTCCCGCATGTCACTCCTGGGCCCGCGTCGGCAGGCTGCCCGCAGGCGTTCGACGCACCGTGGACGAGGCCCTGGCACCGGGCCGCTGATCCTGCTGACGACGGCGGGGCTCCTCGCCGTGGGTGCGCTGACCCTGGGCGGGGCGGCCGACCCGGCGGCCCCGGACCGTCCGGCCCCGCGCCGGCTGCTGTCCGCGGACCTCGCCGTGCGCGCAGCCCCGGCCGCCACCCCAGCCCCAGCCGCCACCCCAGCCGCCACCCCAGCCCCCACCCCGGCCGCCACCCCAGCCCCGGCGCCGTGGGAGCTGCAGCCGGGGACGTTCGGGCAGCCCGTCCCGACGGGCGCGGCCGCGGGGATCGCCCCGGCGCGCCCGGTCAGCCGGACGCCCTCGCACCCGGGCCGGACGACACCGGCGGCACCGGCGGCGGTCCGGAGCCCCGCTCGCCCGGCCCCGGCCACCCCCAACGCCGGCCCCCGTCCCGCTGTGGCCGCGGCCCAGTGGCAGGACCCGGGGGAGAGCGTGGAGCGTATGGCGGTGCTCTTCCTCGCGATGGCGGCGTTCCTGGGCGCCTTCATCGTGTGGCTGCACCGCCGGGACGCCTGAGCCCCGCCACGAGGGGCGGGGCTCAGGGAAGGTCAGCCGCGGGGAGGTCGGCGACCGGCCGGGCCATCGACCGGAGACGCCGACGACTGCGGGTCAGTCGCGGGGCTCGGCCTCCCGGCGCAGGTCCTGGGCCTCGAGCCGCAGCTCGTCCAGGGTCTTCTCGCGCTTCTTGATGCCCTTGTCGTCGCGCGGGGGCAGGAGCACCTGGTCCTCGGCGGGCATCCCGGCGGCCAGCTGGCGCGACCGCTCCACCTCGGAGTCGAACTCCGCGCCAAAGAGCAGCGCCAGGTTGGTGATCCACAGCCACAGCAGGAAGACGATCACACCGGCGATGGAGCCGTAGGTCTTGTTGTAGGACCCGAAGTGGGAGACGTAGAACCCGAAGGTGACCGACGCGAGGATCCACACCACGAAGGCCAGCGCCGCACCAGGGCTGAACCACTTGAACTTCGGCTGCTTGACGTTGGGCGTCGCGTAGTAGAGCAGCGCGATGACCAGGATCACGATGATCGCGATAACCGGCCACTTGACGATGTTCCACACGGTCACGGCGGTGTCGCCCAGCCCGATGAGGTTGCCGACCCACTCGGCGACCGGGCCGCTGACGACCAGCATCACGCCGCCGAGCGCCACGAGCACCAGGGTGATCAGCGTGACGAGCAGCTGGACGGGACGCAGCTTGAGGAAGGGACGCCCCTCGGAGACGTCGTAGATGCGGTTCATGGCGCGGCCGAAGGCGCCGATGTAGCCGGACGCCGACCACAGCGCGGAGAGCAGACCGATGACCAGCGCGAAGCCGGAGGCCGACGAGCCCGAGATCTCCTTGATGATCGGCCCGAGGGTGTCCACCGCCTGCGGCGACAGCTGACGCACCGCGTCCAGCATCTTGTCGACGGTGCCGGCGTCCTGCCCGAAGAGGCCGAGCAGCGAGATCAGCGCCAGGATCGCCGGGAAGAGCGACAGCACGGCGTAGTAGGTCAGCGCGGCCGCCAGGTCGGTGCACTGGTCGATGCTGAACTCCTTGGACGCACGCTTGAGGGCGTACTTCCAGTGGGGGCTCGGCAGGTCCGACATCTCGTCGGGCTTGCCGAGACCGTCGGGGTCGTCGTGGCTGCGAGCGCCCGGCGGCCGGTTCTCGTCAGCGGTGCTCGCCTGGGGGGACGGCGTCATGGGGGGCCTCCTGGTACCGATGCGGGTGACGACTAAGGCAACCACATGCCCCTGCTGCCGCAGCGGTATTCCGGCCCGCGTGGCCGGTGCGCGCTCCGGTCGGGCTCCCCTCAGGGGGTGTGGCCGGGCCATGGCCGCGGCTGCCCGAGGTAGTAGCCCTGCACCGCGTCGGCCCCGAGGTCGATGACGGCCGCGAGCTGGTCGCGGGTCTCGATGCCTTCGGCGACGGCCCGTATGCCGAGGGCCCGCGCCACGTCCAGGGAGGAGCGCAGCATCGCGAGGTCGACCTCGCTGGTGAGGCAGCCGCGCACGAGCACGCCGTCGACCTTGAGTACCTGCAGCGGCAGCTCGCGCAGGTTGCCGTAGCTGGTGGTGCCGGCCCCGAAGTCGTCGAGCGCGAACTCGACGCCGGCGCCGGCGAGGTGCTCCATGCCGGCGCGCACCGCCTGGGTGGACCCGATGGGGAGGCGCTCGGTGAGCTCGAGGACCAGTCGCGGCCCCTGCCGCGAGCCGGCGACCAGGTCGTGGGCCCAGTCGACGAAGACCGGGTCGAGCATGGAGTGGGGGCTGACGTTGCAGGAGACGCGCCGCTCGAGGCAGCCGTCGGAGAGCGTCCGCACGACCCGGGTCAGGACGGCGCGGTCCAGGGCGCTGACCACGTCATACTGCTCGGCCAGGGCGACGAAGTCGTCGGGCAGGAGCAGCCGGCCCTCCTCGTCGGTGAGCCGGACCAGGACCTCGGCGTCCATGGGGGACGAGGCGCCGTCGGCGATGCCGACGACCGGCTGGGCGACCAGGGAGAGGCGCCCGGTGAGGACGGCCGCACGGACGGCGTCCATGCGCAGCAGGTCGGACCGGTTGTCGCCGGGGTCGCTGGTGCCGGGCTCGTGCAGGACCACGCGCCCGCGGCCGCTGCGCTTGGCCTGCTGGGCGGCGGACTCCGCCCGGGACACGATCTCCTCGATGCCGTGGCCGTGCCCGGTGATCGCGTAGACCCCGGCCGAGAAGCCGGTGGCGACGTCGCGGCCGCCCACCTGCAAGGGGTGGCTGGCCAGGTCGGCGGACACAGTCTCCAGGACGTCGCGCAGCTCGTCGGCGGGGCCCTCGTTGAGCGCCGCGAACTCGTCGCCCCCGAACCGGTAGACGGTGATCGGGTGGTCCTCGCCCATCGCGCGCAGCCGGTCGGCGACCCCCCGCAGCACACCGTCGCCGAGCCCGTGACCCAGCCGGTCGTTGGTCATCTTGAGGTGGTCCAGGTCGATGAGCGCGAACGACCGCTCGCCCTGCTCGGCGTCGCGCGCCTCGCCGATGGCCTGGAACGCCGCGGCGCGGTTGGGCAGCCGGGTCAGCGGGTCGGTCCGCTCGAGCACGCGGGCGCGCGACCGCAGCGCCGTGACCTGGTCGCGCAGCAGCTGCCGGTCGTCGGGGTGGCGCGGGGCGCTGAACCGGTCGGCCCGGCTGGAGAGCACGGCGGCCGCCACGACGCTCAGGTGCGTGAGCCGGTCCGGTATGCCGCCCCGCGTGGTCACCAGCAGCAGCCCGACGGTGGCGGGGCCGCTGGTCACCGGGACGAGCAGCTGCTGGCGGTAGCCGGCGTCGGCAAGCGGCCGCAGGCGCGGGGTGCCGGTGCTCGGGAGGTCGGTGATCAGGTGGCGGCCCTGCTCGCGCACCCGCTCGAGGCAGCCGAGGGTGGGGTGGACGCAGACCTCGGGCTCGCCGGGCAGCAGGCCCCGCAGGACGTGGACCTCGAGGTGGGCGTCGTCCTCGGCGGGCAGTCCCACCTCGAGCCGGGCGTCGCCGAGGAGCGGGACCAGCCGGGCTCGCAGCAGCGTGACCAGCTCGGCGCGGGTGCCGGGCACCAGGAGCTCGTCGGACAGCATGGCGAGCGACGTCAGCGGGGAGCGGCCGTCAGCCATCGCGGCGCCGTCGCCGGCGCGCGGGCTGGTCACCTCGTTCCCCACCATCACCCTTCCAGGGTAGGGCGCCCGCAGCACCGGGACCGCCTCGTGCTGGGGAACCCTGCGCAGGTGCAGCAGAGCGTGGCGGGATGCCGGGAAACCGTCACGCAGGGTAAGGCGCGAGGGTCTGTCACGGGTCTGCCCTAGGCTCGGTGCCGTGACGACGGACGAGCGGCGTGGGGCCGACCAGCGTGGGGTCTTCGTCGCCCTCGAGGGGGGCGACGGGGCCGGCAAGACGACGCAGGCGCGACTGCTGCAGACGTGGCTCGGCGAGCTCGGCCGGACCGTCCTGCTGACCCGGGAGCCAGGGGGCTCGGCGCTCGGGGTCGAGATCCGGCGGCTGCTGCTCCACGGGGAGCACGTGTCGCCGCGGGCCGAGGCGCTGCTCTTCGCCGCCGACCGGGCGCACCACGTGGCGTCCGTGGTCCGGCCGGCCCTGGAGCGGGGGGAGGTGGTGGTCACCGACCGCTACCTCGACTCGTCGGTGGCCTACCAGGGCGCCGGGCGGGACCTGGCGGGTGAGGACGTCCGTGGGCTGTCGCTGTGGGCGGTCGACGGGTTGCTGCCCGACCTGACCGTGCTGCTCGACGTGCCGCCCGGCACCGGCCGCAGCCGACGCGGCGACGAGCACGACCGGCTGGAGTCCGAGCCCGATGCCTTCCACGAGCGCGTGCGGGGCGGGTTCCTCGCGCTGGCGGCGGCCGAGCCCGAGCGCTACCTGGTCGTCGACGCCACGCAGGAGCCCCAGCTCATCCACCGGCAGGTGCGCGAGCGGCTCACCGAGGTGCTGCGGTGAGCGCCGCGCCGCCCGTCTGGGACCAGGTCGTCGGGCAGGACCCGACGGTCGCGGCCCTGACGGCGGCCGTGGCCGACCCCGCGGCCATGACCCACGCCTGGCTCCTCACGGGGCCGCCCGGGTCGGGCCGGTCGGTGGCAGCGCGCTGCTTCGCCGCCGCGCTGCAGTGCCCCCAGGGCGGCTGCGGCGAGTGCCGCGAGTGCCGGACCGCCCTGGACGGCACCCACGCCGACGTCGAGGTGGTCGCGACGCCGGGGTTGTCCATCGGCGTCGACCACGCCCGCGAGCTGGTGCACGCCGGCTCGGTGCGCCCCTCGGTGGGGCGCTTCCGGGTCATCGTCATCGAGGACGCCGACCGGCTCACCGAGCAGGCCGCCAACGCCCTGCTCAAGGTCGTGGAGGAGCCCGTCTCCCGCACCGTGTGGCTGCTGTGCGCGCCCTCGCTCGACGACGTCATCGTCACCATCCGGTCGCGGTCGCGGCACGTGCGGCTGCGCACCCCACCGGTCGACGCCGTGGCCGACCTGCTGGTCCGCCGCGACGGGATCGACCCGGCGATGGCGGCCTACGCGGCGCGGGCGGCCCAGAGCCACATCGGCATCGCCAAGCGGCTCGCCACCGACGCCGCCGCCCGCGAGCGGCGGCACGCCGTGGTGTCCCTCGCGGCCAAGATCCGGGGGGTGGGCGACGCGATCGACGCCGCCTCCGACCTGGCCTCCATCGCCGACGAGGAGTCCGGCGCGACCACCGCCGAGCGGGACGCGGCCGAGCGACGCCGGCTGCTGGAGCGCATGGGCGCCGACACGGCCGCCCGCACCCAGCCCCCCCACGTGCGGTCCGCCCTGGCCGCCCTCGAGCGGGAGCAGAAGCAGCGCGCCACCCGGCACGCCCGCGACATCATCGACCGGTCGCTCGTGGACCTCGTGAGCGTCTACCGCGACGCCCTCGTGCAGCGCCTCGGCACCCCCGTGCCCGTCGTCAACGTCGACGTCGGCCCGGTCGTCACGCAGGTGGCGCAGGCCTTCACGAGCGAGCAGCTGCTGCACGCGATCGACGCCGTCGGCACCGCGCGGGAGCGCATCGACCGCAACGTCGCGCCGCTGCTCGCGCTGGAGGCGATGTGCCTGTCGCTGAGACTGCCACGCTGAGTTTTCCGTGGATCCCAGGGTCGACGGTTACCGTGGGGAGTCGGGTTGCGGCGAGGGGCCGGCGACCCGACATACGTGCTGCTGTCCCCGGCCGAAAGGTGCTCGCATGAGCTCGTCGCCTCGCTCCCGCGCCGCGCGCGCCCTCAGCCTGCTCGCGGGCACGTCCTTGCTCGCCGCCGGCTGCACGGTCCCGGGCGGGGTCGGAGGCGGGTCGTCCGAGCCGGGCTCCGGCTCGTCCCAGGGCAGCTCGTCCGGCGGCCACGACTCCGGCGGCTCGGCCAGCCCCGCCAC
Organism: Arsenicicoccus sp. oral taxon 190; assembly: GCF_001189535.1. NCBI lineage: Bacteria > Bacillati > Actinomycetota > Actinomycetes > Micrococcales > Intrasporangiaceae > Arsenicicoccus > Arsenicicoccus sp. oral taxon 190. The sequence continues at coordinate 1,533,455 of NZ_CP012070.1, forward strand.
CTCCATGCCGACCCACGCCCCCGACCTGGCGAAGTACTACACGCAGAAGGTCAGCTGGGAGCGGTGCGGCCGGTTCCAGTGCGCGGAGCTGATGGTGCCGGTCGACTACGACAAGCCGGAGGGCGCCACCATCAAGCTCGCGCTCAAGCGGCAGCGCTCCACCTCCGGCCAGCGGGCCGGGTCGCTGGTGCTCAACCCCGGCGGGCCGGGCGCGTCGGGCGTCGACATGGTCGACTGGTTCGCCCCGGCGCTGGCGGGCAACGTGCAGCGCCGCTTCGACGTGGTCGGCTTCGACCCGCGCGGCGTGGCCCGGTCCAGCCCCGTGACCTGCCTGGACGACAAGCAGATGGACAACTACCTCGGGGGCGACCCCACCCCCGACGACGCCGCGGAGCGCGACAAGGTCATGGCGGCCAACAAGACCTTCGCCGACGCCTGCCTCGCCAAGACCGGTGACCTGCTGCGGCACGTCTCCACGGTCGAGGCCGCCAAGGACATGGACGTGCTGCGCGGCGTCCTCGGCGACGCCAAGCTCAACTACTTCGGGGCGTCCTACGGCACCTTCCTCGGGGCGACGTATGCCGACCTCTTCCCCACCCACGTCGGCCAGATGGTGCTCGACGGCGTCATCGACCCGGCCCAGGACGGCAAGCAGTCCGCGCTGGGGCAGGCGACCGGGTTCGAGCGGGCCACCCGCGCCTACGCCCAGCACTGCGTCGACACCGGCAGCTGCCCGATCGGCTCCACCGTCGACGAGGCGATGACTGGGCTGTCGGACCTGCTCAAGCAGATCGACGCCAACCCGCTCCCCGCCCCCGGCGTGGGCACCGGCACGCTGACCGAGGGCTGGGCCTCCCTCGGCGTGGCGATGCCGATGTACAGCGACCAGCTGTGGTCCGACCTGGACCAGGCGCTGCGGTCGGCCAAGAAGGGCGACGGCTCCGGCCTCATGCGCCTCGCCATGCAGTACGCCGACCGCCAGGACGACGGCAGCTACAAGGGCAACATGCTGCAGGCCATCAACGCCGTCAACTGCCTGGACCGCCCCGTCGCCGGCGACGCCGACCGGTATGCCGCCGACGAGAAGGACTTCACCAAGGTCGCTCCCGTGTGGGGCCGCTTCATGGCGTGGGGCGACGCAGTGTGCGGCGTCTGGCCGGTCAAGGCCACGGGCGTCGCCAAGCCCGTGAAGGCCCCCGGGTCCGGGCCGATCCTCGTGCTCGGCACCACGCGGGACCCGGCGACGCCATACGAGAACTCCGTCGCGCTCGCCAAGGAGCTCGAGCACGGCGTGCTGCTCACCCGCGACGGCGACGGCCACACCGCCTACCAGCAGGGCAACAACTGCGTGGACCGCGCCGTCGACGACTACCTGGTCAAGGGCAAGGTGCCGACCAGCGGCGCCAAGTGCTGAGCGCCCGGTCCGGGGGCGGCAGGGATTTGGCGGGCGCTGCGGCCGTCCCTGTATAGTGGTCAGCCGGTCGTCCCTGACGGCCCATGCCGCTTTAGCTCAGTCGGCCAGAGCGATTCACTCGTAATGAATAGGTCGTCGGTTCGATTCCGACAAGCGGCTCAGACAAGGCCCTCCGGTTCGCCGGGGGCCTTTCTGCTGCGCCGGGCACCCCTAGGCGACCACAACCTGTCCCGGGGGTGTGGTTGTGGTCGGTATGGCGCCCCCTGGCGACCGCACCGTGTCCCGGGGGTGTGGTTGTGGTCGATCCGGCGCCCCAAACCACCGCCTCCCCGTGCCGCGAGCCCGCCCCGCAAACACGCTGCGCCACCTACCATGGACGCTATGCAACCAATCTCGTCTCGGAGGCCGCGGGGGCTGCCTGGACGAGGCTCCTCCGAGCGCGCACACCTCCGGCTCCTCGTGGCCCTCGTCGTCGACACGCTCGTGGTCTGCCAGATCGTCTACTGGACCGCGAGCGGCGCGGCGCCCGGCGTCGCGTTCGTCGTCAGCCTCCTGGTGTCGCTGCTGGTGGCCGTCACGGCCCTGCGGCACACCCAGCCGCGGCACCGACCGCAGTGGCGCCTCATCGTCGCGGGCGCCACGGTGTGGATCGGCTCGCTCGTGGTGGTCGCGCTCCGCAGCGTCGTGACCGGGTCCCTCGGCGACTGGTCCCTCAGCGCGCTGCTCTCGCTGCTCGCCTACCTGATGACCGGGACGGGGATGGCGGGGCTTGCGCGCAAGGAGGGGATGGTGCGGGACGCGGCCGTGTGGCTGGAGTCCATCATCGGCATCGTGGGGTTCCTGCTGCTGTGGTGGATCGTCAGCGGCCCGAGCCTGCTGGCGCAGGGCATGAGCTTTCGCACCGTGGTGGCCAACCTGCTGCCGGTGGGGGACGCCGTGCTCGTCGCCGGCGGCGTGGTGCTCCTCGGGTCGCGCACCGCTCGGGACCTGTCGTCGCGGGCGCTGGTGGGGGCCGTCATGATGGCGGTCGTGGGGGACCTGCTCTTCGGGGCCTACTCGGCCGGCCGCATCGGTGACACCCCCGCGCAGGCCGCGCCGGCGCTGTGGATGGTGGAGTTCGCACTGATCGCTCTCGGCGCCGTGCTGGCCCGTCACGACGCCGGAGCCCCGGTCTCGCACGTCTCCTCCGCGGGCATCGGCCTGCTGGTCCTGTCCCTCGTGGGCCCGGGCACAGCGCTGGCCATCGCGCCCGTGCTCGCCGGCTGGCAGATGCCCGTCAGCACCGTGGTCCTGGTGCTGGTCGGCACGGCAGTCATGACGGTGCTCTTCGTGCACCGCCTGCTCGCGCTGGTCCGCCGCATCGAGCGGCAGTCGGCCGAGCTGGAGGCCACCGCCCGCACCGACGAGCTGACCCGGCTGCCCAACCGCCGCGCCGGCTCGCGGCTGCTCGAGGAGGCGATCGCGGAGGCGACGCAGGAGGGCAGCCCCCTCAGCCTCGCGATCGTGGACCTCGACCACTTCAAGCTCTTCAACGACAGCTACGGACACCTGCAGGGCGACCGGCTGCTGCGCGCGGCCGGGCTCGCGTGGTCCTCGGTGCTGGGCGCCCGCGGCACCATCTACCGCTACGGCGGCGAGGAGTTCGTGGTGATCCTCCCCGGCGACGGGCCCCCCGGCGCCGAGGAGGTCCTGGCGCTGATGCGGATGGCGACCCCGAAGTCCCAGTCCTTCTCCGCCGGCATCGCCACCATGGCACCGGGCGACGACGTCGAGTCGCTCATCGGCCGGGCTGACGCCTCGCTCTACGCGGCCAAGGCCGCCGGTCGGGGTCGCACCATCGCGAGCGCCTAGCCTGGCTGCCGTGATCACCGAGACCGAGCTGCGGGCCGCCCTCGAGCGCGAGTGGGCCTGGTGCGGCCTGTCCCGCGCCCCCGAGTGGGTGAGCCTGCTGGGCCACGGCGAGTCGTATGCCGCCTGGCACGTCGCCACCCGCGACACCGACGTCGTGGTGCGGGTCGTGCGCCGCGACGCCGCCGAGCTGCCGCGGGGCATGCGCGACGAGTTCGCCTGCCTGCAGCGGCTGCCCGACGGGATCGGGCCCGCGCCGATCGCGCTGGACGAGAGCGGCGACCGGCTCGGCATACCGGCCATGGTCGTCTCCCTGGTCGCCGGTGAGGTGCTCACCGACCCCGGCCGGTGGGACGACGCCCTGCTCGCGCGGCTCGCGCAGGTGATCGCCCGGCTCCACGCCGAGCCCTACGACCGGTGCGGTCCGCTGGACGACCCCACCCGGTCGGCGGTCAGCATCGTCGGCGCCTTCGAGGCGGGGCTCGGGTGGTGGCTGGAGCACCACCCCGAGGTGGTCGACGACCCGGAGGTGCTCGCGCTGCTGCCGCTGGTGCGGGGCTACCTGGCCGCGCGGGAGCCGTGGTTCGAGGGGGTGCGCAGGTTCGCGCTGGTGCACGGGGACCTCGTCGCCGCCAACGTCCTCGTCGAGCGCGGCGAGCCGCGCCTCGTCGACTGGGAGTGGGCCGAGATCGACGACCCGGCACGCGACCTCGGCTACCTCGGCGGCGTCCTGGCGAGCCCGGGGGTGCAGGTGCCGCTGACCCGCGCGCAGGTGGCCGGGTTCGTGCGCGCCTACCTGCAGGCCGCGCCCGCCGACGTGTACGCCGCCGAGACGGAGGAGTCGCTCCTCGCCCGGCGGGACGCGTGGGAGGTGTCCGAGACGCTGCTGTCCTCGCTGCACGACCGGCTTCTGCTGCGGCAGGGACGGGACGAGCCCGGCACCACCGAGGCCCGGGTCCGCCTCGCCACCGAGGGGCTCCGAGAGGTGTGCCGATGACGCCGCAGAGCCAACCTGCGGGCACTCCCAGGCGTCTGCGCAGTGAACAGAAGGGGACGGGATGGGACCGACGTCAAGGATCGTGATCGGGCTGGTGCTGGGCGCTGCCCTGGTGGTGCCGGTGCTGGTGGGCATCGGCTGGTGGTGGCGCAGCCGGGGCCAGGGTCGGCGCGTCCGCCGGGTGGCCGTGGCCGTCGGTGTGGCGGTCGGGGTGCTCGCCTCGCAGGTCCTGGCGGTCGCCGGGGCCGCAGCCGTGGTCAACCGTGAGCTCGGTTTCTACCCGACGTGGGACGCCCTGGTGTCCGCCGCGGACGACGGCGACCCGCTCGCCGGCATGGGCGGCGGCGCCAGCAGCGGCGAGACGCTCAACCAGGCCGAGATCGCCCGGATCGCCAAGGACGGGTGGGCCCCCCACCCGGTGCAGCCCGCCGCGGGCAACGGGACCTACCGCGACTACCTGGTCAACGGCGGCAAGGCCAAGACCAAGCAGAAGGTCATCGCCTGGATGCCGCCCGGCTACGAGAAGAACGACAAGGCCAAGGACCTCCCGGTCGTCCTCGTCCTCGGCGGCGCCTACGTCACGACCGACTTCGCGGCCAACGGCCTGCACTTCGGCGACGAGGCGGCCCAGCTGGTGCGCGACCGCAAGGTGCCGCCCTTCGTGGCGCTCTTCCCCGAGATCAACATCAAGCTGCCCAACGACACCGAGTGCGTGGACTACCCGGGCGGCCCGCAGGCCTACTCCTGGCTCGCCCACGACGTCCCCACCTGGGCGGTCAAGACGCTCGGCGTCGCTCCGACCGGCCCCAAGTGGTCCGTCATCGGGTGGTCCCTCGGCGGCTACTGCGCGGCCAAGCTGCACGTCAACAACCCGCGCGAGTTCGGCGCCGGCGCGTCGATCCAGGGCTTCTACGCCCCCATCCCCGACGGGTCGACCGGGGCGCTGGCGCTGGACCTGGCCCGCAACCCCGAGCTGCGTCACACCAGCGACGTCGCGTGGATGCTGCAGCACCGGCCCCCGGCCAACACCAAGCTGCTGGTCATGTCCTCCCAGGCCGACCCGCAGAGCTGGCCGCAGACCTCGACCTTCCTCAACGCGACGCGCGGGATCCCGGGGATCCGGCCGCTGCTGATCGACGGTCAGGGCCACACCCTCAACTCCTGGCGCAAGACGCTGCCGACGGTGCTGCCCTACCTGCTCGGGACCAGCTGAGCGGGCGACGCCGGCACCACGGGACGTGATCAGGCGTCACTCAGAGTTGCCATGCCGGGGGCGAAACGGGCGAAGCGACCGCCGCCCGTCACCCGTCCGGCCCAGCGCTTTATCGTTTCGTTATCTTCGCTGGTCGACCCGGGTGATGGCGTCGTGACCCTGCCGTGACCTGGGAAAACACAGGGGTGTGGTCTCCCGGCGCCATGCGGCGTTCACGGACCGGTCACCCGGGACCGCCCTGGCGCGCCTTCGGACTTCCTGGACGAGGGCCCCGCCGGGCGCCGCGCTCCGTAGGCTGGGACCTGGAGCAGGGCCAGCACCCGTGAGGTCGTCCCATGGTCCGTCGCGCGCCCGGGACAGGGGCCGCGGACCTGCACCGCCAGAGTCAGCACAACCGCAGAAGGGGACCACCTCCGTGCCTGCCAGCGCCCACCGCCGTGGTTCGACCGTGCCGACGCGCGCCACGCTCGTCGCGAGCACCGTCGCGCTGCTCACCCTCGGCCTCGCCGCACCGGCCGTGGCGGACCCGGCCCCGAGCCCCACGGCATCGGCCCCCGCGAGCCCGCCCTCCCAGGAGGAGGTGGAGGCTGCCCGGCAGGCGGCCGCCCGCCAGCTCGCCCAGGTGACCACCGCGCAGCAGGAGTATGTCGCCGCCACGCAGCGCCTCGACGCCGCACGCGCCGCCGCCGCCCTCGCCGCTGAGCAGTACAACGGCGCCAAGCTGCGCCTGGACGCCTCGACCCGCGCCTTCCAGGCCGCCGACGCCAAGGCGAAGGCCGCCGAGGCCACCCTCGCCGCCGCCAAGGTCAACCTCGGCCGGGTCGCGGCGCAGACCTACGAGTCGCGCACCCCGCTGTCGGGGCTCGAGGCGCTCGTCGCCCCGGGCGGCCCGCAGGCCGCGATGGAGCGCGCCGCCGGGCTGCGCACCCTCGGCGAGGTCCAGACCGACGTCGTCCGCAGCTCCACCGACCAGCTCGCCGTGGCCACCGAGCTGCGGCTCGCCGCCCAGCGCGCCAACGACCAGCGCAAGGCCGACGAGCAGGCCGCGCTGACCGCCCGCACCAAGGCCACCGCCGCCGAGCAGGCCGCGGCCGCCGCGGCGGAGACCACGCGCGCCGCCCAGGAGATGGCCCTCGCCCGCCTCGCCGAGCTCAACCGCACCAGCGTCGACCTCGAGCGGCGCCACCAGGACGGCCTGCTGCTCGCGGCGGACCAGCGGGCCGCCGAGGCCCGGCAGGCCGCGGCGGGGCTGGGGGGCGCGGTCCCGGCATACGTACCGGGCACCCCGACGCGGGTGGTCGCCGGCAACCCCCGGGCCCAGCAGGCCGTCGACTTCGCGATGGCGCAGCTGGGGGACTGGTACCTCTGGGGCGGCGCCGGTCCCGACCGGTGGGACTGCTCCGGCCTGACCCAGGCCGCGTGGGCGCGCGGCGGGGCGGCCATCGACCACTTCACGGGGTCGCAGTGGGCGCAGACCGACCGGGTCCCGCTGTCCCAGCTGCAGCCGGGCGACCTGGTGTTCTTCGGACGCGACGCCGCGAGCATCCACCACGTCGGGATGTACATCGGCGGCGGCAAGATGGTCAACGCCCCGCACACCGGTGCCCAGGTGCGCGTCGAGTCGATCTACTGGTCCGACCTGCTGCCCCAGGGCGGCCGCGTCCGCTGACGCCGCACCGCTGACACCGCGCCGCGCGGACGGCCGACCCGCACCGCGCGCCGACGTCCCGCTCACGCGAGAGCGCCCCGCTCCCACCAGCAGGTGGGGCGGGGCGCTCGCGGCATACGGGCCTGGCTCAGTGACCGTGAGGCGCCGGCCAGCGCAGCGTGGTGACGTTGTTGTCCTTGGCGCGCTGGATCGCCTCGCGGACGATCTCCTCGGCGCGCTCGCGGCCGGCCCAGAAGGCCCCCTCCACGGACTTGCCCGGCTCGAGGTCCTTGTAGGTCTCGAAGAAGTGCTGGATCTCCAGGCGGTCGAAGTCGCTGATGTGCTCCAGCTCGGTGATGTGCTCCTGGCGGGGGTCGCCGGCCGGGATGCACAGCAGCTTGTCGTCGCCGCCGGCCTCGTCGCGCATGTGGAAGAGCCCGATGGGCCGCGCCCGCACCAGGCAGCCGGGGAAGGTGGGCTCGTCCAGCAGCACCAGCGCGTCCAGCGGGTCGCCGTCCTCGCCGAGGCTGTCCTCGACGTAGCCGTAGTCGGCCGGGTAGCGGGTGGACGTGAAGAGCATGCGGTCGAGGCGGATGCGGCCGGACTCGTGGTCGACCTCGTACTTGTTGCGGTTGCCCGACGGGATCTCGATGGTGACGTCCAGCTCCACTGGTGGCCCCTTTGCGTGGCTATGGGTGGCAGCGTGTGCACTCTGGCCTACGCTGCGTCTCGGTCGGTGACATGCGTTGGGACCAACCTACCGAAGGGGGAGGCTGAACCGTGCGACGGATGACCGTAATCACCTGCATCGCGACGCTCGGTGTGGGCCTTGCCACGTATGCCACGCTCGACGCCTACGACCGGGTCCCCGGGATCCTCACGATCGACCCTGACCCGAGCGCCGTGCCCGTCCCCGCGCCGGTCACCGGGTCGCCCGTGGCGCGGGTGCCGGTCCCGTCCCCGACGACCCCGAGCCCGACCGCCGCGCCGCTGCCGTCTGGAGCCGGGATCAGGGCGGCCCTCGGCGCCCGGCTCACCGACCCGCGCCTGGGCGAGGTCTCCCTCACGGTCCGGGACGGTATGACGGGAGCGCACCTGCTCGACGTGGCCGCCGACACCCCGCGGACCCCCGCCTCCACCACCAAGCTCCTCACCGCCGCCGCGGTCGTGCCGTCGCTCGGGCCGGACACCCGGCTCGCCACCAGCACCCTGCTGGCCCCGGACGGGACGCTCGTGCTCAAGGCCGGCGGGGACACCCTGCTGGGCCGTGGCGCCTCCCGGCCCGACGCGGTGGAGGGCCACGCGGGGGTGGCGACGCTGGCGGCCGACACCGCCCGGGCGCTGCGGGCCGCTGGCCGGACCGCCGTCACGCTGCGGCTGGACAGCTCCTACGCCGCCGGGCCGGACTACGCCCCCGGCTGGCCGCGCTCCTTCTTCGAGGAGGCGATCGTCGGCAAGGTCACCACGCTCGGTCTCGCCGACGGCCTCGTCGCCCCCGGCCGCCCCGGCCCGACCGACCCGGCCGAGGAGGTCGCGCAGGTGCTGCGCGACGCGCTCCGCAAGGACGGGATCACCGTGACCGGAGACCTGGCCCGCGGGACCGCGCCGGTGCCCGGGGCCACGCCGCTCGCGGCCGTCACCTCAGCGACGGTGGCCGACCAGATGGCCGTGGCGCTGCAGCGCAGCGACAACGCGCTCGCCGAGTCGTTGGCCCGCCAGGCGACGGCGCGCGCCGGGGCCGTCCCGGCGGGGCGCCCGGTCGGCTTCGGGGACGCCGCGGCGTGGGTGCAGGCCGAGCTGGCGCGGCGTGGCTACGACACGAGCGGGGTGCGCCTCGCCGACTCGAGCGGGCTCGCCGCGGGCACGACGGTGCCGGCGCGGGTGGTCGGCGACGTGGTGACCGCCGGCACCACAGGCCGCGAGCCGGCGCTCGCCCGGGTCGTGCAGGACCTGCCCGTCGCCGGGCTCTCGGGGACCCTCGGCGGCCGCTACGTGAGCGGCCCGGCCCTCCCGGGAGCGGGGGTGGTGCGGGCCAAGACGGGCACGCTGACCGGGGTCAGCTCGCTCGGGGGGACCGTCGTGGACCGCGACGGGCGCACCCTGGCCTTCGCGCTGATCGCCAACGAGGTCCCGGCCGCGACCGGCACCGAGGGGGGGCGGGCGGCGCTGGACGCGCTGGTGGCGCGGCTCGCCGGCTGCGGCTGCCGGTGATCACCGATGACGCCCTCGCCCGGAGTCGCCCGGAGTCGCCGGGAGTCGCCGGGAGTCGCCGGGAGTCGCCGGGAACGGATCACGCCACCAAGAGGTTGAGCAGGACATGAGCCAGGACTCCAGGCAGGACCTGCACCACGGCGCCGACCGCTCCTCCGAGCCCGTCAGGCCGGTCGGGCCCGTCGGGTCCGTCGGGTCCGTCGAGCTCGTCGACTGGGACTTCGCGGCGGCCACCGCCCGTCGACTCGTCCCCCGAGGGCCCCGCGTGAGCCGCGCGGAGGCCGCCGACGCGGTGCGCGAGCTGCGGGCCGCGGCGGCGGCGTCCGCCCAGCACGTCGCCGACACCTCCCACCTGCACGCGCCGGCGAGCGCCGAGCCCGCCCGGGTCGTGGACCGCCCCGGCTGGATCGACGCCAACGTCGAGTCGCTGCGGGGCATGATCGCCCCGGTCACCGACAAGCTCCTCGCCGCCCGCCCCTCGGGGGTCGGCCCTACCGCGGCGGCCGTGGGCGGCAAGGTCACGGGCGGTGAGACCGGCGCCCTCATGGCCTTCCTCGCGAGCAAGGTCCTCGGGCAGTACGACCTCGCCCCCGGCGGCACCCCCCGCCTGCTGCTGGTCGCGCCCAACGTCGTCGAGGTGGAGCGCGAGCTCGACGTGGACCCTCGCGACTTCCGGATGTGGGTGTGCCTGCACGAGGAGACGCACCGCGTGCAGTTCACCGCCGTGCCGTGGCTGCGCCAGCACCTGCTGGACCGCACCCGCGAGCTGTCCGTCGAGCTCGTCCCCGACGCCGACCAGCTGGCCGCCCGGCTGGCCCAGATGGTCCGCAACCTGCCCGACGTGCTGCGCGAGGGCGGCAACGGCCTGTCCGACCTGGTCACCACGCCGCAGCAGCGGGAGGAGATCGCCCGGATCACCGCCGTCATGAGCCTGCTCGAGGGCCACGCCGACGTGATCATGGACGACGTGGGCCCCGCGGTGATCCCGACCGTCGACCGCATCCGCACGACCTTCGACCAGCGCCGCGGCGGCCGGTCCTCCCTGGACCGGGTGATCCGCCGGCTGCTCGGGCTGGAGGCCAAGATGCGGCAGTACTCCGAGGGCGCGGCCTTCGTGCGCGGGGTCGTCGACACCGTCGGCATGGACGGCTTCAACCAGGTGTGGACCTCCCCGGAGACGCTGCCCACCCCCGCCGAGATCGGCGACCACCGGCTCTGGCTGCGCCGCGTGCACGGCTGATGGCCGGACCGCCCCCCGGGGTCGCGGCGGTCCGGAGGGCGGTCCGCGCCCTGCTCGACGACCTGCCCGAGGGGCTGGTGCTCGTGGCCTGCAGCGGGGGCACCGACTCGCTCGCGCTGGCCGCCGCCGTGGCCTTCGAGGTCGACAAGACCGGTCGGCCCGCCGGGGCCGTGGTCGTCGACCACGGCCTGCAGGCCGGCTCGGACGCCGTGGCCGAGCGGGCCGCCCGCCGGTGCGAGCAGCTCAGCCTGCGCCCGGTCGTCGTGCGGCGCGTCACGGTGACCGGGGGAGCGGGCCCGGAGGACGCCGCCCGCGAGGCGCGCTACGCCGCGCTCGACGCGGTCGCGACCGAGCTCGGCGCCGTCGCCGTGCTGCTCGCCCACACCCGGGACGACCAGGCCGAGCAGGTCCTCCTCGGGCTCGCCCGAGGCTCGGGCGCGCGCTCCCTGGCCGGTATGCCGCCCCGCCGGGGCCGCTACCACCGGCCGCTGCTCGCCGTGACCCGCGCGGACACGGCTGCGGTGTGCGCCCACGACGGCCTCGAGCCCTGGCACGACCCGCACAACCTCGACCCCACCTATGCCCGGGTGCGGGCGCGCGGCGCCCTCGCGTCGTTGGACGAGGCGCTGGGCCCCGGCATACGGGACGCACTGGCGCGCACGGCCGACCAGCTGCGCGCGGACGCGGAGGCGCTCGACGACCTCGCCGCCGCCTGGCTCGCCACCCACCAGCGGGCCGACGGGCTGCCCGCCGCGCTCCTCGCCGGCGAGCCCGCGGCCGTGCGGACCCGGGTGCTGCACCGGGCCGCGCTCGCCGCGGGGGTCCCGGCGGGGGCGCTCACCGCGGTGCACGTCGGCGCCCTGGACGCCCTCCTCACCCGGTGGCGCGGACAGGGGCCGGTCAGCCTGCCCGGGCCCGTCACCGCCTCCCGGACCCCCGGCGCCGACGGCCGGATCGTCCTCACGGGCCCCCATCGGGTTGAATGACCTGGTGGCGATCGAGCGATCGCCCGTCCGGTGCCGCGCCCGAGGGGGCCGTGGACCGGCATACTGACCGAGGCGATCCCGGCCCGACGGGCCGGACCGGCCCACCGACCGAGGAGGCGTAGTGGAATCCCGCCACATGGGCGACGACCTGGCCGCGGTGCTCTACACCGAGGAGCAGATCCAGGCACGGCTGGCCGAGCTGGCCGACCAGATCTGGCGCGACTACGAGGGCAAGGACGTCCTGCTCGTGGGGGTGCTCAAGGGCGCCGTCATGGTCATGGCCGACCTGATGCGGCACCTCCCCGGCAGCGTGGAGATGGATTGGATGGCCATCTCCTCCTACGGCTCGGGCACCAAGAGCTCCGGCGTCGTGCGGATCCTCAAGGACCTCGACACCGACATCACCGACCGGCACGTGCTCATCGTCGAGGACATCATCGACTCCGGCCTGACCCTGTCGTGGACCCGCTCCAACCTCGAGTCCCGCCGCCCGGCGTCGCTGGAGATCATGACGCTGCTGCGCAAGCCCGACGTGGTCAAGGTGCCGATCGACGTGCGCTACGTCGGCTTCGACATCCCCGACGAGTTCGTGGTCGGCTACGGCCTGGACTACGACCAGCGCTTCCGCAACCTGCGCGACATCGGGACCCTCGCCCCGCACGTCTACCAGTGACGGAACACCCCCCGGCGCTCGCACGTTGAGCCTCTCGGCGACGACCGGACCGGTCGCCGCACTCCTCGGCCTCGGCCGACCGCTTGATCAGGAAGGACGGGGTCGCTCCCCGCACGTACATGGATCCGAAGCGCATCTTCCGCAGCCCCTGGCTGCTCGTCGCCCTGCTCACCCTGCTCCTGGCCGGCTGGCTGACCCTGGGTGAGCAGACCGACTACCGCGAGGTCGACACCTCCGCCGCCGTCCAGCTCATCCAGCAGGACAAGGTCGAGTCCGCCAAGCTCGTCGACGGCAACCGCGTGGACCTGACGCTCAAGCCCGGCAACGAGTACTCCGAGGGCAGCGTCAAGAACGCCAAGCACGTGCGGGCGCACTACATCGAGCCGCGCGGCCCCGAGATGGTCAAGCTGCTCGACGCGCACAAGCCGCCCAAGGGCTACGACGAGCAGCCCCCGACCGACTCGCCCTTCCTGTCGCTGCTCGGCTACATGCTCCCGCTGCTGCTCTTCGGCGCCTTCGCGTGGTTCATTATGAGCTCGATGCAGGGCGGCGGCTCCAAGGTCATGCAGTTCGGCAAGTCCAAGGCCAAGGTGGCCACCAAGGACATGCCGCAGGTGACCTTCGCCGACGTCGCCGGGGCAGACGAGGCCGTCGAGGAGCTGCAGGAGATCAAGGAGTTCCTCGTCGAGCCGGAGAAGTTCGCGGCCGTCGGCGCCAAGATCCCCAAGGGCGTGCTGCTCTACGGCCAGCCCGGCACCGGCAAGACCCTCCTCGCCCGCGCGGTCGCCGGCGAGGCGGGCGTGCCCTTCTTCTCGATCTCCGGCTCGGACTTCGTCGAGATGTTCGTCGGCGTCGGTGCGTCCCGCGTGCGGGACCTCTTCGAGCAGGCCAAGCAGTCCGCCCCCGCCATCATCTTCGTGGACGAGATCGACGCCGTGGGTCGCCACCGCGGCGCGGGTCTCGGCGGCGGGCACGACGAGCGCGAGCAGACGCTCAACCAGCTGCTCGTCGAGATGGACGGCTTCGACGTCAAGACCAATGTCATCCTCATCGCGGCGACCAACCGCCCCGACATCCTCGACCCCGCGCTGCTGCGCCCGGGCCGCTTCGACCGGCAGATCGCGGTGGAGGCCCCCGACATGCTCGGGCGGCACCACATCCTGCAGGTCCACGCCAAGTCCAAGCCGCTCGCGGCCGACGTCGACCTGATGGCCGTCGCCCGGCGCACCCCCGGCATGACCGGCGCCGACCTCGCCAACGTCCTCAACGAGGCGGCCCTGCTGACGGCCCGCTCCAACCTCCTGCAGATCACCAACGCCATCGTCGACGAGGCCATCGACCGCGTGATCGCCGGGCCGCAGAAGCGGACCCGCATCATGTCGGCCAAGGAGAAGAAGATCACCGCCTACCACGAGGGCGGGCACGCCCTGGTGGCGGCGGCGATGCGGCACACCGACCCGGTCAGCAAGATCACGATCCTGCCGCGCGGCCGCGCCCTGGGCTACACGATGGTGCTGCCCAACGACGACAAGTACTCCACCACGCGCAACGAGATCCTGGACCAGCTCGCCTACGCCCTCGGCGGGCGCGTGGCCGAGGAGATGATCTTCCACGACCCCACCACCGGCGCCTCCAACGACATCGAGAAGGCCACCGGGCTCGCGCGACAGATGGTCACGCAGTACGGCATGTCCGAGCGGATCGGCGCGGTCAAGCTCGGCCAGGAGCAGGGCGAGGTCTTCCTAGGCCGCGACTACGGCCACCAGCGCGACTACTCCGAGACCGTCGCCGGGGTCGTCGACGAGGAGGTCCGCCGCCTCATCGACTATGCCCACGACGAGGCCTGGCATGCCCTCAACGACAACCGCGACGTCCTGGACCGGCTGGTCCTGGAGCTGCTGGAGAAGGAGACGCTGGGCCGCGACGAGCTGGCCGTCGTCTTCGCCGACGTGGTCAAGCGGCCGGAGCGGCCGGTCTGGCTGTCCAGCCAGGACCGTCAGGTCAGCGACCGGCCCCCGGTGCTGACCCCCGCCGAGGAGGCCGCGCTGCAGTCGGGCGAGCCCGAGGTCGTCGAGGTCGTCCAGGAGCAGGTCGACCACCAGGTCGGTGACAACCCCGACCCCGAGCGGGAGTATCCCCCGACCCAGGTGATCGAGCTGCCCGGCGACGACCGGGTGGACCCCGGCCGGTGACGATGACGGGCGGTGACGAGGCCCTCGACGCCAGCCCGGCCGCCGGGTCGGCGGCCGCGTCGGAGCGCGCCGCGTCGGACCGCGCCGGCTGCCCGCCGGTGGTCGTGGACCACGCCCGGGCCGAGGCGGCGGTGCGCGAGCTGCTGCTCGCGATCGGGGAGGACCCCGACCGGGAGGGGTTGCGCAACACTCCGGCGCGGGTGGCCCGGGCCTACGACGAGATGTTCGCCGGGCTGCGCCAGGACCCCGGGGCGGTGCTCGACGCGGTCTTCGAGATCGGCGGGCACAGCGAGCTGATCATGGTCCGCGACATCGAGGTCTACTCCACCTGCGAGCACCACCTCGTGCCCTTCCACGGGGTCGCGCACGTCGGCTACATCCCCGGCAAGGACGGCCGGGTCACCGGCCTGTCCAAGCTCGCGCGGCTCGTCGACGTCTACGCGAAGCGCCCCCAGGTGCAGGAGCGGCTCACCACCCAGATCGCCGACGCCCTGATCGACCACCTCAACCCCGGAGGGGTCATCGTCGTCATCGAGTGCGAGCATCTGTGCATGTCCATGCGCGGGGTGCGCAAGCCCGGCTCCCGGACCCTGACCTCGGCCGTTCGCGGTCAGCTGCGGGACCCCGCGACGCGAGCCGAGGCGATGCAGCTCGCGCTCGGCGGCCGGGGCTGAGACCATGCCAGCGGCACCGAGCACGGCACGAGACCAGGGGGGCGACGTGGCGGGATCCACGAGGGCGGACCGGCCTGTCTACCTGCCGGCACCGGTCAAGGCACTGATCGCCCGGGTGGCCCGGCCCTCCCGCATCCCCGTGGTCGCCGGACGGCTCACCTATGTCCTGGCCGCGGTCAACGTGCTGGCGGCGCTCTTCCGCAGCTGGCGCCAGCAGATCCTGCACCTGCCGGTGGTCGGGCCCGGCATGATCGCCTCCACCGCCGTCGCCGCGATGGTCGTCACCGGCATCCTGCTGGTCCCCCTCGGCCACGCGCTGACCCGGCGCAAGCGCCGAGCCTGGGCGGTCGCGCTGGCCGTGCTCGCGCTCACCGTCGTGCTGCACGTGGTGCGGCTGCAGCTCGTCGCGGCGCTGCCCGGCGTGGTGCTGATCGTCGTCCTGGTCCGCTACCGGCGCGAGTTCCACGCCGAGGGGGACCCCCGCACCCGGTGGCGGGCCCTGTGGGCCTTCCTAGGCCTCGGTCTGGTCAGCGTCGTCATCGGCTACCTCTCCCTGGCGGTCCGCGCCGACCGGATGCTCGCCGAGCCGGCCTCTCCGGTCTCGATGCTGGGCTACGTCCTCGGCGGCCTCGTGGGCATGGGGGAGGGCCTGCACTTCCGCCACGAGCGGACCCAGGACGCCATGGACCTGACCCTCGGGTCGCTCGGCCTCATGACCCTCATGGTCACGGCCTACCTGGCGCTGCGCTCGCCCGAGCAGCGGCCCGAGCTGACCGACGAGGACGACGAGCGGCTGCGCGCCCTGCTGGGGCGCCACCCCGACTCGCTCGGCTACTTCAACCTGCGCCGCGACAAGTCCGTCGTGTGGTCCGACTCCGGCAAGTCCGCCATCGCCTACCGCGTCGTCAACGGCGTCATGCTGGCCTCCGGCGACCCGATCGGGGACCCCGAGGCGTGGCCCGGCGCGATCGAGCGCTTCCTCGAGCTCGCCGAGCGCCACGCGTGGACGCCCGCGGTGCTGGGCTGCTCCGAGCGGGCCGGGATCGTGTGGACCCGCGACACCGACTTCGAGGCGCTGGAGCTCGGGGACGAGGCGGTCGTCGACACCGGCAGCTTCTCCCTCGAGGGCCGGGCGATGCGCAACGTCCGGCAGATGGTGCGCCGCATCGAGCGCGCCGGCTACTCCACCCACGTTTCCCGCATCGGGGACCTCACCCCCGAGCAGTGCGAGACCATCCGGGCCGACGCGCAGGCCTGGCGCGGGACCGAGACCGAGCGGGGCTTCTCCATGGCCCTGGGGCGCCTCGCCGACCACGCCGACCCCGAGGCGGTGCTCGTGACCGCGGTGCAGGAGGGCCGGGTCCGCGGCTTCCTGCAGTTCGTCCCCTGGGGCAAGGACGGCATGTCGCTGGACGTCATGCTGCGCGACAAGACCGCCGAGGGCGGCCTCAACGAGCTCATGATCGTGGCCGCCCTCACCAGCGCCCCGAGCATCGGGATCCGGCAGGTCAGCCTCAACTTCGCGACCTTCCGAGCCGTGCTCGAGCGCGGCGAGCGCCTCGGCGCCGGGCCGGTCACCAAGGTGAGCCGCAAGGTGCTGGTCTTCCTGTCCCGGTGGTTCCAGATCGAGAGCCTCTACCGCTTCAACGCGAAGTTCGGGCCCCGCTGGCAGCCGCGCTTCCTCGTCTTCCCGGCCTCGAGCTCGCTGCCGCGCATCGGGATCGCGGCGCTGGAGGCCGAGGCCTTCCTGACCTGGCCCCGCCTGACGCTGCTCAAGGGACTCACCGGATGACGGTGCCCACGACCCCGCCCCGGGGCCGCCCCCACCTCATGGGGGTCCTCAACGTCACCCCCGACTCCTTCAGCGACGGCGGCCGCTGGCTCGACACCCGCGCCGCGGTGGAGCACGGCCTGGCCCTGGTCCGCGACGGCGCCGACCTCGTCGACGTGGGCGGGGAGTCCACGCGCCCGGGAGCGACCCGGCCGAGCGCCGAGGAGGAGCTGGACCGGGTGGTGCCCGTCATACGGGCGCTCGTCGCGCAGGGCGTCACCGTCTCGGTGGACACCATGCGCGCGCAGGTCGCCGCCGCCGCCGTCGAGGCCGGCGCCGCGATCGTCAACGACGTCAGCGGTGGCCTGGCGGACCCGCGGCTGGCCGAGGTCGTGGCCGGCACCGGCGCGACGATGGTGGTGCAGCACTGGCGGGCCCACGGGGCCACGATGCAGTCGAGGGACCACCTGGACTACGACGACGTGGTGACCGACGTCGTGCGCGAGCTGCGGCAGCGGGTGCGCGAGCTGCAGGCCGCCGGCGTGCGCGAGGAGCAGCTCGTCCTGGACCCCGGCATCGGCTTCAGCAAGCACGCCGAGCACAACTGGACGCTGCTGGGTCGGCTGCCCGAGCTGCACGCGCTCGGCCGACCCCTCCTGCTCGGCACCTCCCGCAAGGCCTTCCTCGGCTCCCTGCTCGCCGCCCCCGGCGCGGACGGCTCGCTCGTCCCCCGGCCGCCCGCCGAGCGGGACACGGCGACGGCCGCGACCAGCCTGCTCGCCGCCCAGGCCGGGGTGTGGGGCCTGCGGGTCCACGACGTGCGCGCGAGCGCCGACGCGCTCGCGGTCCTGCACGCCTGGACCGCCCGTATGCCGTCCGCCCCGTCCCCCGAGGCCACCGAGGCCAGCGCATGAGCGGCGACCAGATCCGGCTGACCGGGCTGCGCGCCCGCGGTCGTCACGGGGTGCTGCCCGAGGAGCGGGTGCTCGGCCAGGAGTTCGTCGTCGACCTGGTCCTGCACCTGGACCTGCAGGCCGCCGCGGCCACCGACGACCTCGCGGCGACGGTGAGCTACGCCGAGGTCGCCGAGACCGTCCACGCGCTCGTCACCGGGGAGCCGCACGACCTGATCGAGGCGCTGGCCGGGCGGATCGGGGCACGGCTGCTCGCCGACCACCTGCCGCTCGAGCTGGTCGAGGTGACGGTCCACAAGCCAGCGGCGCCCATCGCCGTGCCCTTCGGCGACGTGTCGGTGACCGTCGTCAGCCGCCGCGACGCCCTGGTCGTCGTCGCGCTCGGCGCCAACCTCGGCGACCCCGCGCAGACCCTTGCCCAGGCCGAGCGGCGGCTGCGGCGGGTCCCGGGGCTGCGGGTCACCGCCCGCTCCGGGCTCTACGAGACCGACCCGGTCGGCGGCCCCGACCAGCCGCCCTACCTCAACGCCGTCGTCGTCGGGCGCACCCGGCGCTCGCCCGCGGCGCTGCTCGCCGAGCTGCACCGGATCGAGGAGCGGCACGGCCGCACCCGCGAGGTCCGGTGGGGCGCCCGCACCCTGGACCTCGACCTCGTCGCCTACCAGGTCGCCGGGCAGGACGTCGTCAGCGACGACCCCTCCCTGACGCTGCCGCACCCCCGGGCCCACGAGCGCGGCTTCGTGCTCGTGCCGTGGGCTCAGGCCGACCCCGACGCCGTGCTGCGGACCCCCGCGGGCGAGGTCCGCGCCGTGGCGCAGCTCGCCGAGGAGCGGGCGGCGGACGGCATACGGCCCGGCCCGGACTGGCCCGAGCGTCACCGGGGCGGGCCGTGCTGAGGGGCGGCCGCGGGCTCACCGCGGGCGTCGCGGCGGCCGTCGCGGCCGTCGTGCTGCTGGCGTCCTACGTCGGGCTGGCGTGGTGGAGCGAGAGCGGGCACGCGCTGCCTCCGGCGGGCTACCTCGCGGTGCTGCCGCCGCTGCTCGTCGCCGCGATGGTCCTCGCCGGTGCCTGGTCGGTGCGTCGGACCGTGCGCGGCGCCCGGCCCTCCGGCCCGCACGACGGGCTGCGGGGATACCGGGTGCTGGTGCTGTGCCAGGCCGCCGCGCTCACAGGGGCCGTCCTGGTCGGGTGGTATGCCGCCCTCGCCGTCGTCGGTCGCGCCCAGCTGGCGCTCGCGGGCCTGGGCTCACCGGCCGCCGCGGCGCTCGCCACCACGGTCGCCGGGGTGCTGCTGGTGGCCGCCGGGCTCGTCGGTCAGTCCTGGTGCCGCCTGGACGACGACCCGCCCGAGCTCGACCAGCCGTCCTGACCCGGGAGCGCTCACGGGCAGACGGGGTTGCTCTCCACCTTGGTCGCCCAGCCCTGGTCGTCGAGGGTGATCTTGACGATCGCGGCCTGGTCGGGCAGCGCCTGCAGGTCCTGGAGGGTGGCCTTGGCCGTCGCGGCCGGCGCGTCCGGGCTCGTGCAGGTCTGCCTGACGATCTGCGCCGCCGGGTCCACCGGGATCCGGAACGAGATGGCGTTGCGGTTGCTGAACGACGCGCCCGAGGAGGGCGTCAGGTCGATGCCGGTGCGGCCCACCGAGCCGTCCGAGCGGCCGCGCACCGTCCACCGGTCCAGGACGATGACCTGGTTGCCGCCCTGCTGGTCGACGGACGTGATGGTGCCGAGGTCGAAGGCCCGGCCCCGGACGGCGCTGCGCAGGTCGGGGTTGCGGGTCGCGGTGGGGGTGGGCGTCGGGGTCGGCGCCGCCGTCGTCGGGGCGGTCTTGGCCGTCACCGTGACCGTGGGCGTCACCGTGACGGTGACGGGCGGGGCGTAGCCGGTCGACAGGGCCGTGCACCCCGAGACGGACGCGGCGGCCCCGACGGCGAGAACGAGCGCCAGGGGGCGGCGGGTGCGAGGCG
The DNA here is from genome assembly GCF_001189535.1 of Arsenicicoccus sp. oral taxon 190. Lineage (NCBI taxonomy): Bacteria > Bacillati > Actinomycetota > Actinomycetes > Micrococcales > Intrasporangiaceae > Arsenicicoccus > Arsenicicoccus sp. oral taxon 190. The sequence continues at coordinate 1,553,203 of NZ_CP012070.1, forward strand.
ACATGGTGGCGGCTTCCTTTCGTCGGGAGCCAGTGTCCCGCGCCACTAGGCTTGACCCCATGACCGACACCCCCGAGCAGACCCAGCAGCCCGAGCCGCTGGCGCCCGACCAGGACGTCCCCGAGCAGATGCGGGTGCGGCGCGAGAAGCGTCAGCGGTTGCTCGACAGGGGCGAGGCGCCCTACGCGGTGTCGGTGCCCCGCAGCCACACCCTGGCCGAGGTGCGCGAGGGCTGGGACCACCTGGAGACCGGGGAGGAGACCCAGGACGCGGTGGGGGTCGCCGGGCGGGTCGTCTTCCTGCGCAACACCGGCAAGCTGTGCTTCGCCACCCTCCAGGAGGGCCCCGGCACCCGGCTGCAGGTCATGCTGAGCCTGGCCGAGGTCGGGCCGGAGGCGCTCGACGCCTGGAAGGCCGACGTCGACCTCGGTGACCACGTGTGCGTGCAGGGCCGCGTGATCCGCAGCCGCCGCGGCGAGCTGTCGGTGATGGGCACCAGCTGGTCGATGGTCAGCAAGGCGCTGCGCCCGTTGCCGACGCTGCACAAGGACCTTTCCGAGGAGACGCGGGTCCGGCAGCGTTATGCCGACCTGATCGTGCGTCAGGAAGCCCGGGACATGGTGCGGCTGCGCGCGACGGTGCTGCGCTCGATCCGGGCCACCCTCGACGGGGTGGGTTTCGTGGAGGTCGAGACGCCGATCCTCAATCTTTCCCATGGTGGTGCGGCATCACCCTTCGTCACGCACCTCAATGCCTTCGACATCGACATGAACCTCCGTTCCTACACCGAGCTGTGGCTCAAGCGCGCGGTCGTCGGCGGCGTGGACCGGGTCTACGAGATCGGCAAGGTCTTTCGCAACGAAGGGGTCGACTCCACGCATTCTCCGGAGTTCACCGAGCTCGAGTTCTACGAGGCGTATGGCGATCAGTTCACCGCTGCCGACCGCACGCGCGCCATCATCCTGGATGCCGCCGAGGCGACCGGTCGCGGCACGACGCTGACGGACTACCGCGGCCGCGAGATCGACCTGTCGGGGGAGTGGCGCTGGCTGCCGATCTGCGAGGGCGTCAGCGACGCGCTGGGCGAGCAGGTGACGGCCGAGGAGGACCCCGACAACGTCGCCCGGCTTCGGCGCCTCGCCGAGGGCCGGGACATCGCGCTCAAGCCGGGCTGGGGCGCGGGCGAGATCATCCTCGAGCTGTTCGAGCAGCTGGTGGAGGAGACGCTGATCCAGCCGACCTTCGTGTGCGACTACCCCGAGTCGGTGCGCCCGCTCGCCCGGGCCCACCGCTCGGCGCCCGGCCTGGTCGAGGCGTGGGACCTCATCGTGGGTGGCGTCGAGCTGGCGCCGTCCTACACCGAGCTCGTCGACCCGGTGGTGCAGCGGGAGCGGCTCACCGCGCAGGCGGTGCTGGCGGCCGGCGGCGACGACCAGGCCATGGAGCTGGACGAGGACTTCCTGCGGGCGCTGGAGTACGGCGCGCCCCCGATGGGTGGCACCGGCATGGGCGTCGACCGGTTGATCATGCTGCTCACCGGCACCGGAATTCGCGAGACGATCCTCTTCCCGCACCTGAAGCCGCAGCAGTGATCACGGCTCGACGATCATGATCCGATCCGGTCGGGTCACCGACAATCCCGGGAGGTGAAATACCGTGGACATGGCATGGAAGGTCTTCATCGCGCTGGCACCGACGGCCGGAGTGCTCTTCATCTTCTGGCACGTCATGAAGAACGTCCTCGAAGGTGATCGGCGTGAGCGGATCGCGCACGCGCAGTGGGAGCGTGAGCAGCAAGAGCGCGAGACCGACCGCACCGAATGATCCTCGCCAAGAATTCAGTCTTTGACCAGGAGCATCACGGGGCCCTATCTTTTGTCGTCAGGGAATTCTCCCTCGTTTTCCCGTCACCGACCAAGGAGCAGACACAATGGCCCAGCGCATTCAGGTCATCCTCGAGGACGACATCGACGGCGGCGCCGCTGCGGAGACCGTGAGCTTTGCGCTCGACGGCGTGAGCTACGAGATCGACCTGTCCGAGGACAACGCCGCCAAGCTGCGCGACGACCTCGCCTCCTGGGTGGGCCACGCCCGCCGGTCCGGCGGCCGCAGGACCACCGGCCGCAAGCCCGCGGCGAGCCGCGGCGGCAACCTCAACGAGGTCCGCGAGTGGGGCCGGCAGAACGGCTTCCAGGTCTCCGACCGCGGCCGCGTCTCCGCCGAGCTGCAGCAGGCCTACGACAGGGCCCACTGACCACGTGGCCTACCCGCTGGCCGGCGGCGAGCTCGAGCTCGCCTGCGACCTCGTCTCCACCCGCATCGCCTGGCTCGACCTCACGGTCGCGCCGGGCGATGCGGCGTCCGGAACGCCTCACGTCGACACCGCGGCGGTCGCCGCCGGGACCGAGCGGGGTCTCGAGCAGCTGGCCGCCTGGCGGGAGCGGGTCGCGCGGGGCTGGCGGCGCACCTACGCCGCCGGCTCGCAGCCGCCGCCGCACGTGGCCGCGACCTTCGTGCTGGGGTGGTACCTCGACGCGCTGGCCTACCCCGCGGCCCTCGCGGCCGAGGTCGGGCCGTGGGTGCTCGACGTCGCGCCCGGCGCCCTGGTGATCGAGCCGCACCCCACCCAGGGCTACCCGCACCGGGTCCGGCTGGCCCCGGGGGCCCAGCATCAGGTGGTGGCCGCGGCGGGGGTCCGGCGGGCCCGCGCCGAGCAGCGCTACCGGGAGCACGCGGAGCGGGTGGCCGGTGCGTATGCCGCCCCCGGCGTGCGGATGTCCAGCCGGCAGCGGCTCGGGATGGTCGACGACGTGTGGCACCTGGCGTCGCGGCAGGCTCTGGCCGCGGCCGGCAGCCCGATCGGCGACCGCCCGCAGGACACGGAGCGTGACTGGCTGCGGGCGTCCTGCTGCTTCATCTACGCTCTGCCGGGGGCCTCGGTGTGCATCGCGTGCCCCCGCCGCGTTCGTCGCGGCATCCCCTCGACCACGACGACGCCCGGGTCCCCGCGCCCCGAGGAGTGACATGCCCGCCAGCACCGAGCCGCACCCGCCTCAGCCGTCGCAGCAGCCGCAGGACCCGAGCACCGCGGAGCTGGAGCGGGTGGTGGAGCTGGAGATGCAGCTGCTCGACCCGCAGCTGCGCCGCGACCCCCTGGGCGTGCAGGCGCTGCTGCACGAGTTCTTCAGCGAGTTCGCCCCGAGCGGTCAGGTCTACGACCGTGACTCCATGCTGGACGCTCCGGTGGACGACTCGACCAGCTCGCTGACCGTGGACCGGCTCGAGGCCGAGCTGCTGGCGCCCGGCGTGGTGCTGGTGACCTACCGCGCCCACCGCTCCCAGCGGGCCGCGTGGCGCTCCTCGACCTGGTTGCTGACCGACGCCGGGTGGCGGCTGCGCCACCACCAGTCGACCCCGGTGCGCGGCGACAGCTGACGGCATACGGGACCGGCCCGTCCGCTCAGAGCGAACACCCGGCAGGGGTGAGCACGGAACACCCACGGCGGGGCGGGCGTTGACGACGTCAGGTCACGGGCTCCAGCAGGCCGTCCGCACCGGACGGGGCCGCAGGGCGGGGGTCCGTCACACGACGCAGCTAGCATCGAGGCATCTCGATAGCGAGGAGACAACCAGAGATGTTCGAACGGTTCACCGACCGGGCCCGTCGAGTCGTGGTGCTCGCGCAGGAAGAAGCGCGCATGCTCAACCACAACTACATCGGGACGGAGCACATCCTGCTCGGCCTGATCCACGAGGGTGAGGGCGTCGCCGCCAAGGCCCTCGAGAGCCTCGGCATCTCCCTCGAGGCCGTGCGCGAGCAGGTCCAGGACATCATCGGCCAGGGTCAGCAGGCCCCGACCGGTCACATCCCCTTCACCCCCCGGGCCAAGAAGGTCCTCGAGCTGTCGCTGCGCGAGGCGCTGCAGCTCGGCCACTCCTACATCGGCACCGAGCACATCCTGCTCGGGCTCATCCGCGAGGGCGAGGGCGTCGCCGCCCAGGTCCTCGTCAAGCTGGGCGCCGACCTCAACCGCGTCCGCCAGACGGTCATCCAGCTGCTCTCGGGCTACCAGGGCAAGGAGACCGCGGGGGCCGGTGTCGGCGCCGCCGCCGGCGGCCCGCAGGAGGGCACCCCCGCCGGCTCGCTGGTGCTCGACCAGTTCGGGCGCAACCTGACCCAGGCCGCCCGCGACGGCAAGCTCGACCCCGTCATCGGGCGGGCCAAGGAGATCGAGCGGGTCATGCAGGTGCTGTCCCGCCGCACCAAGAACAACCCCGTCCTGATCGGCGAGCCCGGCGTCGGCAAGACCGCCGTCGTCGAGGGCCTCGCCCAGGACATCGTCCGCGGCGACGTGCCCGAGACGCTCAAGGACAAGCAGCTCTACACCCTCGACCTCGGCGCGCTCGTCGCCGGGTCCCGCTACCGCGGTGACTTCGAGGAGCGCCTCAAGAAGGTGCTCAAGGAGATCCGCACCCGCGGGGACATCGTGCTGTTCATCGACGAGATCCACACGCTCGTCGGCGCCGGCGCGGCCGAGGGCGCCATCGACGCCGCCAGCATCCTCAAGCCGATGCTGGCCCGAGGCGAGCTGCAGGTCATCGGCGCCACCACCCTGGACGAGTACCGCAAGCACATCGAGAAGGACGCCGCCCTGGAGCGGCGGTTCCAGCCGATCCAGGTGGCCGAGCCGACCCTCGCGCACACCATCGAGATCCTCAAGGGGCTGCGCGACCGCTACGAGGCGCACCACCGGGTGTCCATCACCGACGCCGCGCTGGCCTCGGCCGCCAACCTCGCGGACCGCTACATCAACGACCGCTTCCTGCCGGACAAGGCGATCGACCTGATCGACGAGGCCGGTGCGCGGCTGCGCATCAAGCGCATGACCGCCCCGCCGGAGCTGCGCGAGTTCGACGACAAGATCGCCGCGGTGCGCCGGGAGAAGGAGGCCGCGATCGACGGCCAGGACTTCGAGAAGGCAGCCGGTCTGCGCGACGACGAGCGCAAGCTCGTCGAGGCCAAGGCCGAGCGGGAGAAGCAGTGGAAGTCCGGTGACATGGACGTCGTCGCCGAGGTCGACGACGAGCTGATCGCCGAGGTCCTGGGCGCCTCCACGGGCATCCCGGTCTTCAAGCTGACCGAGGAGGAGTCCAGCCGGCTCCTGCACATGGAGGACGAGCTGCACAAGCGGATCGTCGGCATGGACGACGCCATCAAGGCGCTGTCCCAGGCCATCCGCCGCACCCGCGCCGGGCTCAAGGACCCGCGTCGCCCCGGTGGGTCGTTCATCTTCGCCGGCCCCACGGGCGTCGGCAAGACCGAGCTCGCCAAGGCGCTCGCCGAGTTCCTCTTCGGCGACGAGGACAGCCTCATCCAGCTCGACATGTCCGAGTTCGGCGAGAAGCACACCGCGTCGCGGCTGTTCGGCTCGCCCCCCGGCTACGTCGGCTACGAGGAGGGTGGCCAGCTGACCGAGAAGGTGCGCCGCAAGCCGTTCTCCGTCGTGCTGTTCGACGAGGTCGAGAAGGCCCACCCGGACATCTTCAACTCGCTGCTGCAGATCCTGGAGGACGGTCGCCTGACCGACTCCCAGGGCCGGGTCGTGGACTTCAAGAACACCGTCATCATCATGACGACCAACCTCGGCACCCGGGACATCTCCAAGGGCGTCTCGCTCGGCTTCTCCGCGGGCGCGGACACCGGCACCTCCTACGACCGGATGAAGTCGAAGGTCTCCGAGGAGCTCAAGCAGCACTTCCGGCCGGAGTTCCTGAACCGCGTCGACGACGTCATCGTCTTCCCGCAGCTCACGCAGGACGAGATCGTCCAGATCGTCGACCTGTTCATCGCGCGGCTGGACAAGCGGCTCAAGGACAAGGACATGGGCATCGAGCTCACCAAGGCCGCCAAGGAGCTGCTCGCCAAGCAGGGCTACGACCCCGTCATGGGGGCCCGGCCGCTGCGGCGCACGATCCAGCGCAACATCGAGGACGTGCTGTCGGAGAAGATCCTCTACGGCGAGCTGACCGCCGGCGAGATCGTCCTCGTCGACACCGACGGCGCCGAGAAGGACGCGCAGTTCACCTTCACCGGCACCCGGGGCACCGACGTCCCGGACCTGCCGCCGCTGGACGTCGCCCTCGAGGGTGGCCGTGACGGCGGCGAGGCGACCGGGTCCGAGGGCTGACACCGGGCGCGCCATACGGGCCGGCCCTGACCGCACCGCGCGGTCGGGGCCGACCGCTGTCCGCGGACTGGTGCCGCCCGACCGGGGCGGCCCGCCGCGGGCTAGGTTGTGCCCCTCGGGCGACGAAAGGTGCGACGTGAGCACGGACCAGGTCGACGACGGCGCGGCAGCAGCTGCGCCCTCCGTGGTGGTGCGCCGCGCGCGGACCAGCGACGTCCTCGCGATCCGCGCGCTGGTCCAGCCGTATGCCGAGCGCCGGATCCTGCTCGCCAAGGACGCTGTCTCCTACTTCGAGTCGGTGCAGCAGTTCCGGGTCGCGGAGCTGGACGGGCAGGTCGTGGGGTGCGGCGCGCTGCACGTCTTCTGGGAGGACGTCGCGGAGGTGCGCACCCTCGCGGTCGCGGAGAGCGCTGTCGGGCACGGCGTCGGCGGCCGGCTGGTCGAGGCGCTGCTGCAGGACGCCCGCGACCTCGGGGTGAGTCGCGTCTTCTGCCTGACCTTCGAGGTGGACTTCTTCGCGCGGCACGGGTTCCGCGCGATCCAGGGCGCGCCGGTGACGCCGGACGTGTTCGCCGAGCTGGTGCGGTCCTACGACGAGGGCACGGCGGAGTTCCTGGACCTGGACCGGGTGAAGCCCAACACCCTCGGCAACACCCGCATGCTGCTCTCCTTCTGACCCCCGGCTCCATCCCGCCCCGGCCCCACCCCGCCTCTACCCTTCCCTGCCCTGCCCTGCCCCGGATCGTGGACGTTATGGGTCACCTGGGGACCCAAACCGACCACGATCGTGGGGTGGGGGGCTCGTCACCCGAGCCGTATACCGCCCGCCAGCTCCTCGGCCCACGCACGGCACCCCGCGGGCCCGGGGTGGAACCCGTCGGCGGCGAGGTGGTCGGCGCCCAGCGGCAGGTCCCGGATCGGCACGAACGTCGCGTGGTGGCGTCGGGCCGCGTCCGCGAGGGTCGCGTCGAGGGTGCGGGCCCGCCGGGCGAGGAGAGCGGCGAGCGGCCGGGGCAGCAGCGGCATGGCGGTGGGGTCGGGCAGGCCGCTGACGACGACCGCGGCGCCGGGGGCGGTCGCCGTGATGCGGTTGACCAGCGCCTCCACGTCCCGTGCGAACCGCCGGGGCCGGTGCCCCCGCACCAGGTCGTTGACCCCGGCGGCGACCACGACGACGTCGAGCGGCGAGCGGGCGAGGCGGTCGACGAGGTGGGTGGTGCAGTAGTCGACGGTGGCCCCCTCGGCCGCCGCGGTGCGCCACTCGACCTGGCGCTGCTCGCGGTCGGCGAAGACCAGGGCGAGCTGGGCGGCCAGGATCTCCTCGGGAGCGTCGCAGCCGATGCCGAGGGCGGTGGACTCTCCGAGCACGGCGAGCCGGATCGCCGTGCTGCCGTCGCGGAGCGCCTCCGGGGTGGCGACCCCGGACTCGGCCTCCGCCGGGGCCTCGAGCTTGGGTGCGCGGGCCGCGATGCGGCGGTGCACGGCTCGCCGCAGCCCGCCGCGTCGGGCGTCAGCGTCACCGGCAGGTGCGATGTCAGGGCCGCCGGCAGGTGCGACGTCAGCCACATCGGCTGGGGCCGAGCCGGGCTGGGGGGCGGTGCCGCCGGGGCCGGTGCTGCCGGGGCCGGGGCGGCGCACGGCCCTCTGCACGGCGTCGACGTCGATCTTGCGGGGCACGATGCGAGGCATGGCTCCATCCTCGCCCCTGCGCACCGCGTTGCGCCCCCGGTCTCCCCCCGATCGTGGTCCCCTTGTGCGTCTGGGGGACCAAAAGCGTCCACGTTGGCGGAAGAGGGGGCGGGGAAGGGGTCAGGCGGGGAGGCGGTAGCGGCCGCGGCCCACGGGTTCGACCAGGCCGTCGGACACCAGGCCGTCCAGGCAGCGCATCCGCCGCACCTCGTCGTCCGGGCACGCCACCGCCAGGTCGGCCAGCCGCACCGGCCCGTCGGAGGCCCGCAGCACCGCCATCATGGCGCCGCGGATCTGCCGGTCCGTGCCCGCCCAGCCCTGAGCCTTGCGCGCAGGGCCGTCGTAGGGCGGGGAGCCGGCGCGGCGCCATACGCACCGGTCGGCGACGGGGCACTGACCGCACCGGGGGGACCGCGCGGTGCACACGAGCGCGCCGAGCTCCATCACCGCGACGTTCCAGACCCGGGCGACGGCGGGGTCGGTCGGGACCAGCGACGCCGCCACGGCCGTCTCGGCGCGGCTCAGGGAGGGCGCCGGCAACGCGACCCCGGTGACCGCCCGCGCCTGCACCCGGCGCACGTTGGTGTCGACGACCACGGTCCGCTCGCCGTGCGCGAAGCAGGCCACCGCCGCCGCGGTGTACGTCCCCACCCCGGGCAGCGTCAGCAGCGTGGCCTCGGTGGTGGGGACGACGCCGCCGTGCTCCTCGGTGATCACGGTCGCGCACTGGTGCAGCCGCAGCGCCCGCCGCGGGTAGCCGAGCCGTCCCCACGCGCGCACCGCGTCGCCCGCCGGGGCCAGCGCGAGGTCTCGCGGCGTCGGCCACCGCTCCATCCACTGGACCCAGGCCGGCAGCACGCGCGCGACCGGGGTCTGCTGCAGCATGACCTCGGACACGAGCACGCCCCAGGCAGAGCAGGACTCGTGGCGCCAGGGGAGGTCGCGGGCGTGGTCGGCATACCACTGCAGGATGGGCTCGTGGAGATCCATGACGTATGCCGCGCCCGCCGGCTCGCGGCGTGCTGACTCGCTCAGACGTAGCGCTCGAGGATGCTGGACTCGGCCAGGCGCGACAGTCCCTCGCGCACGGCCCGGGCGCGGGACTCGCCGACGCCCTCGACGTCCATGAGGTCCTCCAGGCTGGCCGCCAGGAGCCGCTGCAGCGAGCCGAAGTGGTCGACGAGCCGGTCGACGATGGTTGCCGGGAGCCGCGGGATCTTGGAGAGCAGTCGGAAACCGATCGGGCTGACGGCCTGGTCGAGCACGTCGGCGCTGCTCGGGAAGCCGAGCGCCCGGGCGAGCAGCTGCAGGTCGATGAGCTCAGGCGTGGACAGGCCCGCGAGCTCGGCGAGGCCGCTCTGGACGGGCGCCTCGTCGGGGGTCGTGGCCTCATGCAGGTAGTCGCGGATGACCAGCTCGCGGTCGTTGCCGAGCCCCTGCAGCAGCTCCTCGAGCTGCAGCTTGAGGAGCCGGCCGTCGGTGCCGAGCTCGACGACGTAGCCCTCGATCTCCTCGCTGATGCGGCGCACCATCTCCAGTCGCTGCAGGACGGCCATGACGTCGCGGACCGTGACGAGGTCCTCGATCTCCAGGGCCGACAGCGTGCCGGTGACCTCGTCGAGGCGCGCCTTGTAGCGGCCGAGGGTGGCGAGGGCCTGGTTGGCGTGGGACAGGATGGCGGAGGAGTTCTCGATGACGCGGCGCTGGCCGTTGACGTAGAGCGCGATGATCTGCATCGACTGGCTCACCGAGATCACGGGGTAGCCGGTCTGCTTGGCGACGCGCTCGGCGGTGCGGTGGCGGGTGCCGGACTCGCTGGTCTCGATGGAGGCGTCGGGCAGCAGCTGGGTCGCCGCGCGCACGATGCGCCCGATGTCCCTGGTCACCACGATGGCGCCGTCCATCTTGGCCAGCTCGCGCAGCCGCGTGGCGGAGAACTCGATGTCGATGGGGAAGCCGCCGGTGGAGATCTGGTCGACGAGCTTGTCGTTGCCGAGCACGATGAGCGCGCCGGTGCGGCCGCGCAGGATCCGCTCGAGGCCGTCGCGCAGCTCGGTGCCAGGGGCCACCGCGGCCAGGGCCGACAGCATCAGGTCGTCGTCCGACCGGTCCACGCGCTCTCCTTGTCCTCGACGGCGTCCCCCTGCCGTCGACGCTCCGGGCGACGCGTGGTTGCCCGCACGTCTCCCGAGTCATCCTAACGGCGCAGCGAGAGTGTCACTGCGGACACACGCCGTGTGAACTCCGATCAGCCCAGCGTCACGGTGCGGCGTCGCCCGAGGGCACCGCCCGTATGGCGGGCCGGTGCTGCGTGTCCGGCGCCGCATCCAGGGCGACGCCCACCGCGCGGCGGGTGTTGGGGACCTCGAGGATCTGGATGCCCTCGGGCAGCTGCCCCTGGCTGCGGGTGCCGCTCGGGACGATCGCCCGTCGGAACCCGAGCCGCGCCGCCTCCACCAGCCGCCGCTGCAGCCCGGTGCACTGACGCACCTCGCCGGCCAGCCCGACCTCCCCGAACGCCACCGTCCCCGGCGGCACCGGCCGGTCCAGGATCGAAGACGCGATGGCGATGGCCACCGCGAGGTCGGCGGCCGGCTCCGTGAGCCGCACCCCACCCACCGTCGAGACGTAGGCGTCGTGCTCGTGGACCTTGAGCGAGTTGTGCTTGTGCAGCACGGCGAGGGTCATCGCGGTGCGGTTGTAGTCGACCCCGCTGGTGGTGCGGCGGGGGTTCTTGGCCTCGGTCTTGTCGAGCAGCGCCTGGACCTCGCTGACGAGGGGTCGGCGGCCCTCGAGGGTGACGGTCACGCAGGTGCCCGCCACCTCGGTGTCGCGGCTGGACAGGAAGAGGCCACTGGGGTCGGCGAGCCCCACGATCCCCACGTCGGACAGGTCGAAGCAGCCGACCTCGTCGGTCGGGCCGTAGCGGTTCTTGACGGCGCGCACGAGCCGCAGCCGGCTGTGCCGCTCGCCCTCGAACTGCACGACGACGTCGACCAGGTGCTCCAGCACCCGCGGGCCGGCGATCGACCCGTCCTTGGTGACGTGGCCGACGAGCAGGGTCGCCATGTCGCGGCGCTTGGCGGCGGCGATGACGCTCGCGGCGACCTCGCGCACCTGGGAGACGTTGCCGGCGCTGCCCTCGACCTCGGCGGAGCTGATGGTCTGCACCGAGTCGACGATCAGCAGGTCGGGGTGCACCGCCTCGACCTGCGCGAGGAGCGTCCCCAGATCGGTCTCGGAGGCGAGGTAGAGCCGGTCCGCGACGGCGCCGATCCGCTCGGCGCGCACCCGCACCTGGGCGGCCGACTCCTCCCCGCTGACGTAGAGCACCGTGCCGCCCGCCTGCGCGACCTGGGCCGCCACGTCGAGCAACAGGGTGGACTTGCCGATGCCGGGATCGCCCGCGACGAGCACGACCGCGCCGGCCACCAGGCCACCACCCAGCACCCGGTCGAACTCCCCGACCCCGGTCGAGCGCGCCTCCGCCCGCCGCCCGTCGACCTCGGCGATGGGGACGGCGGGGCGGTCGACATACGTCGCCGGCTGGGTCCGGATCGGGACCGCGCCCACCTCGCTGACCGAGCCCCAGGCCTGGCACTCCCCGCAGCGGCCCACCCACTTGGGCGTTGTCCAGCCGCACTCCGAGCAGCGGAAGGTCGCCTTGGAGGTCTTGGTAGCAGGTCTGGCCATGAGCGACAACCTAGACGGCGGCACCGACAGGCCCCCTCACCTGCCCGATGATGGGGCCATGCACTTCACCGAGTACGACACCCGCGTGGCCGCCTACGCCGCGATCCTCGAGAGGGATCACATCCTTCTGACCTGGTACAACGGGCTCGGTGGCCGCACCGCCTGCTGGACCCTGCCTGGTGGTGGTGTCGAGCTGGACGAGCAGTGCGAGGAAGCCGTGGTCCGGGAGGTGCTGGAGGAGACCGGGCACACCATCCGACTCGGACGGGTGATCACGACGGCCAGCGTGGTGCGCCGCGAGCCAGGCCGCGAGCGCCCGTTCAAGGCGGTGCGGATCATCTACGCGGCGCAGATCACGGGCGGGCATCTGGGGACGACCGAGGTGGACGGATCCACGGACCGGGCCGAGTGGGTGGCGCTCACCGACGTCGACGGTATGACGCCCCGCGCCGACGTGATCGACCACACCCTGGCCGCGCTGGGGATCGAGCCCGGACCAGCCCGACCTGAGCGGCTCGAAGCTCACGCGCCCCCAGGGATCACCCGCGGCGCCACCACACGTTGACGGCGTAGTCGACCTCGGTCCCGTCGTGCCGGGCCAGGATCCAGTCGGACATGTGGGGCGTGAACTCCAGCCGCACCACCCGCTCGAGGTCCGCGCGCGTGCGGTGCGACCACCGGATGTCCACCTGCTCGCGCGACCACCCCTGTCGCCGCCAGAACCTCTCGACCGCCGCCGGGTCGTAGGTGGGCCACGCGCGCCGGAACCACTCCCCGAAGGTCGACCGCGTCGCGTCGTTGTCGATCACGAAAGCCGTTGACCCGGGCCGCAGCACGCGCGCCACCTCGGCGAGCCCGGGCTCGCACCCCGCGCCGAAGAAGTACGCCCAGCGGGCGTGCAGCACGTCCACGGAGCCGTCGGCCAGGGGCAGCGCCTGCGCGCCGGCCTGCACGACGGTCGCGTTGTCGATCCCCTGCTGTGCCAGACGTTCTCGTGCCCGTATGGCGAGCGGCCGGTGTGGCTCCGCCCCCACGACGTGGTCCGCGCTCGCCGCGAATCCCGGTAGGTGGTAGCCGGATCCGCACCCGACGTCGAGGACCGTGAGGCCGTCCCAGCCGCGCTCGGGGTCGCGCCCGGCGAGCCGCAGCATGGTCGCCTCGAGCGCGCCGTCGGGGTCGACGCCGGCGTTCTCGAGCTCGTAGCCGTCGGGGTCGTCCCAGATGTTGGGGGACGGGATCGCCTCGGCCGCAAGCCGTTCCGCGCTCGGCTCGACCCACCCGTCACGGGATCGCTGCTCCACCACCGGATCTCACCGCCGCTTGCGGGTGACCGCGCCCTCGCCCTGCGCCTCCAGCGTGGCGGGGTGCACGAGCAGCGGCAGCAGCTTGCGGGCCCCCGACGCGCGGGCGGCCTTGACCGCGGCGAGCTGCGCCTCGCAGCGGATGACGAGCTCGTCGTAGGCCGCGTCGCCCATCAGCTCGCGCAGCTCGCCCTCGTTGGAGCGGTAGACCGGCTCCCGCCCGACGTGGGCCTGCGGGTTGCCGGAGCAGTACCAGTCCAGGTCGTGCCCCCCGGGCCCCCAGCCGCGGCGGTCGAACTCGCCGATCGAGATCTCGAGCTGGCTGGACCCGTCGGGCATCTCGACGGTGCGGTAGGACCGCCGGATCGGCAGCTGCCAGCAGACGTCGGGCTTGACGGTGTGCGGCGCCTCGCCGTGCTCGACGGCCCACTGGTGCAACGAGCAGCCATGCCCACCAGGGAATCCCGGCCGGTTGAGGAAGACGCAGGCCCCGTCGACCACGCGCGTCTTGAGCTCCCCGTCCTCACGCTCCAGCCATCCCTCCAGGGGCTCCTCACCCGCGCGAGCCTTCCCGGAGGACAGACCCGTCGAGCGGTGCTGCCAGCGCTCGGCCGGCATCCGCCGGGCGATCCGCCGCACCCGCTCGACGTCGTCCGCGTCCGTGAAGTGCGCGCCGAGCGTGCAGCACCCGTCGTCGGGGCGTTCGGCATACACACCGGCGCAGCCGGCGCCGTAGATGCAGGTCCACCGTGAGGTCAGCCAGGTGAGGTCGCACCGGTACCGCTGCTCGGGGTCGGCGGGGTCGGTGAACTCGATCCAGGTGCGCGGGATGTCCAGCGGGGTTTCGGGCACCGGCACACGATACGGCGGTCCCGGTGGTCTACCGTCGTGCGCATGCGCCTGGGAGTGATCGACATCGGGTCCAACACCGTCCACATGCTCGTCGTCGACGCCCACTGGGGGGCTCGGCCGTTGCCGGCCGTCAGCCACAAGATGGAGCTGCGGCTGTCGGAGCACACCGACGAGCAGGGGCACATCGACAAGCAGGGCGTCCGCTCCCTGGAGAAGTTCGCGGGGGAGTGCCTGCGGATCGTCGAGGACCAGGGCGTGGCGCGGGTGATGGGCTTCGTCACCAGCGCGATCCGGGAGGCGGGCAACGGCGACGGCGTGCTCGCGATGGTCCGGGAGAGCACCGGCGCCGACCTGCAGATCCTCTCGGGGGCGGACGAGGCGCGGCTGACGTTCCTGGCGGTGCGGCGGTGGTTCGGGTGGTCCAGCGGGCGGCTGCTCGTGGTCGACATCGGCGGCGGCTCGCTGGAGATCGCCGCGGGTCTCGACGAGGACCCGGACGTCGCGGTGTCCTTCGAGCTCGGCGCCGGCCGGGTGACCCGCACCATGCTGCAGGGTGACCCGCCCTCCCCGGAGCTCGTCCGGGAGGTCCGCCGCCGGATCCGCACCACCATCGCCCGCGACATGCGCGAGCTGACCAAGGCCGGCGCGCCCGACCTGGCCGTGGGCACCTCCAAGACCATGCGGACCCTGGCCCGGGTGCTCGGGGCGGCGCCCTCCAGCGAGGGTGCGCAGGTCAAGCGGCACCTCGAGCGGGAGGCGCTCGCGGACCTGGTCCCGCGGCTGGCCGGCATGACCGCCGGGCAGCGTGCGGCGCTCCCCGGGGTGTCGGCGAGCCGCGCCCACCAGCTGCTCGCCGGGGCGCTGGTGGCCGAGGCCGCCATGGACCTGCTGCAGCTGGAGCGCCTGGAGATCTGCCCGTGGGCGCTGCGGGAGGGCGTCATCCTCAACGAGCTCGACCTCATGCGGATGGAGTAGCGGCGGGGTTAGGCTCGCAGGCGTGACTGTTCCGAGGCCAGAGCCCCGCGTGGCGCTGTCCACCTCCTCCGTCTACCCGGAGCGGGTGAGCGACGCGTTCCGGATCGCGGAGGAGCTGGGCTACGACGGCGTCGAGGTCATGGTCTACACCGACCCGGTCTCCCAGGACGCCGCCGCCCTGCGGGACCTGTCGCAGCGCCACCAGCTGCCGATCGTCTCGATCCACGCCCCGACGCTGCTGCTCACCCAGCGGGTCATGCACGCGGCCCCCTGGCCCAAGATCGACCTGTCCATCGAGCTGGCCCGCGAGGTCGGGTGCGACACCGTGGTGGTGCACCCGCCGTTCCGCTGGCAGCGGGTCTACGCGCGGGAGTTCGTCGACGGGGTGGCGCTGCGCGAGCACGAGACGGGCGTCACCATCGCCGTCGAGAACATGTACCCCTGGCGTGCCGGCGACCGTTACGTCCAGGCCTACCTGCCCCACTGGGACCCGGTCGAGCAGCCCTACGACCACGTCACGCTCGACCTGTCCCACGCGGCGACGGCCCGCGAGGACTCCCTGGAGATGGCGCAGGCCCTCGGCGGCAGGCTCCACCACGTCCACCTGACCGACGGCCTGGGGTCGGCGCTGGACGAGCACCTCGTGCCCGGGCGTGGCTCGCAGCCCGCCAAGGAGCTGCTGCAGCACCTGAGCGCCCAGGAGTTCGGCGGATCGGTGGTGGTGGAGGTCAGCACCCGCCGCGGGACCCCCCACCAGCGCCGCGAGGACCTCGCCGAGTCCCTCGCCTTCGCCCGTCGATACCTGGCCCCCGCCGCGCCCGCCTCGTCCGGCGCGTCCGCCGGCGCACCATGAGCCCCCGGGGCCGTCGGCCCGCGGGGGAGGACGCCCGGGCGGACATCGTCCGGGCCGCGCGCGAGGAGTTCGCCGCCAAGGGGTATGACGCCACCTCGCTACGCGCCGTCGCCCGGGCGGCCGGCGTGGACCCGGCCCTCGTGCACCACTACTTCGACGGCAAGCCCGACCTCTTCACCGCGACCCTGGACCTGCCGGTCAACCCGCGGCGCCGCATCGACGAGGTCCTGCAGCTGCCCCACGACCAGCTGGGGGCGGCGGTGGTCCGGGTCTTCCTGTCGGTGTGGGACTCGCCCGAGGGGCGCGACCGGATGGCGGCGCTGCTGCGCTCGGTGGCGAGCCACGACGCGGCCGCACGGCTGCTGCGGGAGTTCGTCGTGCGCGAGGTGGTGGGGCGGCTGGCGGCGCACGTGTCGCCGCAGCGCGTCGACGCGCGGGCCGCGCTGGTCGGCTCCCAGCTGATCGGGCTCGCCATGCTGCGCTACGTCCTCGAGGTGCCCGGCGTCGCCGAGGCGTCCGTCGAAGACCTGGTCCGCGACGTCGGCCCCACCGTGCAGCGCTACCTGGAGCTCTAGTCCCTCGACCGGGCGGGTCGGGTTGCCGACCACCACGTGACCCAAGGGTGTGGTTGTGGTCGGTATGCCGCCCGGTGGCGACCACGACGTGGCCCAAGGGTGTGGTTGTGGTCGGTCTTGCGCGAACCCAGTCGCGCCCGCCGAGGGTCAGGCTCTTGTCGGGGCGGCCATGCAACGCTAAATTCATCACATGATGAAAAATCATCGAGGGCGCCACGAGCCCGGCACCGTCCCCACGGACGACGCCGTCGCGATCGCGGTGCGCGGCCTGGTCGTCCGGCGTGGACCTCGCGAGGTCCTGCACGGGATCGACCTGATGGTCCCGACCGGGCAGGTCGTCGGCCTGCTCGGTCCGTCCGGTGGCGGCAAGTCCACCCTCATGCGCTCGATCGTCGGGGTGCAGATCACCCATGGCGGCGAGATCCTGGTGCTCGGCCGGCCCGCCGGGTCGCCGGAGCTGCGCCGGGAGCTCGGCTACACGACCCAGTCGCCGAGCGTCTACGACGACCTGTCCGTGCACGACAACGTCGCCTACTTCGCTCGCCTCCTGCTCCAGGGCGGCAGGGGCGGCAGGGGCGGCAAAGACGGGACGGAAGGCAGGGGCGGCAAGGACGGGACGGACGTCGAGGCGGAAGTGGCCCGGGTCCTGGACCTGGTGGGACCTCACCAGCCACGCCCACGACCACGCCCGCAACCTCTCCGGCGGCCAGCGCAGCCGCGCCTCGCTGGCCTGCTCCCTCGTCGGCAACCCGCGGCTGCTCGTCCTCGACGAGCCCACCGTCGGGCTCGACCCGGTGCTGCGCCGCAGCCTGTGGGACCTCTTCCACCGGCTGGCCGACACCGGGGTCACGCTGCTGGTGTCCAGCCACGTCATGGACGAGGCCGCCCGCTGCGACCGGTTGGTGCTGGTGCGCGACGGCGAGATCCTGGCGGACTCGACCTACCCCGATCTGCTCAGCGACACCGGCGCCACCGACGCCGAGCAGGCCTTCCTCACCCTCATCGACCGGGTCGACGGGACACGGGTCGACGGCACACGGGTCGACGGCATACGGCAGGAGCGCTCATGAACCCCCGGCTCACCCTCGTGACGGCCCACCGGATCCTCACCCAGATCCGCTCCGACCGGCGCACCATCGCCCTGATGCTCGTCGTCCCCTGCGTGCTGCTGGGGCTGCTGGCGTGGCTCTACGACGGCACCCCCGTCTTCGACGCGGTCGGACCCGCCCTGCTCGGCGTGTTCCCCTTCGTGGTGATGTTCATCGTCACGAGCATCACCACCCTGCGCGAGCGGGCCTCCGGGACGATGGAGCGGCTGTGGACCACGCCCCTCGGCAAGGGCGACCTGCTCGCCGGCTATGCCCTGGCCTTCGGGGCGTTCGCGCTGGTCCAGGCCCTGGTGGCGACCGCCTTCGCGGTCTGGGTGTGCGGGCTGGAGGTGCGCGGGTCGCTGGCGCTGCTGGTCGTGGTGGCCGTCGTCGACGCGATCCTCGGCAGCACCTTCGGGCTCTTCGTCTCGGCCTTCGCGACGACGGAGTTCCAGGCGGTGCAGTTCATGCCGGCCTTCGTGCTGCCGCAGTTCCTGCTGTGCGGGCTGCTGACCCCGCGGGACGCCATGCCCACCGTCCTGTCCCGGGTCAGCGACGTCCTGCCCCTCAGCTATGCCGTCGACGCGATGCAGACGATCAGCCGACGCAGCGACGGCACCGGCGACATCTGGCGCGACGTGGCGGTCATGGCGGTCTTCGTCGTCGCCGCGATCGCGCTCGGGGCCGCGACGCTGCGCCGCAGGACCGCCTGACGGTCTAGCCTGGGGCGCATGTTGGAGCTCGGGGACGCCCTGCGCGTCGCATCCCTGCGGATGGCGCGGCTCGGTCGCGTCCAGTCGGTGATCGAGGACTCGCCGGGCACCCGGGACATCCTCGGGCGCTACATCGCCGGGGACTCCACCGGCTCGGCCCTCGACGCCGCGCGCGACCTGATGCAGACCGGGCGCGCCGTCACGGTGGCCTACCTCGGGCCCGACGCCGACTCGCGCTCGCGCAGCGACGCCACGGTGCGCGAGCACCTCCAGCTCGTCGCGGAGGCGGGGCGTCGCCGGCTGACGACCGACCACGACCTCGAGCTCAGCGTCCGGCCCCAGGCCTTCGGCCGGCTCGACCAGGAGACCGGGCGGGCGCTCGCGCTGTCGCAGCTGCAGCAGGTCGCCCGGGCCGCCCACAACGCGGGCGTCGAGCTGACCCTCGACATGGAGGGGCTCGAGACCGTCGCCCCGACCCTGGAGATCGCCGAGCGCCTGCGGGCCGACCTGCCGAGCGTCGGCGTCACCGTGCAGGCCGCCCTGCTGCGCACCGAGCAGGACTGCCGTGACCTGGCGGCCGCCGGCGCCCGGGTCCGGCTGGTCAAGGGCGCCTACAAGCTCGACGAGCGCAAGTCCTTCGACGCGGCCCCCGACGTCGACCGGTCCTACGTGCGGTGCCTGCGGATCCTCATGGCGGGCGAGGGCTACCCGATGGTGGCCACCCACGACCCGCGCATCACCGACATCGCCGGCGCCCTGGCCCGGGAGGTGGGACGCGGGCCCGACCGTTACGAGTACCAGATGTACCTCGGCATCCGCCCCCTGGAGCAGACCGCCATCGCCGACCGCGGCGAGCGCATGCGCGTCTACGTCGCCTACGGCCCGGCCTGGTACTCCTACCTCGTGCGCCGCGTCGCCGAGCGCCCCGCCAACGTCACCTTCTTCCTCCGGTCGCTGCTGTCCCGCCGGTAGGGCCTGTCGGTGGCCTTCGGCATACTGACGCTGTCGACCCGACCACCGAGCGCCGGCCATCGCGCGCCGAGCGAAGGAGACCGCCATGACAGACCTCAGCGCGCGCACCGTCGCGTTCTACGGCGTGGGAGCCATGGGCTCCGCGCTGCTCGCCGCGCTGGTCGGGGGCGACCACCCGGCGGACCAGGTGGTCGCGGTGGACGCGCACCCTCCGGCGCTCGACCGGCTGCGGGAGGCGTATGCCGTCCGCACGACGTCCGACCTGGCCGAGGCTGCGCGCGCCGCCGACGTGCACGTGGTGGCGGTCAAGCCGGGTGACGTACCGGGGCTGCTGGCGACGCTGGCCGAGCACCTCGGCGGCGACGACCTCGTCGTCAGCGTCGCGGCCGGGGTGACCAGCCAGGCGCTCGAGGAGGCGCTGCCCGACGACGTCGCCGTGGTGCGGGTCATGCCCAACACCCCCGCCCTGGTCGGGCAGGGGATGGCGGTGGTGAGCCCCGGCAGCCGCTGCTCCGAGGAGCAGCTCGAGCTGGCCCAGCGGGTGCTGGCGCCGTCCGGGCAGGTCCTGGCGCTGCCCGAGAAGCACCTGGACGCGGTCACGGGCGTCAGCGGCTCGGGCCCGGCCTACGCGTTCTACCTGGCCGAGGCCATGACCGAGGGTGGCGTCCTGCAGGGGCTGCCCCGCGAGGTCGCCGCGACGCTGGCGGCGCAGACCCTCCTCGGCGCGGCCACCATGCTGGTCGAGGGTGAGGACTCCCCGAGCGTGCTGCGCGAGCGCGTGAGCTCGCCGGGCGGGACCACGATGGCCGCCCTGGCGGAGCTCGACGAGCGGGCCGTGCGGGCCGCCGTCGTCGCCGCGGTCCGGCGGGCCACCGAGCGCTCCGCCGAGCTGGGCCGAGCGCGCTAACGAGCGCACTGCCAAGGTCATTGAAAAAGCAAACCGACGAGCGCACTGACGAGACCACTCCCGAGCTCACTGAGAGCCACTGACGGGCCGCTGAGCGGCCCTCCAACCCGGTGTAGCCCCGCCACGAGGGGGCATGAAAGGATGCGGGACATGACCGAGCTGACCGTGCGCGTGCTGACCGACGACGACTGGGACCTCTACAAGTCGTTCCGCCTGGCCGCGCTCCAGGACTCGCCCGACGCGTTCGCGGCGACCTACGAGGACGAGCACGCCTTCGGCGACGAGGTCTGGCACGACCGCATGGAGCGCGCCACCCGGTTGCTGGCCGAGCTCGAGGGGCAGCAGGTCGGCGTGGCGAGCGTGCGGGCGCAGGCCCCCCGGGAGGGCACCGACGACGCCATGGCCGAGTTCTTCGGCATGTGGGTCCACCCCGACCACCGCGGCCGCGGCGTCGCCGTCGAGCTGGTGCGGGCGGCCGCGGGCATCGCCCGGTCCATGGACTGCCGGCACCTGTCCTACTGGGTGAGCACCGACAACGGCCCGGCGGTGGCCTTCGCGAGCGCCTACGGCTTCCGGGTCACCGACACCCGGCGCCCGATGGTGGCGCGGGGTCAGGAGCCCGACGAGGACGCCGACGACGAGATGATGATGATCCTGCCGCTCGCCGACGACCCCGGCTCCGTCGCCAGCACCGTCGTGCGCTGAGGGCCGCGCACCGGCCCTCGCCGTGCCACCGCCGCGGACGGCGGGTACGGTCGGCTCATGGCGCTGCCGACGAGAGTGGTCTGGGACCCGAGCTTCACGCGCTACGACTTCGGGCCGGAGCATCCCATGAGCCCGGTGCGGCTCGACCTGACCGCCCGGTTGTGCCAGAGCCTCGGGCTCTTCGACCACGACGACGTCGAGCTGGTCAACCCCCCGGTGGCCGACGACGAGACGCTGGCGTGGGTGCACGACCCGGCCTACATCGCCGCCGTCCGGGCCGCGGGGGAGGACCCGACCCGGGCGGACCCGGCGTTCGGGCTCGGCACCGAGGACGACCCGGCCTTCGTGGGCATGCACGAGGCGAGCGCCCGGATCGCCGGCGGCAGCCTCGCGGTCGCGCAGGACGTCTGGGAGGGCCGCGCGAGCCACGGCGTCAACTTCTGCGGCGGGATGCACCACGCGATGCCCGGCGCCGCGGCGGGCTTCTGCATCTACAACGACGCCGCCGTGGCGATCCACTGGCTGCTCGAGCACGGCGCGCGCCGGGTCGCCTACGTGGACGTGGACGTCCACCACGGGGACGGCGTCGAGCGCTGCTTCTGGGACGACCCGCGGGTCATGACGATCTCGGTGCACGAGACCGGGCGGGTGCTCTTCCCGGGCACCGGCTTCCCGCAGGACCTCGGCGGCCCGGCGGCCGACGGCACCGCGATCAACGTCGCTCTGCCGCCCGGCACCGGCGACGCCGCGTGGCTGCGCGCCATCAACGCCACGGTCAACCCGCTGGTGCGGGCCTTCGCCCCGGACGTGCTCGTCACCCAGCAGGGCTGCGACTCGCACTTCCAGGACCCGCTGGCCCACCTGGCCATCTCGGTCGACGCGCAGCGTCAGGCCTTCGAGGGGCTGCACCGGCTGTCCCACGAGGTGTGCGAGGGCCGGTGGGTCGCGCTCGGGGGAGGGGGCTACGAGGTGGTCGACGTGGTGCCGCGCGCCTGGACCCACCTGACCGCCATCGCGGCCCACCACCCGATCCGCCTCGACACCGAGACCCCGCAGCAGTGGCGCGACTACGTGCAGGAACGCCACGGCCGGGCCGCGCCGACCACCATGAGCGACGGGGTCGCCGAGGGGGGCATCGTGTGGTGGCGGGGCTGGGAGTCGGGCTACGACCCGGAGGACCCGGTCGACCGCGCGATCATGGCCACCCGCGAGGCAGCCTTCCCCCTGCACGGCCTGGACGTGTGGTTCGACTAGGCGGCTGCAACGCCATTGCAACCACCCCGCGCGGCGTGTCGGGTGGACAGCACGGGTGAATTCCCTTGCGGATGGTTCCCCATCCGTCACAGGGGCCCCTAGAGTGCCACGTAGCACGCGCGTGACCCTCGACGGGGAATCCGACGACACCATCGTGCCCAGAGAGTGAGTTACCGATGACGTCTGAGCGTCCCTTCGACGGGGTGAAGTTCTGCACGGTCGCCGAGGTGGCGGCGCGGATGCGGGTGTCCAAGATGACGGTCTACCGGCTGGTTCACGGCGGCGAGCTGCCGGCCGTGCGCGTCGGGCGGTCCTTCCGCGTCCCGGAGCACGTCGTCGACGAGTACCTCGCCCGTGCCTTCACCGAGACGGCGTGAGGGTCCGGCATACGGACCGATCGGCCCGTCAGGGCCGGATTGGGTGACTGCGCGGCGAGGGCGGTAGGCTAGGACAGATTCCCTCGACCGCTGGATGAAGGACGACACATGGGTTCCGTGATCAAGAAGCGCCGCAAGCGCATGGCGAAGAAGAAGCACCGCAAGCTGCTGCGCAAGACGCGCCACCAGCGTCGCAACAAGAAGTGAGCTGAGAGCCCTCGACCGCGGTCGAGGGCTCTGCTCGTCCCGGCCCGGACCGCCCGGACCGCCGCGACCTCGGGGGGCGAGGTGCGGCCCGCACCGCTGCTGACCTAGGCTCGGGACCCAGATCCGCTGCCGCCCCGGGAGGTGCCCGTGCCCGACGTCGTGCTCGTCACCGGTGTCTCCCGGCTGCTCGGGGGGCTCGCCGCCGCCGCGCTCGCCGCCCGCTCGGACGTGGGACGCGTCATCGGGATCGACGTCGTCCCCCCGCGCCGGCCGCTGACCGGCGTCGACTTCGTGCGGGTCGACCTGCGCAACCCCGTCATGGGGCGGCTCGTGGAGCAGTACTCCGTGGACACCGTCGTCCACATGGGCGTGATCGCGACCCCCACCGCGGCCGGTGGACGCGCCTCCCAGAAGGAGATCAACATCATCGGCACGATGCAGCTGCTCGCGGCGTGCCAGAAGGCACCGTCGGTGCGGCGGGTGGCGGTGAAGTCGGCGGCCGCGGTCTACGGTGCCTCGCCCCACGACCCCGCCGTCTTCCGCGAGACCGCCGCGCTCGGCATCCGCACCGCCAACGGTTTCGGCCGGGACTCCTCCGAGGTCGAGTCGTATGTCGCGGGCTTCGCCCGGCGCCGCCCCGACGTCGAGGTGAGCGTCCTGCGCTTCGCCAACGTCATCGGGCCGAGCATCGCCACGGGCCTGACCGACTACTTCAGCCTGCCCGTGATGCCGGTGCCGGCGGGCTTCGACGGCCGGCTGCAGTTCGTCCACGAGGACGACTGCGTGCGGGCGATGGTGCTCGCGGCGACCGGCCCGGCCGAGCGCGTCACCGGGGTCACCAACGTCGCGGGGGACGGCGTGCTGACCGTCGTGCAGTGCGCCCGGCTGCTGCGCCGCCCCCTCGTGCAGGCCCCGCTCGAGGCCGAGGGGATGCTGCGGCGGGGCTACCGCTGGTCCCGGATGGCGGAGTTCCCCGACGGGCAGTACCGCCAGCTCGCCTACGGCCGGGTCGTCGACACCACCCGGATGCGCGAGCAGCTGGGCTTCACGCCGACCTTCACCACCCGCGAGGCCTTCGAGTCGTTCGCGGCGACGGCCAGCCTGACGGTGCCGGGGGTGGACCTGGCCCGCACCGGTCTCCACCGGGCGCAGGTGGTGCTCGCGGCGATGGGGGTCCTCCCGGACCCGTCCGCCACGGCGGGAGCCCGGTCGTGACCGCTCCCACCCCGTCGCAGGGGCAGCCGCTGGACCTCGACGCGCTGGTCGACGCCCTGGTCCAGGTGCTGCGCAGCCTGGCGGCGCTGGCCCAGCTGTCCCCGGAGGAGACCGAGCGGCAGGTTGCCGAGCTGCTGGCCTTCCTGCGGCGGCGCCTGACGGCCGACTACGAGGTCGACGAGTTCGGCTTCGACGAGGACTTCACGGACCACGCCTACCTGCCGCTGCTGCGGCCGCTCTACCGCGCGTGGTTCCGGGTCGAGGTGCGCGGGATCGAGCACCTTCCGACCGAGGGGGGTGCCCTGGTCGTGGCCAACCACTCCGGCACGATCGCGCTGGACGCGTTGATGACACAGGTGGCCGTGCACGACGAGCACCCGGCCCACCGACACCTGCGGCTGCTCGGCGCCGACCTGGTCTTCCGCACCCCCGTGATCGGGGACGTCGCCCGCAAGTCGGGGTCCACGCTGGCCGCCGGGGAGGACGCCGAGCGGTTGCTGCGGGCGGGCGAGCTCGTGGGGGTGTGGCCCGAGGGTTTCAAGGGGGTCGGCAAGCCGTTCAGCGAGCGCTACCGGCTGCAGCGGTTCGGGCGTGGGGGTTTCGTCGCGGCCGCGCTCCGGGCCGAGGTGCCGATCGTGCCGTGCGCGATCGTCGGCGCCGAGGAGACCTACCCGATGCTCGGCAACGCGGAGGGCCTGGCCAAGCTGCTGGGCGCGCCCTACTTCCCGATCACGCCGACCTTCCCGTGGCTCGGGCTGCTGGGGCTGGTGCCGCTGCCGAGCAAGTGGATCATCGAGTTCGGGGAGCCGGTGACGACCCAGGACCTGGGCGCGGCCGCCGCGGACGACCCGATGCTGGTCTTCGGGCTGACCGACGAGATCCGCCAGACCATCCAGGAGGCGTTGTACCACCTGCTCGCGACGCGCGAGTCCGCCTTCTTCGGCTGAGGTTCATCGACCGAGGTTCTTCCGCTGAGGTTTGCCCGCTGAGCGGCTGGGCCCAGGAGGCGGCTGGGCTCAGGAGCCCTTGCAGCCGAGGTAGCGCTGGGCCCAGTGGGCGGTCGCACCCTCGGCGATGCGGTATCCCGGGTCGGCCTCGGCGTCCACCGTCACCGTGGTGATGCCGAGCAGGTCGGTGCGGTACCAGCTGTAGCTCACTCCGGGGACGCGCGGCAGGTGCACGATGCCGTTGCCCTCGACGCAGTGGTCCGCGAACCTCGGCGCCGCCGGGATGACCGGCACCAGGGTGCTGGTGGGCTCGGGCGACGTGGTCGGTATGCCGGGCGCCGGCGGGGTGCTGGTCGGCGGTACGGGCACCGTCGTCGTGGTCGGCGACGTGGGCTGCGGGCCCGGGTCGGTCGGCTCGGGGGAGCGGGTGGGCGTGACCGACGTGGGCACCGGCGGCCGGGGCACGGTCGGCCGGGGCGCGGTGGTGCGCGGCGGCACGGTGCGCTGGGTCGTGGGCACCGGCCGCGGGGTCCGCGGCGTGAAGATGGGCGGCGGCGGGGTCGTCAGGCGCGGTGACGGGACCCTCGTGGTCGCGGGGACCGGCGGGGCCGGGACGGAGGCCGGGTCGCTGCTCGCCGGGACGCCAGGCGTGGTGCCGGCCGGGGACGGGCTGGTGGCAGCGGTGGTCGCCGACGGCGCCGGCACGGTCGTGGTCGCGGGGTTGGCCGGGGCGATGATGCCGGCGCACGCGTCGCCGCAGGACGCCAGCTTGGCGCGCAGCGTGGTGGCGCCCGCGTCGACGGTCGCCTGCAGCGAGCCGAGGTCCCCCGCGGCGGCGGCGGGGATCTTGCTGCGCAGCGCCTGCAGCCGCGGCTGCGCCCACGCGGTGAACTCCTGCACCACGGCGAGGTGGCCGGGCTGCCGGTCGGCGTCGAAGGCGGAGAAGAGCTTGGTGTTGCCGGAGTCCACGGACGCGGCGGCGTCCTTGAGGGAGGTGCGGATCGCCTCGAGGTCCTGCTCGGACCGGTCGGCCAGCACCTCGGTGTCGTCGACGTGCTCCCGGGCCTGCGACAGCAGGGTGCGGCCCTGCTCGCCGTCGGAGCCGGCGAAGCGGACCTCCAGGCCGTCCACGACGGACCGCACGCCGTAGAGCGCGTCGCCGGGCAGGGCGCCCTGCGAGGCGACACCGAGGCCGGTCCCGGCCACGATGACGCCGGCCGCGGCGCCGGCGAGGACCTTGGGCCAGGTGCGGTGGATCGTCACGACGTTGGCGGGGGCGGCGGTGGGCGCACCGGCGTCGGGGCCGGCTGGCACGGCCGCCGCCTGCGCCTGCAGCCGGGTCCCGAGAGCGGCGACGAAGGCCGGGTCGGGTCCGGGCAGGGACACCCCGCCCGCCTGGTGAGCCGTCTCCAGCAGCCGGGCCAGCTCGGTGGTGGCGGGCGTCGCGCCGTTGAGCGCGGCCTCGAACGCCTCGGCGTCGCCGCGCGACACGAAGTCGACGAGGTTGCGAGCCATCTACCCCTCCTTCCGACCGGTGCTGACGGGCACCCGGGCCGCGCGTCGAGACGCGGCCGGGCGGCATGTGCTCACATGTCTAACGACGACATCGCGCCGAGGTTACGGGCGTGGTCACGTCCCGGCCGGAGCCGGTGGTCGGACGGCCTCACAGGTCCTCGCCCTCCAGGGCTCGCTGCAGGGCCCGGACGGCGCGCAGCTGCAGCTGCTTGACGGCATTCTCCTTCTTGCCCATGACCTCGGCGGTCTCGGCGAGGGACAGGCCCTGCACGAACCTCAGCGTGACGCACTCGGCCTGCTCGGGCTTGAGCTGGGACACGGCCTGCAGCAGCCGCTGGTCGCGCAGCCGGTCGAGGACCTCGCCGTCGGGGGCGTCGACCTCGGTGTCGGCGTCGCGCATGTCGGCGGTCGCCACCTCGAGCCGGAACCTCGAGGACTTGGTGTGGTCGACCACGACGTTGCGGGCGATCGTGACGAACCACGCCGCGATGTCCTTGCCCTGCCACGTGAAGCCCGGCAGCGCGCGCAGCGCCTTCATGAAGGTCTCGCTCGTCAGGTCCTGGGCGGTGTGCACGGCCCCGACGCGGACGTAGATGTAGCGGTAGACGACGTCGACGTACCGCTCGTAGAGGCGTCCGAAGGCCTCGGAGTCACCGGTCTGGGCGAGCGCCACGAGCGCCCGCACCTGCTCCAGCTCCTCCGGCGACGGGTCCCGCCGCCCCCCGGTCGGGCCCGCAGGGGGCTCGCCGCCCGCCACGGCCATCCACAGCACCCGCAGGTCGAGCACGGGAGACGCCGACAGGCCCGCCCCGGACAGGGCGGGCGGGCCGAGCACGGCTCGACGAGCCGCGGTCACCGGGACGAGTCGGGGCCGGCGAGGGCGCATGGACTGGCGGATGGATCCTCCTGGAGCCTTGCTGGACGTCGCTCCACAATGGCCCATTCCAGCACAGACCGCCCCCTGCCACGAGCCCGACGCGACGGCACGGCCCGCTGCGGTCGTAGGGTCGTGGCGTGGACATCGACCTCACCGCCGCCCGCGTCGTCCTGCTCGGGCGCCCCGGCTGCCACCTGTGCGACCTGGCCCGCGACGTGGTGCAGCAGGTCGTCGCGGAGACCGGCGACAGCTTCGCCGAGGCCGTCGTGGACGAGGACCCTGTGCTGCTGGAGCGTTACGCCGAGCAGATCCCGGTGACCTTCGTGGACGGTCGGCAGCACGACTACTGGCGGGTCGACCCGGTGCGGCTGCGGCGTGCCCTGGCGCGATGACCTCCGGTCAGCCCGTATGCCGCCCCCGCGGCGCGGCGACCCCGGGGGCCCCCACCCGGGTTTGGGGCGGCCTCGGGGCCCGGCATACCCTGAGCGGTGGTGACCACCCGCTGACCGGGGTGGCCGGAAGGGAGCCCGAGGGGCTGTGAGGGTCGAGGCCGCAGAGCGTCGAGAGCTGTCCGACGCCACCGTGCTGCGCCTGCCGGTGTACCTCGGTGCGGCCCGGGCGCTGGCCCGGTCCGGGGTGTCCAACGTCTCCTCCGACGCGCTGGCGGCCGCCGCCGGGGTGAGCCCCACGATGCTGCGCAAGGACCTGTCGCACCTGGGGTCGTTCGGGGTGCGGGGCGTCGGGTACGACACGGCGGCGCTGGTCGAGGAGCTGGTCGCGGCGCTCGGCTGCGGCGAGACCCGCCCGGTCGTGATCGTCGGGATGGGCCGGCTGGGGCAGGCGATCGCCTCCCACGGCGGCTTCGACGGCGACGGCTTCGAGGTGGTGGGGCTCTTCGACCACGACCCGCAGGTCGTCGGCACCAGCCTTCTCGGCCTGACCGTGCAGGACGTCGGGCGGCTGCCCGCCGCCGTGGCCGACCACGGCTCCCGCGTCATCGGGGTGGTGGCGACCCCCGCGTCGGCCGCCCAGTCCGTCGCCGACCAGCTGGTGTCCTCCGGCGTCGGCGCCATCCTCAACTTCGCCGCCACCTCGCTGCAGGTGCCGGCCTCGACCGACGTGCGGGCCGTGGACCTGTCGTCGGAGCTGCGGCTGCTGGCCTACCGGTCCCGCCTCGCCGCGACCTCGGCCCCTGGAGGTGCCTTCGCGTGACCCTGCTCGTCATCGGTCTGTCCCACCGCAGCGCCCCCATCGACATGCTCGAGCGGACCACCCTCGACCAGCCCCGCAGCCGCGCGCTGCGGGACCGGCTCGCGGCGACCCAGCAGGTCCGCGAGGCCGTGGTCGTCACCACCTGCAACCGCACCGAGGTCTACGCCGACGTCGTCACCTTCCACGGCGGCGTCACCGAGATCGGCCAGGCGATCGCCGAGGTCACCGACGTCGACGCGCTCACCCTGCGCGACCACCTCTACGTCCACCACGAGGACCGCGCCGTCTCGCACACCTTCTCGGTGGCCTGCGGGCTGGACTCCATGGCCATCGGCGAGAGCCAGATCCTCGGCCAGCTGCGCTCGTCGTTGCGCCAGGCGCAGACCGGCCAGGAGGTCGGGCCCGAGCTCAACGCCCTCTTCCAGCGCGCGCTGCGGGTCGGCAAGCGGGCCCACACCGAGACCGAGATCGACGACGTGTCGCTGTCCCTCGTCAGCGCGGGGCTCGACGAGGCCGAGACCGTGCTCGGCCCGCTGGCGGGCCTGTCCGTGATGGTGGTCGGCGCCGGCGCGATGAGCTCGCTGGCCGTCGCCACCGTCACGCGGGCCGGTGCCCGCGAGGTCGTCATCGCCAACCGGACCGAGGCCAAGGCCCGCCACCTCGCCGAGGCGTATGCCGCCCGCACCGTCCCGTGGTCGCACCGCGAGGAGGCGCTGGCCGCCGCCGACGTGGTCATCACGTGCACCGGCGCCGCCGGCCGGCTCGTGTCCCGGGAGGCCGCCGAGCGCACCGCCGTGCTGCGCGGGCGCCGCCCCCAGGTCTACCTGGACCTCGCGCTGCCCCTCGACGTCGACCCCGCCGTCGCGGAGGTGGACGGCGTGACCGTCGTCGGGCTGCAGCGCCTCGGCGAGCTGATGGCCGCCGACGGGCTGGTGCCGGCGCAGGTGCAGCAGGTCCGCGACCTGGTCGTCGAGGAGGTCGCGGGCTACCTCGCGGCCCGCCGCGTGCAGGCCGTCGCCCCCACCCTCGCCGCCCTGCGCTCGCGGGCGCGGTCGGTCGTGGAGGCCGAGCTGCAGCGTTTCGACACCCGCACGCCGGACGTCGACGAGGCCACCCGCCGCCAGGTCGAGCTGACCGTGCACCGCGTGGTCGAGAAGATCCTGCACACCCCCACGGTGCGGATGAAGGAGATGGCCGGCACGGACGTCAGCGGCAGCTACGCCGAGGCGCTGCACCGACTCTTCGACCTGGACCCGCACACCGTCGCCGCGGTGTCCGCCGCGACCGTCGATCCGCCGGTGGACCTGGCGGAGCCGACCCCGGTCCTGGAGGCCGACCCCGCCGCCGAGGGGACCGACACCACCGAACCCGGGCTGAACGAGCCCGGCACACCCGAGCTGGCCTCGACGGGGACGCCCGAGCCGACCTCACCCGAGCCCAACCACCCCACCGACCTCGCCCTGGAGACCACCGGAGCCCGCCATGCCTGACCCCACCGCCCCCACCACGGGAGCCGTGGTGCGGCTCGGGACCCGCCGCAGCGCCCTCGCCACCACCCAGTCCGGCTGGGTCGCCGACCGGTTGCGGGCCCTCGGCCTCACCGTCGAGCTGGTCGAGATCACCACCGAGGGCGACGTCAACGCGGCACCCCTGACCACGATCGGTGGCACCGGCGTCTTCGCGAGCGCGATCCGCGAGGCGCTGCTGGAGGGTCGCGTCGACTGCGCGGTCCACTCCCTCAAGGACCTGCCGTCGGCGCCCGAGCCGGGGCTCGTGGTCGCCGCGGTCCCGGAGCGCGAGGACCCGCGGGACGCGCTGTGCGCCCGCGACGGCCTCAGCCTGGGCGAGCTCCCCGAGGGCGCCGTGGTCGGCACCGGCTCGCCGCGACGCGCCGCTCAGCTGGCGGCGCTCGGGCTGGGGCTGCAGCCGACCGCCATACGCGGCAACGTCGGCACCCGCCTGCAGCACGTGCGGGACGGTCGGTGCGACGCCGTCGTCCTCGCGATGGCCGGGCTGTCGCGGCTCGGGCTGCGCGAGCACGTCACCGAGGCGCTCGACCCGGTCCAGATGCTGCCCGCCCCGGGCCAGGGCGCGCTGGCGCTCGAGTGCCGCGAGGACCACCCGCTGCGGGCCGTCTTCGCCCGGGTCGACGACCCGGACACCCGGGCGCGCGTGGAGGCCGAGCGCGGGCTGCTCGCTCGCCTGGAGGCGGGCTGCACCGCCCCCATCGGTGCGCTCGCGGAGGTGGTGGAGTCCGAGGACGGGCTC
Organism: Arsenicicoccus sp. oral taxon 190; assembly: GCF_001189535.1. NCBI lineage: Bacteria > Bacillati > Actinomycetota > Actinomycetes > Micrococcales > Intrasporangiaceae > Arsenicicoccus > Arsenicicoccus sp. oral taxon 190. The sequence continues at coordinate 1,583,586 of NZ_CP012070.1, forward strand.
GAGCTGTCGCTGCGGGCCTTCGTCGGCGCCCCGGACGGGTCGCAGGGGCTGCGCCGCTCGCTGACCGGCCCCTACGACCAGCCCCGTGACCTGGGTCGTCGCCTGGCCGAGCTGCTGCTGGAGGACGGCGCGGCCGACTTCACCGGCGGGCCGGAGCGACTTGGCAGCGGGACCGAGGTCGGACAGACTGCCACTAAGTAGTCCGACTGACGGGCAAGGAGCGGGGAGACATGCGCAAGGGCAGCAGGGCGGGGACGAAGCAGACGCCCCCGGCACCTCAGCAGGCGGTCGGTGAGCGCGCCCACGTGGCCTTCATCGGGGTCGGCCCCGGCGACCCCGGTCTCGTGACGCTGCGCGCGGCCCAGCTGCTGGCGCAGGCTCAGGTCGTGGTCGTCGACGGAGCCGACGTGGTCGACCTGGTCCGTCGCCACGCCCGTGACGACGCCGAGCTGCTGACCGACCCCGCCGTCGCCGTGGTGCCCGAGCAGGGCGCCCCCGAGCAGCCCCGCTCCGCCGAGGGGCGCGAGCAGCGGCTGCTCGACGCCGTGACGTCGCTGGCCGACCCCGGTCTCGTGGTCCGCGTGATGAGCGGCGACCCGGGCCTGTTCACCGGGCTGATCCGAGAGTGCCGGGCCCTCGCCGACGCCGGTGTCCCCTTCGAGGTGGTCCCCGGCGTCTCCATGCTCTCCGCCGTGCCGTTGTATGCCGGGATCCCGCTCACCTCGCCCGAGTCCCCCCGCCTGCACCTGCTCGACAGCTCGCTGCAGCAGGAGCTCGTGGAGTCCGCGCAGGACGACGTGACCGTGGTGATGCTGGGCACGCCCGGCCGGCTCGTCGACCAGCTGAGCGCCCTGCTGGAGGCGGGCCGAGACGCCGCGACCCCGGTGGCGCTCACCGACCACGGCTCCACCGCGATGCAGCACACCGACGTCACCACCCTGGGGGACGCGGCGCACGTGCTGGACCGGCTGGGGGAGGACGAGCGGCTCCTCGCGATCGTCGGCCGCACCGTGGCGCTGCGCACCTCGATGAGCTGGTTCGAGAACAAGCCGCTCTTCGGCTGGCAGGTGCTCGTGCCCCGCACCAAGGAGCAGGCCGCCGCCACGACCGAGCGGCTCGAGCGCTACGGCGCCCGGCCCACCACCGTCCCGACCCTCAGCATCGAGGCTCCCCGCACCCCGCAGCAGCTGGAGAAGGCCATCACGGGCCTGGTGACCGGCCGCTACGAGTGGGTGGGCTTCACCAGCGTCAACGCCGTGCGGGCGGTGCGCGAGAAGTTCGACGAGTACGGCCTCGACGCGCGCTCCTTCGCGGGGCTGCGCATCGCGGCCGTCGGTGGCACCACCTCCGCGGCGCTGCGCGACTGGGGCCTGGTGCCCGACCTGGTGCCGAGCGGGGAGCAGTCCGCCGCGGGGCTGCTCGAGGAGTGGCCGCCCTACGACGACCTGCTCGACCCCATCAACCGCGTCTTCCTGCCCCGCGCCGACATCGCCACCGACACCCTCGTCGCCGGGCTGCAGGAGATGGGCTGGGAGGTGGAGGACGTCACCGCCTACCGCACCGTGCGGGCCGCCCCGCCGCCCGCCGAGATCCGCGAGGCGATCAAGACCGGGCAGTTCGACGCCGTGGTCTTCACCTCGAGCTCGACCGTGCGCAACCTCGTCGGCATCGCCGGCAAGCCCCACCGCGCCACCCTCGTCGCCTGCATCGGCCAGGCCACGGCCAAGACCGCCGAGGAGCACGGGCTGCACGTCGACGTCATCGCCCCCGAGGCCAGCTCGGACTCCCTCGTCGACGCCCTCGCCGGGCTCGGCTACGAGCAGGCGCGGGCGGCCTACGACGCCGGCGACCCCATCGTCCTGCCCAGCAAGCGCCGGCGCCGCCGCCGCTCCAGCTGAGCCGGCCCCGAGCCGGTGACGCCCGGGGCAGCGGGCGGCATACGACACCCCACCCACGTCCTGGAGAGGCACTCGTGAGCTTTCCCACGCACCGCCCCCGTCGCCTGCGGCAGAGCCCCGCGGTCCGGCGCCTCGTCGCGCAGACCCGGCTGCACCCGGCGCAGCTGATCCTGCCGGTCTTCGTGCGGGAGGGGGCCACCGAGCCACGGCCCATCGGGTCCATGCCCGGCGTGGTGCAGCACTCCCTGGACAGCCTCGAGCAGGCCGCCCGGGAGGCGGCCCGGGCGGGCGTCGGCGGGATCATGGTCTTCGGGGTCCCCACCAGCAAGGACGCCGTCGGGTCCGGCGCCACCGACCCCGACGGGATCCTCAACGTCGCGCTGCGCCGGCTGGCCGACACCGTCGGCGACGACCTGGTCGTGATGGCCGACCTGTGCCTGGACGAGTTCACCGACCACGGCCACTGCGGGGTCCTCGACGACCGCGGCCGGGTCGACAACGACGCCACCCTGGAGCGGTACGCCGCGATGGGCATCGCCCAGGCCGAGGCCGGCGCCATCGTCGTGGGCCTGTCCGGGATGATGGACGGCCAGGTCGGCCACGTGCGCCAGGCCCTCGACGACGCCGGCCGCACCGACACCATCCTGCTCGCCTACGCCGCGAAGTACGCGTCCGGCTACTACGGCCCCTTCCGCGAGGCCGTCGCCAGCTCGCTGCAGGGCGACCGCGCCACCTACCAGCAGGACCCCGCCAACTTCACCGAGTCGCTGCGCGAGACCCGCCTCGACATCGAGGAGGGCGCCGACATGGTCATGGTCAAGCCGGCGCTGCCCTACCTCGACGTCCTCGCGGCGGTCGCGGCCGAGTCGACCGTGCCGGTGTCCGCCTACCAGGTGTCGGGGGAGTATGCCCAGATCGAGGCCGCCGCCGCCCAGGGCTGGATCGACCGCGAGCGCGTCGCCCTGGAGTCGCTGACGAGCATCCACCGGGCCGGCGCCGCGCAGATCCTCACCTACTACGCGACCGAGGCCGCCGGCTGGATCTCGTGACCGTGCGCGGACCGGGCCCGGGGGTTCGCTAGTCTGTGCGGATGGGTGCGGCGTCGGCCGTGACCACGGGGAGCCGGGTGAGGACGAACGGGGAAGACGTTGGCGGAGGACGTGCGGTGGCTCAGCGCGACCGAGCAGGTCGCGTGGCGCGCCTACCTGCGGGGCCAGCGGCTGCTGGAGGTCGCTCTGGACAAGGACCTGCAGGCCCACGGGGTGTCGCTGTCGGAGTACGAGATCCTCTCGATGCTGTCCGAGCAGCCCGGCCGCCGGCAGCGCATGTCCGAGCTCGCCGCCCTCGTGGTGCAGTCACGCTCCCGGCTCACCCACACCGCCAACCGGCTCGAGGGACGCGGCTGGGTCGAGCGGCACCCGGTGCCCGGTGACGGCCGCGGGGTGGAGCTGGTGCTCACCGAGGCCGGGTTCGCGGCGCTCGTCGAGATGGCCCCGGTGCACGTCGAGAGCGTCCGGCGGCACTGGCTCGACGCCCTGCCGCCCGAGCTGGTGACGGCGCTCGGCGACGCCATGGCCCGGGTGCGCGACGACCTCGGGACCACCCAGCAGCAGCGGGCCGAGGCCGACCGGATCGCCCGCGGCTGACCCCTCCCTCGGGTCGCCTGCCCGGCCGTATGCCGCGCTCCCGGCCGCCCGTCACCGTGGTGAGGTTTGGCCCGGCGGTGGCCCCGGCGCGAGACTAGGACCCATGACCACGTCGCCGCCGGCATACCCCCTGGCCGCCCCCGCCTCGCAGGCCCTCTTCGAGCGGGCGGCCGCCGTGATCCCGGGGGGCGTCAACTCGCCGGTCCGGGCGTTCCGCTCAGTCGGGGGGACCCCGAGGTTCATGGCGAGCGCGCGCGGCCCCTACCTCACCGACGTCGACGGCCGGGAGTACGTCGACCTGCTGTGCTCATGGGGGCCGATGATCCTCGGGCACCAGCACCCCGCGGTGCTGGAGGCGGTGCAGGAGGCCGCGACCAAGGGCTTCTCCTACGGCACCCCCAGCGAGAACGAGCTGCTGCTCGCCGAGGCCATCGTCAACCGGGTCGAGCCGGTCGAGCAGGTGCGGCTGGTCTCCAGCGGCACCGAGGCGACGATGAGCGCGCTGCGGCTGGCGCGAGGCTTCACCGGGCGGTCGGCGGTCGTGAAGTTCGCCGGCTGCTACCACGGCCACGTCGACGCCCTGCTCGCGCACGCCGGCAGCGGGGTCGCGACCTTCGCCCTGCCCGACTCGGCCGGGGTGCCGGCCAGCTCGGCCGGCGAGACGATCGTGCTGCCCTACAACGACGTCCGTGCCCTGGAGGAGGCCTTCCGGGAGCGCGGTGACCAGATCGCCGCGGTCATCACCGAGGCCGCGCCGGGCAACATGGGCATGGTGCCGCCCGCCCCCGGCTTCACCGAGGCGCTGCGCCGCGTGACCCAGGAGCACGGCGCGCTGCTGATCAGCGACGAGGTGATGACGGGCTTCCGCGCGTCCGCGGCGGGGTGGTACGGCCTGGAGGGGCCCACGACCTTCGGCGCGCCGGACCTGTTCACCTTCGGCAAGGTCATGGGCGGCGGCTTCCCCGCGGCGGCCTTCGGGGGCCGCCGGGACGTGATGGCGCACCTGGCCCCGGCCGGGCCCGTCTACCAGGCCGGCACGCTGTCCGGCAACCCCGTGGCCACGGCGGCCGGCCTCGCGACGCTGCGCGGCTGCACCCCGGCGGTCTACGAGCGCCTCGAGACGGTGGCCCACGCCATCGCCGACGGCGTCACCGCCGAGCTGTCCGCCGTGGGCGTGCCGCACACGATCCAGTGGGCCGGGTCGATGTTCTCGGTGTTCTTCCGCGAGGGGCCGGTCCTCGGTTACGCCGACGCCCAGCAGCAGGACACGCAGGCCTTCGCGCGGTTCTTCCACGCCATGCTCAGCCAGGGCGTGCACCTGCCGCCGAGCGCCTACGAGTGCTGGTTCGTGAGCGCGGCGCACGACGACGAGGCGGTGGACCGGGTGCTGACCGCGCTGCCGGCCGCTGCCAGGGCAGCCTCAGCGGCCGATGGTACGGTGGGCGCATGACGATGCCCGAGCGCACCGTGGTGCACCTCGTGCGTCACGGGGAGGTGCACAACCCCGACAAGCTGCTCTACGGCCGGCTGCCGGACTTCCACCTGTCCGAGCTGGGGGTCCGGATGGCCGAGATGATCGCGACCTCCCTGGACGGGCACGACGTCGCGCTGGTCGTCGCCTCCCCGCTGGAGCGCGCGCAGGAGACCGCCCGGCCCACGGCCGAGCGGTTCGGGCTGCCGATCCTGACCGACAGCCGGCTGATCGAGGCGGGCAACCACTTCGAGGGCCGCCGGTTCGGCCACGGGCAGGGGTCGCTGCGGCACCCCGGCAATTGGTGGCTGGTCCGCAACCCCTTCAGGCCGTCCTGGGGCGAGCCCTACCGCCAGATCGCCCGGCGCATGGAGCAGGCCGCCGACGCCGCCCGCCGCCAGGCACCCGGCCGCGAGGTCGTCCTCGTCTCCCACCAGCTGCCGGTGTGGACGCTGCGGCGCCACCTCGAGGGACGCCCGCTGTGGCACGACCCCCGCAACCGGCAGTGCACCCTGGCCAGCCTGACCAGCCTGCACTACGAGGGCGACCGGCTGGACGCCATCGTCTACAGCGAGCCCGCCGCGTCGCTGCTGCCCGTGGCCGAGCCGTCGGTCGGGGCATGAGGCCCGGTCGGCGCGCCCTGACCGCCCTGCTCGCCGCGACTCTCGTGGGCGCGTCGCTGGCGGGCTGCGGCGAGGACCCCGGCTCGGTCAACGCTCAGGCGCGGGCCGGCGACCAGAAGGGCTACCTCTCCGGCGACGGCTCCATCGAGCGGCTCGCCGCGGACAAGCGCCAGGCACCCGTCGCGCTGCGCGGCACCACGCTGGACGGCAAGCCGTGGGACGCGGCCTCCCGCCGCGGCCACGTCGTCGTGCTCAACCTGTGGGCGTCCTGGTGCCCGCCCTGCGTGGCCGAGCAGCCCCGCCTCGACGCGCTGCACGCCGAGCTCGCCAAGACCCAGCCCACCGTGGAGATGATGGGCATCCACGCCGGGCGCGAGTCCAGCGACAACGCCAGGGACTTCGCCACCGGCCACCGGGTGCCCTACCCCACGCTGGCCTACGACGGCCAGACCGTCCTCGCGCTGCAGGGCAAGGCGCCCTCCCCGCCCACGACGCTGGTCCTGGACAAGCAGGGGCGGATCGCGGCGCGGGTGCTCGGGCCGATCACGGCGGAGCGCACCGTGGCCGACCTCGTCGCCGACGTCGCCAAGGAAGCCGGGTGATCACCGGGCCCACCGACGTGATCGCCGAGGGGACCCTCCCGCTCGCCGCTCTCGTCGCGCTCGTCGCCGGTGCCGTGTCCTTCCTGTCGCCGTGCGTGCTGCCGCTGGTGCCGGGCTTCCTGGGCTACGTGACCGGGCTGGGGGAGACCAGCCTGCAGGAGCGGCGCGTGCGCCGGATGCTCGGCGGCACCACGCTCTTCGTGCTCGGCTTCACCCTGGTCTTCGTGCCGCTCGTGATCCTGGTGGTCTCGTCGTTGTCGGTGCTGCTGCGCGACCACCGCGAGCTGCTGGTGCGGGTGGGCGGCGCCGTGGTGCTGCTGCTGGCGCTCGTCTTCGCGGGGGTGGGCACGCAGCGGCAGGTCAAGGTCGGGTGGCGACCCGCCGCCGGCCTCGCCGGGGCCCCGCTCCTGGGCGCCGCCTTCGCCCTCGGCTGGACCCCGTGCATCGGCCCCACCCTCGGCGCCGTCATGGCCCTCGGCAGCCCCCTGGACGACAGCCAGACCGGGCCGCTGCTGCGCGGGGCCGTGCTCGGCGTCGCCTACTGCCTCGGCCTCGGCCTGCCCTTCCTGGCGCTGGCCGGCGGCTACTCCCGGCTGGTGGGCGCCTGGTCGGCGCTGCGCCGCCACCAGCGGGCCCTGCAGCTGGCCGGCGCCGCGCTGCTGGCGCTGCTCGGCCTGCTGATGCTGCTGGGCCTGTGGGAGCCCCTCATGTCGGGGCTGCAGCAGCGCTTGATCGACGTCTTCGGAGACCCGGTGATCTGATGCCCGCCACCACCCGTGACCGCACCGACATCGCCCAGCCCCGGCTGGGCCCGCTCGGCTGGGCCCGCTGGGCCTGGCGGCAGCTCACGAGCATGCGCACCGCGCTGCTCCTGCTGCTGCTGCTCGCCGTGGCCGCCATCCCCGGCTCGGTCTTCCCGCAGCGCGACATCGACCCCGTCAAGGTCCGCACCTACCTCGACCAGCACAAGAGCCTCGGGCCCTGGATGGACCGGGCGTCGCTCTTCGACGTCTACGCCTCCCCGTGGTTCGCGGCCGTCTACCTGCTCCTCTTCATCTCCCTGGTCGGGTGCGTCGTGCCGCGCCTCGGCATCCTGTGGCGCGAGCTGCGCGCCCAGCCGCCGCGCGCCCCGCGGCGCCTGGACCGCTTCCCCGAGCACCGGCAGGTCGACCTCGGCGACGTCGACCCCGCCCACGCCCTCACCACCGCCCGGGAGCTGCTGCGCGAGCGCCGCTACCGGGTGCGCGCGGGCGGGCGGGAGACCGGGGACGGGGCCTCGGCGGCGCGCGGGACGGCGACCGACGAGGACGGCGGGCGCGCGGCATACGGCCTGCTGACCGACGGGGTGTCGGGAGAGCGGGGCTACCTGCGCGAGGCGGGCAACCTGCTCTTCCACCTGGCGCTGCTCGTGGTCATCGTCGCGGTCGCCGTCGGCCACCTGCTCGGCTGGCGCGTCGACGCGATCGTGCCCGAGGGCGAGACCTTCGCCAACACGACCAGCCAGCACGACACCTTCTCCAAGGGGCCGTGGGTGGACGAGGAGTCGCTGCCGCCGTTCACGGTGCGCATCGACAAGGTGACCGTCGAGTTCGAGACCCAGCTCAAGGGCAAGCAGTTCGGCCAGCCGCGGTCCTTCGCGGCGGACACCACCACCCGCGCCGAGCCCGGCGCCCCCGAGAAGCCGCAGCGGCTCGAGGTCAACCACCCGCTGAGCTTCGGCCAGTCCTCGGTCTACCTGCTCGGCAACGGCTACGCGCCCGTCATCGTCGTCAAGGACGCCCAGGGGCGCCAGGTCTACGACCAGGCGACGGTCTTCCGGCCGCAGGACAACAACTACACGTCCACCGGCGCCGTCAAGGTGTCCGCGCTGCCGGAGGGCAAGCAGCTGGGCTTCCTCGGGATGTTCGCGCCGACCATCTCCGACGCCGGGCTGCGCGCGATGCCGCAGAGCGACTTCCCGGCGCCCGCGGCGCCGGGGCTGCTGCTGGAGATGTGGGAGGGGACGCTCTTCCCCGACGGGCGCCCACAGTCCGTCTACACCCTCGAGACCTCCGCCATGAAGCAGCCCAAGACCGCCTCCGGCCTGCCGGTCCGGCTCGCGCTGCGCCCCGGCGAGACCCAGCAGCTGCCCGGCGGGCGCGGCTCGGTGACCTTCGAGGGCTACAAGCGCTTCGCCGGCCTGTCGGTGCGCCACGACCCGGGCAAGCCGGTGGCGCTCGCGGGCGCCGCGCTCGTGCTCGTCGGCCTGATCATGTCGCTGCTGATCCGACGCCGACGCGCCTTCGTGCGGGTCACCGACCGCGAAGGACGTAGGCTGCTGGAGGTGGCCGGTCTCTCCAAGAGCGAGGACCCCCGCCTCGGTGACGCCGTCGACGACCTGACCGCGGAGCTCTGCTCCCGGCTCGGCCTGGCTGCACCCGCCCGCCCTCTCGAGGAGACCGTCCGATGACCCCCCAGACCCTCGCCGACCTCTCCAACCTCAGCGTCTACTCCGCGCTCGTGGTGCTGGGGCTGGCCTTCGTCGCCTTCGCGGTCGACCTTGCCCGCACCCGCAGCCGGGCCATGGTCGACGAGCAGGGCCGTATGCCGAGCGCCCACCCGACCGCCGTGGCCGCCGCCTCGGGCGGGACCACCGACACCCTGGTCCGGACCGACACCGCCGCCCGGGACGACGCTGCGGCCGCCGGTCGGCGGCCCGCGGCGGGGATCGGCCTGTCGCTGACCCGCCTCGCGGCGCTGCTGCTCGTCGCGGCGGTGGTGCTGCGCGCGCTGTCCGTGATGCGGCCCCCGTGGGGCAACCTCTACGAGTACCTCCTCACCGCGTCGACCGCCATCGCCGTGGTGTACGTGGTGCTGTCGCTGCGCCGGGACATGCGCTGGCTCGGGATCTTCGTCACCGCGCTGATCATGCTGATCCTGGGGCCGGCGCTGTCGGTCTACACCGAGGCCGGCCAGCTGATGCCGTCGCTGCGGTCCTACTGGCTCGTGGTGCACGTGTCGATCGCGATCCTCGCCACCGCGATGTTCGCGATCGGCGCCGCGCTGGGCGTGCTCTACCTCGTGCAGGACACCAGCGAGCGCCGGCGGCGCGCCGGGGCCTCGCTCGGCGCGTGGCGCCAGACCCTGCTCGCCGCCGTCCCCGGCTCGCGGGCCCTGGACCGCATGGCCTACGGCCTGCACGTCGTGGCGTTCCCGCTGTGGACCTTCACCGTCATCGCCGGCGCGATCTGGGCCGAGAAGGCCTGGGGCCGCTACTGGGGCTGGGACCCCAAGGAGGTGTGGTCGTTCATCATCTGGGTGGTCTACGCCGCCTACCTTCACGCCCGGGCCACCACCGGGTGGAAGACCCGCTCGGCGACCTGGATCGCGCTCGCCGGCTTCCTGTGCATCGTCATGAACTCGTTCGTCGTCAACAAGTTCATGTCCGGCATGCACTCCTACTCCGGGATGTGACCGAGATGAACCCTGGGCTGCGCTACTCCCTGCTCCGGCTGCTGCTGTTCTTCGGCTGCCTGATCGCCCTGTGGCTGGTCGGGCTGCGCGGCATCGCGCTGGTCGTCGCCGCCGGCCTGCTCTCCATGGTCGTGTCGGTGTGGACGCTGCGCGGACCGCGCGAGGAGTTCAGCGCCCGCATCGCCTCGCGGGTGGACGAGCGCGCCGCCCGCGCCGAGGAGCGCGGCGCCCACCGGGTCTCCGACGAGGAGGCCGAGGAGGCCGAGCTGCGCCGGCAGGCCCCGGGCAGCGACCGCGGGGGCGAGCCGGAGGCCCGAGGCCGGGACACCGGCCGGCCATGACGCTCGCCGGCGCCGTCGCGTCGTTCGCGGTCGTCGCGGGGCTCATGACCCTCACCCCGGGCCTGGACACGGCCCTGGTGCTGCGCACCGCCACACGTCGGGGGCGCCGGGCCGCCGCCGCGGCAGCCCTCGGGATCAGCGCGGGCGTGCTGGTGTGGGCCGTGGCCGCAGCCGTGGGGGTGTCGGCGCTGCTGACCGCCTCGGCGACGGCCTACGCCGTGGTGCGATACGGGGGAGCGGCATACATGCTGTGGCTCGGCGTGGGGATGCTGCGCGCGGCCTGGCGCGGGGAGTCGCACCAGCCGGACGAGGCGACGGTGCGGACCGGCTCGACGGCCTGGGCCGCCTTCCGACAGGGGCTGCTGGTCAACCTGATGAACCCCAAGGTCGGGGCGTTCTACGTCGCGCTGCTCCCGCAGTTCATCCCGCAGGGCGACTCGGCGGGGCTCGTGGGCGCGCTGCTCGGGTTGGTGCACACCGCCGAGGGGATGGTGTGGTTCGCCCTGCTGATCCTCGCGGTGGACCGGATGCGCGGTTGGCTGGCGCGGCCGGCGGCGCAGCGTTGGATCGACGGCGTCGCCGGGACGGCCGTCGTGGGCTTCGGGCTGCGGCTCGGGTTGTCGCGGGCCTGACCGCGGCTGCGGTGCCGTCCCGCGTCAGCGGATGGCGAGGCCGACCGTGAGCAGCGCGCCGTAGGTCAGCGCCACTAGACCGGTGGCGGCGAGCACCGCGACCAGCTCCTTGCCGGTCGCACCGGTGAGCACGGCGCGGACGGGTCGGATCGCGGGCGCGAGCCCCAGCAGCGCGAGCAGGGCCCACAGGTGGCCGGCCCAGGCGGCGACCCCGGTGCAGATCGCCGGGACGGCCACGAGCAGGGCGACGTAGAACCAGCGCGTGCTGCGGTCGCCGAGACGCACGGCGAGGGTCCGCTTGCCGGCCACCTCGTCCCCGGCGCGGTCGCGCAGGTTGTTGGCGACGAGGACGGCCGTGATGATCGAGCCGATGCCGACGGCGCCCGCCCAGGTCCCGGCATCGACCGTCTTGACCTGGGTGTAGGTCGTGCACACGGTGGCCACGAGCCCGAAGAACACGAAGACGAAGACCTCGCCGAGGCCCGCGTAGCCGTAGGGCCGCCTGCCGCCGGTGTAGAACCACGCCGCCAGGACCGCCGCCGCGCCGAGCAGCAGCAGCCAGGTCACCCCCGACAGGCCCATCAGGGCGAGCCCGGCGAGGCAGGCGAGGCCGAAGCAGGCGAAGGCGGCGTACTTGACCAGCAGGGGTGGGGCGAGGCGCTGGCCCACGAGCCGCACCGGTCCCACCCGCTCGGCGTCGGTGCCGCGGATCCCGTCGCTGTAGTCGTTGGCGTAGTTGACGCCGATCTGCAGGAAGAGCGCGACGAGCAGGGCCAGCAGCGCGAGGGCGGCGTCCCAGTGGCCGAGCCCCGCGGCGGATCCGGTGCCGACGGCGACGGGAGCGAGGGCTGCGGGCAGGGTGCGCGGGCGAGCGCCCTCGACCCACTGGGAGAACGTGGCCATGGGAGCATTCTCTCGTGATCGAGACACTCGACGGGTCACGGCGCGCGGCGCGGGTCCGCCCGAACGGGTGGAGTCCCTGTCCCGGTAGGCCGTCGAGGGGACCCTCGGCCTCGGGAACGCGCAGGTCGGACATATCGTCGGATCCGTGTCGACCGGCCGTGGTGGCCGGTCCCGTCGCGTCGTCGGTGACGCAGACGGTGCGGTCCCATGGCCACGTTCGTGCTCGGCATCCTCCTCCTCGCGCTGGGCATCGGCTTGCTCGTCGCCGCCCATCGTCGGCACGCCAGAGGTGGTGCGGTGGCGGGCCGGTCGACCGGCCGGGCGACGGAGCGGGCGTCCGGCCCGGGGGGAGACCCGGTAGCCGGTGCGCCTGGGGTCGGCGCAGAGCCGGCGGGTTCCTCACCCGCCGAGGTCAACCGCTGGGAGGCGGCGGCCCGTGCGCAGCGGCGCCGGGCGCCCCTGGACGTGCCCCGGGTGGCGCCGGGCTGGCTGCTCCCGGTCGTGGGCTGGGCGCTGACCGGGCTGGGTGCGCTGTGCCGCTTCCTGTCGACGCTCTACACCCGGGACGTCGGGGAGGCGATCGTGCAGCGCACCCCGGGCGGGACCGTCGCGAGCGTCGACACCACCCCGGGCTTCTCGATGAAGGCGCCGTGGAACGACATCGTGCGGTATGACGTGCGCAACCAGGTCATCACGATGGCGGGGGAGCAGGGGGCGACGGACGGGCCGGCGATCAACGCCCAGACGACGGACAACGCGACCGCCGCGATCGACATCACGGTGCGCTACTCGATCGTCCCGGCCAAGGTGGGGGAGATCTACTCGGCCTACCGCACCCAGGAGGGGCTGGTCAGCCGGGCCCTGGACGTCGACGTGCGCTCGATCGTCCGCGACGTGCCGGTGCACTACACGGCCGGCGAGCTGCGGCAGCGACGCGCCCAGGTGTCCGCGGACATCGCCAAGGAGCTGCAGCAGCGGTGGGACCGGCTCGGGGTGACCGTCGACTCGGTGGACCTGCGGGACATCCGTTACCCGCAGGAGATCGAGCAGTCGTTGGCAGCGGTCCAGACGGCGCGCTCGCGGGTCGAGTCCGCGCGCGCCGAGCTGGAGTCGGCCAAGATCAACGCCGAGAAGGTAAAGACCGAGGCGCAGGCGCAGTCCGACTCGGACCAGATCATCCGCTGCGGCGCCATGTCGACCACGGTCAAGGAGATGATCGCCGGCAAGGAGGTCAACTCGGTCAAGGTCGTCCCGGTCCCGCCCGCCCAGTGCCAGAACCGCCTCAACGAGCAGGTCCTCACCAGCAAGTACATCGACATGCTCAAGGAGGCGGCGGGCAAGGGCAACACGGTGTATGTCGTGCCTCCCAACCAGTCGTCGCTGCTGCAGCTCCCGGCCCCGGCGGCCCAGCCGACGCCCAAGCCCTGAGAGGCCGAGGGCGCCTGTCGAGCACTCTGCATCCCAACCTGGGATTCCTGGTCTATGGTGGAACCATGACGACGCAGATCGCTGTCCGGCTCCCCGACGAGGTCGTGGGTTTCCTTGACCGCAGCGTGGCGGCGGGGCTTGTCTCCAGTCGTGCCGCGCTCGTCACACAAGCCGTGGAGCGGGAGATGCGTCGTCAAGCGGCGCTGGCCGACGTGGACGTCCTGCGTAAGCAGGGGCCTGCCGACGACCTGGATGGCCTCGTGGCGTGGACGGTGGGTCACGCCAGCCTCGAGGGCTGACCTGTGCGCGAGATCTGCCTGGCGCGCCTGGACAAGACCAGGCCCGTACTCGTCCTGACTCGAGAGGGGGCGCGCGCCGCCATGACCAAGGTCACCGTCGCCCCCATCACCTCCACGGTCAAAGGGCTCTCCAGCGAGGTCCCTCTCGGCCCCCGCAACGGGTTGGACCACGGCTGTGCTGCAGCGTTGGACAACACAGTCACCGTCCCGACCTCGACGCTCGGCCGGACGATCGGTTACCTCTACGGAGACCAGGAGAGGGCGCTCGCCGAGGCTGTCGTCCTGGCCTTCGACCTGGACCTGGCGCTCCTCGGCGAGTGAGCCTCAGGGCCCGAGGAGGTGGCGCGCGGCGGTCCGGTCCGGCTTGCCCGGGCCTTTGAGCGGTATGGCGTCCGCGCCGGCCGCCACCCGGGGCAGCGCGTGGGCCGCGAGGTGAGGGCGCAGACTCTCGCGCAACCGGTCGAGGTCCCAGCCGGTGTCGGCCCCCGCGCCGCCTGCTCCCACCAGGAGCGCCCCGACGACCTGCCCCCACTCGGGGTCGGGGACGCCGACAACGACGCACTCACGGACCTCGGGGACGTGCGTCAGGATCGCGTCCTCCACGACGCGCGGCGCGACCTTGAGCCCGCCGGTGAGGATGACGTCGTCGGCGCGCCCGAGCACGGTGAGCGCGCCGTCGTCGGCGAGCGCGCCGAGGTCGTCGGTCCGGAACCAACGCACCCCGTCCTCCGTCACGAACTGCCGTGCGGTCAGGCCTGGCTCGCCGAGGTAGCCGTCGGCCACCATCGCGCCACCGAGCACGATGCGCCCCTCGTCGAGGCGCACCCGGGCGCAGGACAGGGGCCGCCCGTCATATACGCAGCCCCCGGAGGTCTCGCTCATCCCATAGGTGCGCACGATCGTCAGGCCCGCGGCGCGGGCCCGCTCGTGCACCGGGCCCGGGAGCGCAGCCCCGCCCACGAGGATCGCATCGTATGCCGCCGCGGCCGCCGTCCCCCGGGGTGAGGCCAGGAGCCGCACCAGCTGGGTTGGCACGAGCGACGTGTAGTGCCGCACCCCCGGCGAGAGCCGTGCCGCGGCGTCGGCGAAACCGTCTGCGCTGAAAGGTCCGTCGTCGAGCGCGACGGGGGAGTGGCCGGCGAGCAGTGATCGCGCGAGGACCTGCAGCCCGGCGATGTGCGTGGGTGGCAGGGCCAGCATCCACTGACCGTGGCCACCGAGGTGCTCGGCCGTGGCCTCCCCCGACGCCCGGACTGCCGCGGCCGACAGGACGGCCAGCTTGGGCGCGCCGGTGGAGCCCGACGTGCCGACGACGACCGCGGTGCCCTCCGGCGCCGGCGCGGACGGATCCGGTGGCGCCCCGCCCGGGCATACCGCCGGTCCGCGCCCATCGAGCGCCCGCTCGAGCGGAGCCAGGTCACGCACCGCGTCGCGCATCGAGGCCGAGCCAGGCCAGGGGGTCGTCGTCATACGGCTGACCATAGTCCGGGCCACCGACAGGCCCTCCTGTGCAGGTCCATGGGGTATATGTGCATGTGTAGGCTGTGTGCATGTCCCTGCTCGAACGCCGCCTGCAGATCCTGCTCGACCAGGACCGCTACGACCGGGTCGCGCGCGCGGCCGAGGAGTCCGGCCAGAGCGTCGGTGCAGCGATCCGGCACGCCATCGACGTGGCCTATCCGCAGGTCGACGTCCGAGCGCAGGAGGCGCTGAGATGGCTCCTCGATCGCACGGCTGAGCCGCGCGACGAGCCTGCGTTCGACGTGGGGGAGTTCAAGCGGGAGCTGGACGACGAGCTGCTGAGGAAGGCCCCCCGGTGAGGGCCCTGTTCGCCGACTCCGCCACCTTCCTGCTGGCCCTGGGCGGGGCGCACCCGGCCCAGGAGCAGTGCCGCGAGCTGCTGGCTGCGGCTCACGCTGGCCGCATCCGCCTGCACGTCTCCGTGGAGGGGCTGCAGGAGGTGACCTTCCACCGGCTGCGGCGGACCTCGCGCGAGTCCGCCCTCGCCGAGGCGCGCGCTCTTGGCCTGGCCTGCGTCGTGCACGCGTTCGACGAGGCGGTGTGGGCCGAGGCGACGCGGCTGATGGAGAGATCACCCGTCCGCGGGCGGGACGCCGTGAACGCCGCGACCGCCTTGCTGGCCGGGTTCGAGGAGATCGTCTCGCCGGACGTGGACTTCGACGGCATCCCGGGGCTGCGGCGGATCGACCCCGCCGACTGGTCCCTGTCCTGACGGGGGGGCGGGACGGGAGCGGCATGCGGACCTGACCGATGACGAAAGGGACGCACAGGCGCGGCAGGAGCGGTTGCGTGCCAACCGGGGGTCTACCTCGGCAGATGCGGCGCTACCTAGACTCGGCGCATGAGCGTGTGGCTGGCGTGGACCGCATCAGGGGTGAGCCTCGTGACGGTCATCGGTCACGTTTTCGTGGGTGGTCCCCAGGTCGTCAAGCCGCTGCTGGCATCGGCCGAGCTGCCTGAGCAGACGAGAGGGATGGCGTACTTCTGCTGGCATGTCACGACTGTGGTCGTGCTCGCGTTGAGCGCGGGGTTCGCCCTTGCGGCTCTCGACCCTCGCCACTCGGACCTAGCTTGGTTCCTCTCGGTCGTGAGCGCCCTGGTGTGGATGGTCAGCCTCGGCGTCACCGTGGTCGGAGGGTTGCCGCTTCGACGCAACCCGGCAGTCTTCTTGTTCGGTCTGATCGCCCTGCTGGGCGCAGCCTCGCAGACTCTGTGACCCCCTGCGCCGCGGGCAGTCTCGTATGCCGGGGCCGCTGAGGACTCGTCGGACCTCGCAGAGGTGGTGGCTCGCGTCGTGTGCGGCGTTGCGGGCGGTGTCCAAAGCCGCGCTCACGTCGCAGGTGGCCGAACAGCGACGTTCCCCACGGCTCCGCCGAGCCCTGATGATGCCGGTGGTCGACGCGACGTGCGTAGCGGGGCATGACAGGGCCGTCAGGGCAGCTGCCGTGAGCAGCATGCAAAGGCGGAATGTGCAGTTGTGTCAAGACGAAGAGGCCGACGCTGCCTGTCTACCTCGTTGGACACATCTAGCCCGGCGAGGTGCGCCGCACGGTCCCCCTCGAGGCCGGGCGACAAGTCCACTCAGGGCGCCGACATCAGCAAGGCCAAGTCCTTGGCCGCCGAGATCCGAGAGGAACAGCAATGGCCGTGACGATCAACCTCTGGGATGCCAGCGCCTACCTTGAGACGACCGAGGACATGCTGGCCTACCTCGATGAGGCGGCTCGCAGCGGCGACCCGGCTCTCCTGCAGGCGGCCCTCGGAGACATCGCCAAGGCCAAGGGTATGGCCGAGGTCGCCAGCAGCGCCGGCGTCGGCCGAGAGTCGCTGTACAAGTCGCTCAGCACCACGGGTAACCCGTCCTTCCAGACCACCGCTAAGGTCATTGACGCACTCGGCGGCCAGCTCAGCGTTACCCCCAAGACGCCGGCCGCCTAGGAGTGCGTGGGCGCCTGACGACCAGGTCATTGGTCACCAATGGAGACTTCATGGCCTTCATGAACGATCAAAATCTCGATTGGTGACCAATCGGGCAAGATGGCAGGCATGACCGACGCGATCACCACCCGTCCCCTGGCCGTCGTCACCGGAGCCTCCAGCGGCATCGGCGAGGCCACCGCCCGCCGCCTCGCCCAGGAGGGTTTCGAGGTGATCTGCGCGGCTCGCCGCACCGAGCGGATCGAGCAGCTGGCCCGGGAGATCGACGGCCGCGCCGTCACCTGCGACGTGTCCAGCGAGGAGGACGTGCAGCGCCTCGCCGCAGAGGTGGGCGACCGCCTCGACGTCCTCGTCAACAACGCCGGCGGCGCTCTCGGCACCGAGCGGATCGCCGACGCCGTCGTCGACAAGTGGCGACAGATGTACGACTCCAACGTCATCGGCGCCCTGCAGGTCACCAAGGCCCTGCTGCCGGCCCTCACCCAGGTCAAGGGCGGCATGGTCGTCGTCGTCTCGTCGATCGCGGGCCTCGGGGTCTACGAAGGCGGCGCGGGATACTGCGCCGCCAAGCACGCCGAGACCGTCATCGCGGAGACGCTGCGGCTGGAGGCCGTCGAGGACGGCATCCGGGTCTGCGAGATCGACCCCGGCCTGGTGCACACCGAGGAGTTCTCGCTGGTGCGCCTCGGCGGTGACCAGGCGGCGGCCGACAAGGTCTACGAGGGGGTCGCCGAGCCGCTCGTGGCCGAGGACGTCGCGGACGCGATCGCGTATGTCGCGACCCGCCCCGCCCACGTCAACATCGACCGTCTCGTGATCAAGCCGCAGGCCCAGGCCGCGCCGCACAAGCTGATCCGCCGCGGCTGACCCCCGCGGCTGACCCCACCACGGCTGACCCCGCATGGCGGAGGCCGCGCAGCCGGGCGGCCTCGCCAGGCGGCGGGCGGTCCGGCATACTCCCGCGCATGAGTCGAGACACCGCCGTCCGAGATGCCGATGCCGCCCACCCGCCGCGGTGGAAGATCATCGGCCCCGGCCTGATCGTGGCCGCGACGGGCGTGGGTGCCGCCGACCTGGTCGCCACCCTGATCGCCGGCAGCAAGTTCGGCTACGGCCTGCTGTGGTGCGTGATCGTCGGCTGCATCATGAAGATCGTCCTGGTGGAGGGGGCGGGCCGCTACAGCCTCGCGACCGGGCGCACGATGTTCGAGGGGTGGCGCTCGCTGGGGCGCTGGACGAGCTGGTACTACGCGCCCTACATCGTCATCTGGGGCTTCGTCTACGGCTCCGCGGCGATGGCGGGGACCGGCCTGCCGCTCAACGCGCTCTTCCCTGCGCTGAGCATCACGTGGTGGGGGATCATCTCCGGGTTGGTCGGTCTGGCGTTGGTGTGGTTCCACCATTTCGAGATCTTCGAGAAGGTCATGGCGGCCTTCGTGGGGATCATGTTCGTGGCCATGGTCGGCGCCGCGATCATCACGCTGCCCAACCTGCTCGACATCCTCGCCGGCCTCAAGCCGTGGATCCCGGACGGCGGCCTGGTCAACGTCCTGTCCCTCGCGGGCGGGGTCGGCGGCACCATCACCCTCGCGGCCTACGGCTACTGGCTGCGCGAGAAGGGCTGGGACACCCCGCGATTCATGAAGGTCATGCGCATCGACAACACGGTGGCGTATGTCGTGACCGGCATCTTCGTGCTGGCCACCCTGGTCGTCGGCGCCGAGCTGATGTACTCCATGAAGATCGCCAGCGACGACAAGGGTCTGCTGTCGGTCGCCGACGTCCTCGACAAGCGCTACGGCCCCTTCGCCGGCAAGGTCTTCCTCGTCGGCTTCTTCGGCGCGGCGATGTCCTCGCTGGTCGGCGTGTGGAACGGCGTGTCGCTGATGTTCGCCGACTTCGTCGGCAACCTCAAGGGCCTGCCGTCGGGCCACCCCGACACCCGCACCGGCGGCAGGTACTACCGGTGGTACATCCTGTGGCTGACCTTCCCGCCCATGCTGATGATGTTCCTCGGCAAGCCGGTCTACCTGATCCTCGCGTATGGCGTGCTCG